>NZ_BAABEP010000001.1:0-439607 GCF_039540215.1 Streptomyces tremellae
TCTGCGCCGCGTCCAGGCGCAGATGGGGCAGCGGCGCCGGCGGGCGGCGCGGTCACAGGGCGGGCCGGCGGCGGCGGGGCCGCGATGCGGGCCGCCGCGCGGGGCGGTTCAGCCCGCCGCCACCGCGTCGACCAGCAGCGGCGTCACCAGCTCCACCTGCCAGGGCCGCGCGCCGTACCCGCGCAGGGCCTCCGCCACCGCCTCGGCGGTGGCGGGCGCGGGGGGCTCCCAGCACAGCCGGCGCACGGTGTCCGGCGTGATCAGGTTCTCCTGCGGGAGGTGCAGCTCCTCGGCGAGGGCCGTCACCGCGGCCCGCGCGGCCGAGAGCCGCGCCGCCGCCTGCGGGTCCTTGTCGGCCCAGGAACGCGGCGGGGGCGGGCCCTGAAGCGCCTGCCCCGGCTGCGGCAGCTCGCGCTCGGACAGGGCACGGGCGCGGTCCACGGCCGCCTGCCACTGTTCGAGCTGCCGCTTGCCGGTGCGGTGCCCGAAACCGGGCAGCGCGCTGAGGGCGTGCACGTTGGGCGGGAGCGCGAGCGCCGCCTCCACGATCGCGGCGTCGCCGAGCACCTTGCCCGGGGAGACGTCGCGGCGCTGCGCGATCCGGTCGCGGGCCGTCCACAGCTCGCGCACGACCGCCATCTGGCGACGTCTGCGCACCTTGTGCATGCCGGAGGTACGGCGCCAGGGGTCCTTGCGCGGCGGGGCCGGCGGCGCGGTGGCGATGGCGTGGAACTCCTGGAGGGCCCAGTCGAGCTTGCCCTGCCGGTCCAGCTCCTTCTCCAGCGCATCCCTCAGGTCGACGAGGAGTTCCACGTCGAGCGCCGCGTAGCGCAGCCACGGCTCGGGCAGTGGGCGGGTCGACCAGTCGACGGCGGAGTGCCCCTTCTCCAGGGCGTAGCCGAGGACGGTCTCGACCATGGCGCCGAGCCCGACCCGCGGGTAGCCGGCGAGCCGGCCCGCGAGCTCGGTGTCGAACAGCCGGGCGGGGCGCATGCCTATCTCCCGCAGGCACGGCAGGTCCTGGGTGGCAGCGTGCAGGATCCACTCGGCGTCGCCGATCGCCTTGTCGAGCGCGGTGAGGTCGGGGCAGCCGACCGGGTCGATCAGCGCCGTGCCCGCGCCCGCGCGCCGCAGCTGGACCAGGTAGGCGCGCTGCCCGTAGCGGTAGCCGGAGGCGCGCTCCGCGTCCACGGCGACCGGGCCGCTGCCCGCGGCAAACGCGGCCACGACCTCGGCGAGTGCCTCCTCGTCGGCCACGACGGGCGGGATGCCCTCCCGCGGTTCGAGCAAGGGGGTCGGCGCCGGGGTGACACCGTCCGGGGGCTGCGACTCCCACGGTTCTCGCCGCGGGTCCCCCGTGGTGCGCAGGTCCGGGTCTGCTGCGGTCTCTTGGGCGTCGGTCACCTGTCAAGGGTATCCGTGAAACAGAGCCGCCCGCCGACGGAACGTTCCGTCGGCGGGCGGCCGGGCCCGCAGGCACCTGCGCTTCCCGGGATCAGTGGATGATGCCGGTGCGCAGGGCGACTGCGACCATGCCCGCGCGGTCGCCCGTGCCGAGCTTGCGGGCGATGCGCGCGAGGTGGCTCTTGACGGTCAGCGCCGACAAACCCATGGAGACGCCGATGGCCTTGTTCGACTGGCCCTCCGCGACCAGCCGGAGGACCTCGACCTCGCGGCCTGAGAGCTCGCGGTAGCCGCCGGGGTGACCGGGGCCGCCGGGGGCGCCCGGCGGGCGGCGGTGCATCCTGCCGCCTGCACCGATCGGCGCGGCGCCGGGGCGCGAGGGGTGGCCGATGTTGGTGCGGGTACCGGTGACGACATAGCCCTTGACCCCGCCCGCGAGGGCGTTGCGCACGGCGCCGATGTCGTCGGCGGCGGAGAGGGCGAGCCCGTTGGGCCAGCCCGCCGCGCGGGTCTCGGAGAGCAGCGTGAGGCCGGAGCCGTCAGGCAGGTGGACGTCGGCGACGCAGATGTCGCGCGGGCTTGCGACGCGGGGGCGGGCTTCCGCGATGGAGGACGCCTCGATGACGTCGCGCACCCCGAGGGCCCACAGGTGGCGGGTGACGGTGGAGCGGACGCGCGGGTCCGCGACGACCACCATCGCCGTCGGCTTGTTCGGGCGGTAGGCGTTCAGGCTTGCGGGCTGTTCGAGGAGAACGGACACCAAACCTCCTGAGGGGAAGGTGCGGGACGGGCCGGCCGGGGGGAGTGTGCCGGGGCGAACCGTGGGTGACAGGGTCACTGACCTCTTCGGCAGCTCGCGCATCCGCCTTTAGGGAAAGATCACGATCTAGTGAGTAACAATTGGTGCAATTCGGACAGTCGATCGAGTGTCCGGCATCTGAGCCCCTGGTGGGAGGGGCCCGGGCACCGGTCGGGGCCGTCAGGCGGGCGGTCGGCGGAGCGTCAGGGCGCCTGCGGCCCGCGCCGCTGCGGCAGGGACACCACTCCCCCACCGGAACCGCCCTCGGCGCCCGCGGACGCCGCACCGGAACCGGGGGCGGGCGGCAGGCCCGCGATCTGGCAGAGCAGGTCGCACCAGGCGGCCAGGTGGGCCACCGAGTCCGGGGCGCCGCCGTGCCCCTCGCGGGGCGTCCAGGACGCCCTGATCTCGATCTGGCTGCTGGGACGGCGCTCCGCGAGTCCGCCGAAGTAGTGCGAGCCCGCGCGTGTGACGGTGCCGCTCGGCTCCCCGTACGTCAGGCCGCGCGCCTCCAGGGCGCCCGTCAGCCAGGACCACGACACCTCGGGCAGCAGCGGGTCCACCGCCATCTCGGGCTCCAGCTCCGCGCGGACCAGTGTGACGAGCCGGAAGGTGCCGTTCCAGGCCTCGTGCCCCGCCGGGTCGTGCAGCAGCACGAGGCGGCCGTCGGCCAGGTCGTCCTCACCGTCGACGACCGTCGCCTCCAGCGCGTACGCGTGCGGGGCGAGCCGCTGCGGCGGCCGCGTCGGCTCGATCTCGATCTCCGGACGCAGCCGCGCCCCGCGCAGCGCCTCGACCGCGAGCCGGAACGGCGGCGGTAGCGCCGCGCCGGGCGAACCGTCCGTGCCACCTGCGTTGTTCGAATGATCGGAGAACTGTCCCTGAGCCGCGGCCATGCGGGGAAGACTAGGCCGAACACGGCCCGCGCGCAGGGAGGGACACCCGTGCCGGGCCCCCGGCTTGGCCGCACATGCGAAGATTCTGGGCGTGAGCACAGAGCGCCGCCCCTCGGGCCAGCAGACCACGCAGACCGCCGTGTCCGATTCGGCCTTTTTGCGGGCGTGCAGACGTGAGGACACCCCGCACACCCCGGTCTGGTTCATGCGTCAGGCGGGGCGCTCGCTGCCCGAGTACCTGAAGGTCCGCGAGGGCGTGCCGATGCTGGAGTCGTGCATGCGGCCCGAGTTGGTCAAGGAGATCACGCTCCAGCCGGTGCGCCGCCACAAGGTGGACGCGGCCATCTACTTCAGCGACATCGTCGTGCCGCTCAAGGCCATCGGCCTCGACCTCGACATCAAGCCCGGCGTAGGCCCGGTCGTCGCCGAGCCGGTGCGCACCCGCGCCGACCTGGACAGGCTGCGTCCGCTCACCCCCGACGACGTCCCGTATGTCACCGAGGCGGTCGGCCTGCTCACGGCCGAGCTCGGCGCGACCCCGCTCATCGGCTTCGCGGGCGCGCCGTTCACGCTCGCCAGCTACCTGATCGAGGGCGGTCCCTCGCGGACGTACGAGCGCACCAAGGCGATGATGTACGGCGACCCGGCGCTCTGGTCGGACCTGGTGGGCCGGCTCGCCGCGATCACCGGCGCGTTCCTGCGGGTGCAGATCGAGGCGGGCGCGAGCGCGGTCCAGCTGTTCGACTCGTGGGCGGGAGCGCTGTCGCCCGAGGACTACCGGCGCCATGTGATGCCTGCGTCGGCGAAGGTGTTCGCCGAGGTGGCGCCGTACGGCGTGCCGCGCATCCACTTCGGGGTGGGCACGGGCGAACTCCTCGGCCCGATGGGCGAGGCGGGCGCCGACGTGGTGGGCGTCGACTGGCGGGTACCGCTGGACGAGGCGGCCCGGCGGGTCGGTCCGGGCCGGGCGCTCCAGGGGAACCTCGACCCCACGGTGCTTTTCGCGCCGTCCGCCGCGGTCGAGGCGAAGGCACAGTCGGTGCTCGACGCTGCGGCAGGCCTTGAGGGGCACGTGTTCAACCTGGGCCACGGCGTGCTGCCGACGACGGACCCCGACGCGCTGACCCGGCTTGTCGAGTTCGTCCACGCGCGCACGGAGCGCTGAGCCGGGACCCGCGCGTGCCCGCGGCCGGACGGAGGCCGTCCGGCCGCGGGTGCGGAACGCGGGGGTGGGTGGGGGTGCGCGGGGTTCAGGGGAGGCGCAGCGGCCCGTTCACTTGAGGGCGTCGGTGAAGGCGAGCTGGTTCTGGCTGACGCCGCTGCACGTGGAGGAGGCGCCGCCGCCGCTGCCGCCCGCGCACGCCTGGTCGCGGTTGACGGACCACAGGGACAGCCGTCCCACGCCGTTGCTCGCGGCCCAGTTCTTGACGGTGGCGGCGTCGGCGAGGGTGAAGGTGGAGCCGTCGTCGTTGGTGCCGATCATGGGCGTGATGCCGAGGTTGGCATAGCTGTAGCTGGAGTCGACGGACTGCATCTGCGCCAGGGTCGCCTGTCCCGCCTTGATGGCGGCCTGTCCCATGTCCTGGTCGCCCTGGTAGTAGTCCATCGTCATGGCGTTGACGACGTCGAGCTTGAGGCCCGCGCTCTTGGCGGACTTGAGGATGTTGACGCCGTCCTGGGTGAGGCCGCTGGGCAGGACGGGCAGGGTGGCGGAGACGGTCAGGCCCGGGTTGGCGGCCTTCAGCTCCTTCATCACGGTCCAGTTGCGGGTGGCGGAGGTCTGGTCGGCGACGGCCCCGCCCTCGATGTCGAAGTCGAGGGAGTTCACGCCGTAGGAGTCGATGATCTTCTGGTACCCGGCCTTGATGGCGTTCTCGTCGGTACAGGTCCAGCCCAGCGGGTAGCCGGCGGCACCGCCGTTGGAGACGATGACGGAGGCACCCTCGTCCTGCGCCTTCTTGATCAGCGGGTCGGTGAAGGAGTCGCCGCCGACGGGCAGCGTGTCGCCCCAGATCGCGTCGCAGCCCGCGCCGATGACGAAGGCGGCGGTGAAGGTCTTCACCCCGTGCTGCGTGATCGCGGTGTCGAGGAGCCCCTCCTGACCGTTCGACATGTCGGTGTACGGGGCGAAGGTGGGCGAGCCCGCGGCGGGCGCGGCGGAGGCGGCGCCGCCCGCGGCGACGGCGGCGGAGGCGGCGAGGGCGGTGGCGGCGAGGGCGGTGGCGGCACGGCGGAGTCTGCGCATGGTGATGCCCTTTCACTGGCTGTGGGGAGGCCGAAGGAACGCGCCGGCCGGAGGGTGGGGCCAACCGGCGACGCGCAGACCATAGTTGGACTAGACCAAAGTGGCCGTCAAGGGGGCGGGCGCCGTCCGTTCCCCGGGGCCGGGGCGGCCGGACCGCGCCAGAGCGCCGGCGCCGATCGCCGACCGTGCGTCAACACACCGCGCGGGCGGCCCTGTTGGGGCTGCTCCCCGCGCCGTCCGGTCGTGCCGCCGCGCTCAGTCGGCCGTGCGGATCTGCTTCGCCGCCTTGCGCGCCGCCACCAGGACGGGGTCCCACACCGGCGAGAACGGGGGCGCGTAGCCGAGGTCCAGGGCGTTCATCTGCTCCACCGTCATGCCCGCCGTCAGCGCGACCGCTGCCACGTCCACCCGCTTCCCTGCGCCCTCGCGGCCCACGATCTGCACACCGAGCAGCCGGCCGGTGCGCCGCTCCGCGGTCATCTTCACCGTCATCGGCTCGGCGCCCGGGTAGTAGCCGGCCCGGCTGGTGGACTGCGCGGTCACCGTCTCGAACCGCAGCCCCACCGCGTGCGCGTCCTTCTCCCGCAGGCCCGTGCGCGCGATCTCCAGGTCGCACACCTTGCTGACCGCGGTGCCCACCACGCCGGGGAACGTCGCGTAGTCGCCGCCCGCGTTGGCCCCGATGACCTGGCCGTGCTTGTTGGCGTGCGTGCCGAGCGCGATGTGCCGGGTGCGGCCCGAGACCAGGTCGAGGACCTCGACGCAGTCGCCGCCCGCCCAGATCTCCTCGTAGCCGCGCACCCGCATCGACAGGTCGGTCAGCAGCCCGCCGGAGTCGCCGAGCGGCAGGCCCGCGGCGCGCGCGAGCCCGGTGCGGGGGCGGACGCCGATGCCGAGCACCACCACGTCCGCCGGGTACGCGGCGTCGCGCGTCACCACGGCGCAGGCCCGGCCTCCCTCGCCCGTCCTGATCTCCGTCACGGCCTGGCCGCCGACCACCGTGATGCCCATGCCGGTCATCGCCTCGTGCACCAGCCGCCCCATGTCCGGGTCGAGGGTCGACATCGGCTGCTCGTCGCGGTGCACGACGGTGACCTCGTAGCCGTGGCGCACCAGCGCCTCCGCCATCTCGACGCCGATGTACCCCGCGCCGACGACGACGGCGTGCCGGCCCTTCGTCCGCGCCAGCGTGTCGAGGAGCGCCTGGCCGTCGTCGAGGGTCTGCACGCCGTGCACGCCCGGCGCGTCGATGCCGGGCAGCGGCGGGCGCAGCGGGCTCGCGCCCGTCGCGAGGACGAGCTTGTCGTAGCCGGTCCAGTACTCCCTGCCGGTCTCCAGCTCCCGGGCGCGCACCCGCCGCCCCGCCACGTCGAGTTCGGTGACCTCGGTGCGCATCCTGAGGTCGATGCCGCGCTCCGCGTGCTCGTGCGGGGTGCGCGCCACCAGCGCGTCCCGGTCCGAGACGTCGCCGGCGACCCAGTAGGGGATACCGCAGGCGGAGTACGAGGTGAAGCCGGTGCGCTCGAACGCCACGATCTCCAGCCGGTCGGGCCCCTTCAGCCTGCGTGCCTGCGACGCGGCCGCCATGCCCGCCGCGTCCCCGCCGACCACCACCATGCGCTCCGCTGCCACCGCACTCCCCTTCGCCGCCGTGTGCCGCCCGTGGTCCGGGCCGACAGCACGCTACGCGGCGCACCGCGGGCGGCCCGCGTTTGAGAGAGTGTGCGCCATGGAGTCGAGCACGCAGCACAGGCACAGCGGACACCTCCCTGGCACCTCTCCCGGGCGTGTCGTGGTCGTCGGAGGCGGCATCGCGGGGCTCGCCGCCGCCCACCGGCTGCTGGCCTCGGGCGCCTCCGTCACCGTCCTCGAAGGCAGCGACCGGCTCGGCGGCAAGCTGCACGGGGGCGAGATCGCGGGCGTCGGCGTCGACCTGGGCGCCGAGTCGATGCTGGCCCGCCGCCCCGAGGGCGTCGAACTGGCCCGCGCGGTCGGCCTCGGCGGCCTGCTCACCTCGCCGAACGCGACGACGTCCTCGGTGTGGACCCGCGGCGCGCTGCGCCCCATGCCGAAGGGGCACGTGATGGGCGTGCCGGGCGACCCCGCGGTCCTCGCGGACCTGCTCTCGCCCGAGGGCCTCGCCAGGATCGCCGAGGAGCGCTCGCTGCCGCCGGGCGACGTCGGCGAGGACGTCGCGGTCGGCGCCTACGTGGCGCAGCGGCTCGGCCGGGAGGTCGTGGACCGGCTGGTGGAGCCGCTGCTCGGCGGGGTGTACGCGGGCGACGCGTACCGCATCTCGATGCGCGCGGCGGTGCCGCAGCTGTACGCGGCGGCCCGGCGCCACGGGTCGCTCCTCGACGCGGTGCGCTCGCTCCAGGCGGCGCCCGCGGCGCCCGCGCCTGCGGGCGTGTCGCTGCCGTCGGGCGGGCCGGTGTTCGCCGGGATCGAGGGCGGCATCGGACGGCTGCCCGGTGCCGTCGCGGACGCCGTGAGGGCGCAGGGCGGCGGCATCCGCACCCGCACGCCGGTCCTCGGCCTTTCGCGGGCCGCCGACGGCTGGCACGTGCGCACCGACCAGGAGGTGCTCAGCGCCGACGGCGTCGTGCTCGCCACGCCCGCCTGGTCGGCCTCCGCGCTCCTCGCCGAGCTCGCGCCGAAGGCGTCGGCCGAGCTCGCGGAGATCGAGTACGCGTCGATGGCGCTGGTCACGATGGCGTTCCGGCGGGCGGACGTGGTCTCGCTGCCCGAGGGCAGCAGCGGTTTCCTCGTGCCGCCCGTGGACGGCAGGACGATCAAGGCGTCGACGTTCTCGACCCGCAAGTGGGGGTGGGTCGACAGGGCCGCGCCCGACCTGTTCGTGCTGCGCACCTCGGTGGGCCGCTACGGCGAGGAGGAGCACCTCCAGCGCGAGGACGGCGAGCTGGTGGACGCGTCGCTGCGGGACCTCGGCGACGCGGTCGGCCTCGCGGCGGGCCCGGTGGCCAGCCGGGTCACCCGCTGGGTGGGCGGCCTGCCGCAGTACCCGGTGGGCCACGGGGCGCGGGTCGCGCGGATCAGGGACGCGGTCGCCGCGCTGCCGGGGCTCGCGGTGTGCGGGGCCGCGTACGACGGTGTCGGCGTGCCTGCGGTGATCGCGAGCGCGGCGCGCGCGGCGGACGGTGTCACGGGGGCCGCCGGGCCGCAGGACGCCTGAGCAGACGCGCGGCGCGGGCGCCCCGCCGGTGCGGACCACCCCTGCTCGGGGGCGGGGGGAGGGGCGCGCGAGAATGGCGGCATGACTGCTTCACCCTCTCCGGAGAAGGCCCCCAACGCGGGCAAGAAGGCACGGGACCTCAACGACGTCGTCCGCTACACGCTGTGGTCCGTCTTCCAGCTGCGGGACGCCCTGCCCGAGGACCGTACGGGCTACGCGGACGAGGTCCAGGACCTCTTCGACCAGCTGGCCGCGAAGGACGTCACGGTGCGCGGCTCCTACGACGTCTCGGGCCTGCGGGCCGACGCCGACGTGATGATCTGGTGGCACGCGGAGACCTCGGACGAGCTCCAGGACGCCTACAACCGCTTCCGCCGCACGCGCCTCGGCCGTGCCCTCGAACCGGTCTGGTCGAACATGGCGCTGCACCGCCCCGCCGAGTTCAACAAGTCGCACATCCCGGCGTTCCTCGCGGACGAGACGCCGCGCGACTACGTCAGCGTGTACCCCTTCGTGCGGTCGTACGAGTGGTACCTGCTGGAGGACTCCGAGCGCCGCAGGCTGCTCGCCGAGCACGGCATGATGGCGCGCGAGTACCCGGACGTGCGGGCGAACACCGTGGCGTCGTTCTCGCTCGGCGACTACGAGTGGATCCTCGCGTTCGAGGCGGACGAACTGCACCGGATCGTGGACCTCATGCGCCACCTGCGCGGCTCCGAGACGCGCCGCCACGTGCGCCTCGAAGTGCCGTTCTTCACGGGCCGCCGCAAGTCGGTCGCCGACCTGGTCGCCGGCCTGGCATAGCGCCGGGGCCGCCTGCCGCGGGGTGTCCCGCGGCGGGCGGACGGTGGCTCAGCGCACCCGCGGCAGCGCCCGGTCGCCGGGCAGCGTCACCGGGTTCGGGGCGGCGTGCGGGGCGCACTCGGCCGCGCCGTGTTCCGGGGTCCTGCCGGTGAGCAGGTAGTCGTCGACGTATCCGTTGACGCAGGCGTTGGGGCCGCCCGCGATGCCGTGCGTGCCCGCGCCGCGCTCGGTCACCAGCGCGGCGCCCGCCAGCCGCCGCCGCAGGTCGAGCGCGCCCGCGTACGGGGTGGCCGCGTCCCGCTCGGCGGCCAGGATCAGGGTGTGCGGCAGCTGTCCCGGCGCGGTCCGCACGTCGAGGGGCTGCTGCCGGGGCGCGGGCCAGTACGCGCACGGCAGGTTCATGAAGGCGTTGTCCCAGGTCTCGAAGGGCGCGGTGCGTGCGAGTTCGGTGTTGTCGCGGTCCCAGTCGCGCCAACGGGTGGGCCAGGGCGCATCGTTGCACTCGACGGCCGTGTAGACGGCGTTCTCGTTCTCCGCGTCGCGGGCCGCGAGCGGCAGCGTGGGCGGGCCGGCCTGGTCGGCCAGCGGCTTCGGGTCGCCCTTGAGGTACGCGGAGAGGGCGGCGGCCCGCATCGCCCAGTAGTCGTCGTAGTAGCCGGCGGACAGCATCGCCGCCTGGAGTTGCCCGGGGCCGACCTTGCCGCCCGCGGGGTGCCGCGCGACGTCCGCCCTGACCTTCTCGTAGCTGCGCTGCACGGCGGCCGGGGTGCTGCCGAGGCGGTAGGCGTCGTCGTGCTGCGCGACCCAGGCGCGGAAGTCCGCCCAGCGGCGCTCGAAGGCGGCCGACTGCTCCATGTTGTTCCCGTACCAGACCTGCGAGGGGTCGGGGTCGACGGCCGAGTCGAAGACCATCCGCCGCACGTGCGAGGGGAACAGCGTCGCGTAGAGCGCGCCGAAGTAGGTGCCGTACGAGGCGCCCACGAAGGTCAGCTTCCGCTGGCCGAGCGCGGCGCGCAGCACGTCGAGGTCGCGGGCGTTGTTGAGCGAGGTGTAGTACGGCAGCGCGTCGCCCGCGTTCTTCGCGCAGCCCGCCGCGTACGCCTTCGCCTCGGCGATCCGCTCGCGCTTGTACGCCGGGGAGGGGTGCTCGGGCGCGTCGGTCGGCGCCTTGGCGAACTCCTCCGGGCTCTCGCACGACAGCGGCGCCGAGCGTCCCACTCCGCGCGGCGCGTAGCCGACCAGGTCGTACGCCGCGGCGATCTTCTTCCACTCCGGCAGCTCGCCCGCCATCGGGAAGGACATGCCGGAGCCACCGGGGCCGCCCGGGTTGTAGACGAGCGCGCCCTGCCGCTTCGCCGCGACGCCGGTGGCGGGCACCCGGCTGACGGTCAGGGCGATCGTGCGGCCCTCGGGGTGCGCGTAGTCGAGCGGCACCCGCACGGTGCCGCAGGTGACGGGCTTCGGCAGCATCTCCTCCTTCGGGCAGGCGCCGAAGGCGATGCCCGCCCTGGCCGCGCGGTGGGCCGCCATGACGACCCCGCGGGTCTCCGGCGCGGCGAGCGGGGCGGCGGCGTCCGCACTGGTTTCGAGGCCTGCCTGCTCGTACGGCGGACGCGGCGACCCGGCGGGCCCGCGCGCGGCGTCCGCGCTGCCTGCGGGCGCGACCACGGCGGCGGACAGGACCAGGGAGCCGAGCGCGGTCAGCGTCCCGTACTTCACAACTGCTCTCATCGCGTTCCCTTCGGGCAGTGGGGAGGCGATCATGAACAGCGGCGCCTGGCATTCCCAAGGGCGGCGCCCCGGTGTCGTGGCGCGTGACCCCGATGCGCGGCCGGGCCACCCGGGGGGCCGCTCCCGGCGTGCGGAGGAGCGCGGAGTGTGCTCGTCGGGCCCGGCTCAGCGGATGGTGAGCGCCGCGCGGGCCGCCCGCACGTCGCGGGTCGCGCGGCGCGGCGGGCGCGCGCCCGCCCGCTCCTGCCACCACAGGTGCAGCGCGCGCCGCGCCGCGGGCCGCGCGGGCTCGTGCGCGGCGAGCGGGTGCGCGGCGAAGTCGCGGGCGTCCCTGCGGTATCCGGCGCGCATCGGCCGGCCGGCCGCGTAGGCGAGGAACAGCGGACGGTACGCGGCGCCGAGTATCTCCGGCAGCTCGGGGGCGGTGCGGGCGACGGTGGCCGCGCGCTTGTCGGCGAGGGCTCGGCGCTGCACGCCGACGCGTCGCGCGTCGAACCCCCCGGGCACCGGGGCGTCTGCCACCAGGGCGGCCAGCAGCGCGGTCTGCGCGTGCGCGACCCGCTCGCGGGCCTCGTCCTGGGCGGGTGCCACGGCCGCGGGCAGCGGCAGGGCAGGGCCGCCCTTGCCTGTCGCACCGACGACGGCCCTGATCTCCTCGACCTCCCGGGCGAGTTCGCCGCCCGGCGGGAAGTCGTCGTCGCGTTCGAGCAGCACGCCGGGCGGCGCGACACGCGAGCACAGCTCGGCGAGCACGTCGAGCACGGGCCGGGTCACCGGGTGCGCGTGGGTGTCGTGCCAGACGCCGTCCCGCTCGACCCCGCCCGCGACGTGCACGTACGCGATGGCCTCGACGGGCAGTTCGTCGAGCGCCCGTGCGGGGTCCTCGCCTCGGTTGACGTGGTTGGTGTGGAGGTTGGCGACGTCGATGAGCAGCCGGACGCCGGTGCGCTCGACGAGTTCCGCGAGGAACCGGCCCTCCGTCATCTCCTCCCCCGGCCAGTTGACCAGGGCGGCGATGTTCTCCACGGCGAGCGGGACGGGCAGGCTGTCCTGCGCCACGCGCACGTTCTCGCACAGCACGTGCAGGGCGTCCCGGGTGCGGGGCACCGGCAGCAGGTGGCCGGCTTCGAGCGGCGCGGACGCGGTGGGACCGCCGCCGGCCCGCACGAAGGCGATGTGCTCGGTGACGAGCGGCGCGCCGAGCAGCTCCGCGCGCTCGGCCAGCAGGGCGAGGCGGCCCGGGTCGGGGCGCTCCGCGCCGCCGAGGCCGAGGCCGACGCCGTGCGGCACGGCGGTGACGCCCCGGTCGAGCAGGCGGCGCAGGGATGCGGGCAGGTGGTCCCGGTGGCCGCAGAGGTTCTCCGCCACGACCTCGACCCAGTCGAGGCCGGGGAGCGCCTCCACGGTGCCGGCGATCTCGGGGCGCCAGCCGATGCCGGTGCCGAGGTGGTGGGGGCGCGTGGCGCCGGGCGCGGGGGCCCGGCCGGGCGTGCGCGGTGTGTCCGTGGTCATGGTCTCCCCCCGTCCGGGCGCGCTGCGTCCGCCCGTTCGCGTGCGTTCTCGGGTAGGGCATCACCGCGGACGCCGCGCCCAAACCCGCGGGGGCGCCCTGGGGACACCACCCGTATGTTCGGGACGGGCCCGTGACCCGGGCGGCGGGCTCAGAGCGTGCCGACGGTCGCCCACGCCTCAAGGGCGAGCCCCTGCTCGGGCTTCTGCCGGGTGACGCGGAGGCTGCCGTCCGCGCCGATCGCGGCGAGCGCCACCCGGCCCTCGCCGTCCAGGGCGAGCGCGGGGGTGCCGCGGCAGGGCTCGCCCGAGGGGACCCAGGTGAGGCCCGCGGCCTCGTCCTCCGTGGGGTACGCGGCCAGCGCGGGCCTGCCGTCCTTGCCCTGCCCGGCGAGGATCACGCAGTCCACGCCGTCGACCGGGGTGCGCAGCACGGACAGCGGGCCGCTGCCGGGGCCGCCGAGGTCGGCGGGGTCAGCACCGGGGCGCCAGGCGCGGACCCGGGTGGTGGCGCCGTCGCGCCAGTAGCAGGTGAGGCGGCCGGGACCGGTGCGCTCGGAGGAGAGCGATCCTGGCTGGAGCGCGGCCCCGGGCTCCTCGTCCTCGACGCGGGCGAACGCGGCGTCGTGGGTGGGGCGCCGCCAGTGCAGGACCCGGCCCGCGGCGGGGCCGTAGACCTCGATGACCCCGTCGTCGCGCAGCGCGGTGTGGACCTGCCCGGTCACGGGGACACCCTCGACGCGGGCGCTCTCCCAGTTCTCGAAGCGGCCCTTGGGGCTCTGCTGCCGGTAGGAGACGCGGCCCTCGGCGTTGCGCACGTATACGTGCAGGCTGCCCTTGGCGTCGGTGAGCGCGGACGGCGCGCCCATGCGGGCCGCCTTGGCGTGGTCGCGGTAGGGGCTGCCGATGCTCTGCCAGTCGCGCAGCGCGCGCCCCGTCTGGTACTGGACGGCGTGCACGAAGTCGATGGGCGCCGTGCCGCCCTCGGGGGCGGGGCGGCGGCGCAGCGCCACCAGGTGCACGTACCCCTCGGTCGTCTGGGTCGCCGCCATGCTCAGCACGGTGCCCCGGCTGGGGAGCCCGAGCCGCCCGGGGCCCGTCCACCGCGGGCCGCCGACGGCCGTCTCGGTCCACCACAGGAGGCTGTCGCCGGTGTGCGCGTACGCGGTGAGCCTGCCGGTCTTGCCGCGCAGCAGCCAGGCACCCGAGACGGGCTCGGGGAGGTCGCCGGGGCCGGCGGGGGCGCCGCGGCCCCTGGTGTGCGGCTGCTGTCCGGCCGGTGCCCGGCTCCCGCCGTCCGCTCTCTTCGACGTACGTGCCGACCGCAGCGCCATGGCCCGCCGCCACCACCTTCCCGTGGATACCGCCTCCCCTGCCCGGTCGGGGCGGGGCGGTGGTTGTGAGTCAGCCGATCCTAACCGGGGGCGCGGCACGGCGGTGTGTCAGGCTGCCGGGGTGCTGACCTTGTTGATCGTCGACGGCGCGAACGTGGTGGGTTCCGTTCCCGACGGCTGGTGGCGGGACCGCAGGGGCGCGGCGGAGCGGCTGCGCGACGCCCTGGCGTCGGCCGCCGCCGAGGGGCGCGGTGTGCCGGGCCATCCGGGTCCCGTGGAGCGGCTGCTCGTGGTGGAGGGCGCGGCGCGCGGTGTGGAGCCGGTGCCGGGGGTGCGGGTCGCGTCGGCGCCCGGCAGCGGCGACGACCTGATCGTGGAGCTCGCCGCGGCCGCCGCGGCCGAGGGGCGGCCCTGCCTGGTGGCCACGGCGGACCGGGAGTTGCTGCGCAGGGTGGCGGCGCACGGCGCCGGGCGGGTGGGGCCGCGCGGCGTACGCTACTGAACATGGGCACGACCGACTGGAACTGGCGCGACCTGCGGACGTCCTCGCTCCTGGCCGAGGACGAGGCGATCCTCGCCCTGGACAAGCCGTCCGGGATCTCCGTGATGGGCGAGCGGCACGACACGGACGTCGTGGAGCTGGCCGGGGAGGCCGGTGAGCGGCTCTTTCCCGTGCACAGGATCGACAAGGCCACGTCGGGCGTCATCCTGTTCGCGAAGGACCTGTCCCGGCACGGCGGTCTGACCCGGCAGTTCAACAAGCGGACGGTCGACAAGGCCTATCTGGTGGTGACGGAGACGGTCGGGCTGCCCGACGAGGGCACGATCGAGCTGCCGCTGAGCGTCGGCCGCAAGAACCGCGTCAGGATCGCGGCGCCGCGCGAGGCGATCCGCACGGAGCGCGAGGGGCCGCACGGCCGGTGGTGGGCGGCGGATGAGGATCTCCTCGACACCCGCAGGTATCCCTCGACCACGCTGTTCCGGCGGGTGTACGAGGGGCCGCGGCACTCGCTGCTCGTGGCGCGGCCGGTGACGGGGCGGCGGCACCAGATCCGGGTGCACCTGGCGTGGACCGGCCATCCGGTGCTCGGCGACCCGCTGTTCGACCGGGCCGCCGCGCAGGCAGGGTCGCGGACCTTCCTGCACTCGTGGCGGCTCGGCTTCGACGCGGACTGGCGGGGCGGTGAGCGCCTCGCCCTGGAGGCGGCGCCCTCGGACGCGTTCTTCGCGCCGCTCGGGGACGGGCTGTCCGCCCAGAAGGCGCGGGCGCTGCTCGCGGAGGTGCGGGTGCCCTGACCTGCCCCGGGGGCTTTCGCCGGCGTTTCCTCAGGGGCGCGGCGGGGCCTCGGGCGCGGGCGGCAGGCCGCGGCCCGCGCGGCTGTGCCTGATGCCGTACAGGAAGTAGATGACGAAGCCCGCGGCCATCCAGATCGCGAACCGCAGCCAGGTCTCCGCGGTCAGGTTGAGCATCAGCCACAGCGAGGCGGCGACCGAGGCGACCGGCACCCACGGCACGAGCGGGGTGCGGAAAGCCCTGGGCAGGTCGGGGCGGGTGCGGCGCAGGATGATGACGCCGACGGCGACCACCACGAAGGCCGCGAGGGTGCCGATGTTGACGAGGTTGGCCAGCTCGGAGATGGAGGTGAGGCCGGCGACGACCGCGACCACGACACCGAGCAGGATGGTGGTCCGGTACGGCGTGCCGAAGCGGGGGTGGATCTGTGAGAACGCCTTCGGCAGCAGCCCGTCGCGGCTCATCGCGAAGAACACCCGGCTCTGGCCGAGCAGCAGGATCATGCAGACCGAGGTCAGCCCGACCGCGGCCCCGAAGCTGATGACGCCGGACCAGAACGGGTGCCCGGTGGCCTTGAAGGCGTCGGACAGGGGCGCGTCCACGGAGAGGCGGGTGTATTTCTGCATCCCGGTGACCACGACGGAGACGGCGACGTACAGCAGGGTGCAGATGAACAGCGAGGCGAGGATGCCGCGCGGGACGTCGCGCTGGGGCCGCAGGGTCTCCTCGGCCGCCGTGGCGACGATGTCGAAGCCGATGAAGGCGAAGAAGACGATCGCCGCTGCGCTGAAGATGCCGAAGACGCCGAAGTTCCCGGGTGTGAAGCCGGCCATCAGCTGGATCAGCGGCGCATCGAAGCCCTTGAGGCCCGAGGGGTGCTGGGTCGGCGGGACGAAGGGGTGGTAGTTGGAGCCGGTGATCAGGAAGGCGCCGACGACGATGACGAGGAGGACCACCACGATCTTCACGGCGACGATGACGTTGGTGACCATCGAGGAGAGCTTGATGCCCACCACGAGGATGCCGGTCAGCACGAGGATCAGGGCGCAGGCGAGCACGTCGAAGCCGAAGCGCCCGTCGTGCGTGCCGGTGAGCACGGCCGGCATGTTCCAGCCCGCGTTGCTCAGGAAGGACTGGATGTAGCCGGACCAGCCGACGGCCACCACGGCGGCGCCGAGGGCGAGTTCGAGGATGAGGTCCCAGCCGATGATCCAGGCGGGCAGCTCGCCGAGTGAGGCGTACGAGAAGGTGTAGGCGGATCCCGCGACGGGCACCGTCGACGCGAACTCCGCGTAGCACAGTGCCGCGAGCGCGCAGACGATGCCGGAGACGACGAAGGCGAGCGCCGTCGCGGGGCCCGCGTTCTCCTTGGCGACCTGGCCCGTCAGGACGAAGATGCCCGTTCCGATGATGACGCCGACACCGAAGACGGTGAGGTCGAGCGCGGAGAGGGACTTCCTGAGCCGCTGGCCGGGCTCCTCGGTGTCCCTGATGGACTGCTCGACCGTTTTGGTGCGGAAGAGAGCGCTGCGCGTCTCATTCGTTCCACCTTGAGTACTCACGTACGTCCTTCCGTGTGCGCGTCCAACCCGGTAATGATCGAGAGCCGGGGACTCGCATCCCGCGGAAAAGGCAGGAATTCACACGTTCGGACCGGACGGACCACCCGTACGGCGAGCGGGGCGGGCCCTGCCACGGCGGGGACGCGGGGACGCGGGGACGCGGGGACGCGGGGACGCGGAAAAGACCCCGGCCGCCGTGCGGACAGCGAGTGCCTGTCCGCACGGCGGCCGGGGGTGGGCGCGGTCAGTCGCGGGCGATCTCGCCCGTCTCGATCAGCCTGCCGTCGAGGCGCGCGACCAGGCCGGTCACCTGGCGGGCGATGTCCGGTGCCGTCAGGCCGATCTCGGCCATGATCTCCTTACGGGAGGCGTGCTGGAGGAACCGCTCGGGGATGCCGAAGTCCCGCAGCGGCATGTCGACACCCGCGTCCCTGAGCGCCTGCGCGACCGAGGCGCCGACGCCGCCGGTGCGGATGTTGTCCTCGACGGTCACCACGACGCGGTGGCGCTCGGCGAGGGGCACCATCTCCTCGTCGACGGGCTTGACCCAGCGCGGGTCGACCACCGTGGTCGAGATGCCCTGCTTGTCCAGGAGCGCGGCGACCTCAAGGCACATCGGCGCGAGGGCACCCACCGAGACGAGGAGCACGTCGGGCGTGCCGGTGCCCTCGGCGGGGCGGTGCAGCACGTCCATGCCGCCGATCCGGCCGACCGCCGCGACAGCGGGCCCCACCGCACCCTTGGAGTACCGCACCACGGTCGGCGCGTCCTCGACCTGCACGGCCTCGCGCAGTTGGGCGCGCACCTGGTCGGCGTCGCGCGGCGCGGCGATCCTGAGGCCCGGCACGACCTGGAGCATCGACATGTCCCACATGCCGTTGTGCGAGGGGCCGTCGGTGCCGGTGATGCCGGCCCGGTCGAGCGCGAAGGTGACGCCGCAGCGGTGCAGCGCGACGTCCATCAGGACCTGGTCGAAGGCGCGGTTGAGGAAGGTCGCGTAGACGGCGAAGACCGGGTGCAGCCCCGCGGTGGCGAGGCCCGCCGCGGAGACCGCGCCGTGCTGCTCGGCGATACCGACGTCGTAGACGCGGTCGGGGAACGCCTCGGCGAACTTGGTCAGGCCGACCGGGTGCAGCATCGAGGCGGTGATGGCGACGATGTCGTCGCGCTCCTGGCCGAGCTTGAGCATCTCCTCGCCGAACACCGAGGTCCAGTCGGCGCCGCCCGCCGAGATCGGCAGGCCGGTGTCCGGGTGGATCGGGCCGATTCCGTGGAAGCGGTCGGTCGGGTCCTGTTCCGCCGGGGTGTAGCCGCGGCCCTTCTCGGTGATGCAGTGGACGATGACGGGCCCGCCGAAGCGTTTCGCCCGCATCAGCGCCGATTCGACCGCTTCGACGTCGTGGCCGTCGATGGGGCCCATGTACTTGAGCCCGAGGTCCTCGAACATGCCCTGCGGGGCGACGAAGTCCTTGAGGCCCTTCTTGGCGCCGTGCAGGGTCTCGTAGAGCGGCCTGCCGACGACCGGGGTGCGCTCCAGGAGGTCCTTGCCGCGGGCGAGGAAGCGCTCGTAGCCGTCCGAGATGCGCAGGGTCGCGAGGTGGTTGGCGAGGCCGCCGGTGGTGCGCGCGTACGACCACTCGTTGTCGTTGACGACGATGACGAGGGGACGGTCCTTGGCCGCGGCGATGTTGTTCAGCGCCTCCCAGGCCATGCCGCCGGTGAGCGCGCCGTCGCCGATGACGGCGACCACGCTGTCGTCCTTCTTCAGGACGCGGTTGGCCTTGGCGAGTCCGTCGGCCCAGCCGAGGACCGTGGAGGCGTGCGAGTTCTCGATCACGTCGTGCTCGGACTCGGCGCGCGAGGGGTAGCCGGAGAGGCCGCCCCTGCCCTTGAGCTTGGTGAAGTCCTGACGGCCGGTGAGGAGCTTGTGCACATAGGACTGGTGGCCGGTGTCGAACAGGATCCTGTCGTTCGGCGAGTCGTACACCCGGTGGAGCGCGATGGTGAGTTCCACGACACCCAGATTGGGCCCGAGGTGGCCGCCGGTCTTGGAGACCGCGTCGACGAGGAACGTCCTGATCTCGTCCGCGAGCTGCCTGAGCTGCTCGGGGTCGAGGCGGTCCAGATCCCGCGGTCCCTTGATGTGGGTCAGCAACGGCACCCGTGCCTCCTTGCGATTGAACCGGTCGAGCTCTGCCGATCCGCTGATTCTAATGTTCCGCCGGAGGCGGCGTCGGCCGGGCGGCGCGTTTGTGTGTCACACCATCGGTTGTAGAGGGCGGGAATCCCTTGCGGGCACGGGTGCTCTTGTGCATCACCATTCGAACGCGCGTGCCCCGTCGGACCCCGGCGGGGGCACGTGCCCCGGACATGCCCGTGCCCGGCGCCTGCGGGGCGCCGGGCACGGGCTGCGGGACCGCGGTCAGGCGCGACCCGCGCTCCTCTGCGTCTTCCTGGTGATCGCGTCGATGACCACGGTGGCCAGCAGGACGGCGCCGGTGACCATGGACACGATGGGCGCCGCGACGCCCTGGATGCCCAGGCCGACCTGGATGGAGATGATCACGAGGACACCCAGCAGGGCGTTCCACGTCCGGCCGCGGCCGCCGAAGAGGCTGGTGCCGCCGATGACCGCCGCGGCGATCGAGTTCATCAGCAGGTTGCCCGCGCCCGCGCCCTGGTTGGCGGCGGCGATCTGGGAGGCCAGGAACAGGCCGCCGAGCGCCGCGAAGCCGCCGGAGATCGTGAAGACCGAGATCCGGATCAGGGTCACGTTGATACCGGCGCGGCGCGACGCCTCGACACTGCCGCCGAGCGCGAAGATCTTCCGGCCGTACGTGGTCCTGCGGAGCACGAAGTCGGTGATCACCAGCAGGCCGATGAAGATCACGACCGCCAGCGGCAGGCCCTTGTACTGGTTGAAGATGACCGCGACGCCGAAGGCGGCGATGGCGACGAGGACCGTGCGCAGGATGGTGTCGCTCAGCGGGCGGGAGGGGATGCCGGCCTTCTGCCTGCTGCGGTTCTGCGAGAACGACGCCCAGAAGTAGACGGCCACGGCCACGATGGCCAGGATGTAGGCCGCCGCCACGTCGCTGAAGAAGTAGTTCTCCAGCTTGTAGACGATGTTGTCGTTCGGGATGTTGATGGTGCCGGCCGGGCCGAGCACCTGGAGCATCAGGCCGCTCCAGAACAGCAGGCCCGCCAGGGTCACGGCGAACGCGGGGACGCCGATACGGGCGAAGAAGAAGCCGTGGATGGCGCCGGCGACCGCGCCGGAGGCCAGCGCGATGACCAGGGCCAGGACGTTGTTCATCCCGTGCGTGACGCCGAGCACCGCGAAGATGGCGCTCGCCAGACCGCTGACGGAGCCGACGGACAGGTCGATCTCGCCGAGCAGCAGCACGAAGACGATGCCGGTGGCGATCAGCCCGGTACCGCTCATCTGCACGAGGATGTCGGTGATGTTCCCGGCCCCGAGGAAGCTGGAGTTGAGGCTGGTGAAGATCGCCGCGATCAGGATCAGACCGATGATGACGGGTATGGAACCCAGCTCACCGGCCTTGATCTTGCGCTTGAACTCGGTGACGTACCCGCTGATGCCCTGCTCCTGCACGAGCAGCCGGGGGTCGACGGCCGTGACGGCGCCCTGGGCGGCCTCCGGCGCGTCGACGGCCTCGTGCCGCGGCGCGGAGGTCTTGTCGATGCTCACTTCTGAACCTCCGCGGTACGGGACGCGCGCCGGGTCACGGCGTTGTCCGTGGCGCCGGTGATGGCGGCGATGATTTCTTCCTGCGACGTGGTCCTGACGTCGAAGACGCCGTTGTTGCCGCCGAGGCGCAGGACCGCGACCCGGTCGGCGACCGCCTTGACGTCGGCCATGTTGTGGCTGATGAGCAGGACCGCGAGGCCGCGGGCGCGCAGCCGCTCGACGAGGTCGAGCACCTGGGCGGTCTGCTCCACGCCGAGGGCGGCGGTGGGCTCGTCGAGGATCACGAGCTTCGGCTCACCGAGCATCGAGCGGGCGATCGCCACGACCTGGCGCTGACCGCCGGAGAGCGAGGCGATCGGGATGCGCACGCTCGGGATGCGGATGGAGAGCGAGTCGAGGAGCTCGCGCGAGCGGCGCTCCATCTCGACCTCGTTGAGCACGCCCCAGCGGCGGATCTCCCGGCCGAGGAAGAGGTTGCCCACGACGTCGATGTTGTCGGCGAGCGCGAGGTCCTGGTAGACGGTCGCGATGCCCAGGTGCTGGGCGTCCTGCGGCCGGTCGACGGCGACCTTCTCGCCCTGCCACTCGATGACACCCTCGTCAATGGGGTGCACGCCGGCGATCGTCTTGACCAGCGTGGACTTTCCGGCGCCGTTGTCGCCCACCAGGGCGACCACCTCGCCGGCATGGATCTCAAGGTCGACGTCGGTGAGCGCCTGTACGGCACCGAACCGCTTGTAGACCCCTCGCAACGCCAGCACGGGCGTAGCGGTCACGTGAACCATCTCCTTCGCCGCCTGACCGGCGGGGATGCCGCGCCGGGGGTGTGGCGCGGAGGTCGAGCAGAGCATGCGCGAGCCCACCGCCGGTACGCGGCGGCAGGGGGTGGGGAGTTCCGTCCGGCGCCCCGTCGCTGCTGCTTGCGGGGCGGTGGTCGAGCGGGGCGCCGGACAGGCTGTGCGGAGAAGCGCGGGGACGGGGTCCCCGCGCCCTCACGGCCGGCTCACTGGAGGCCGTTGGCCTTGCAGGCGGCGGCGTACGTCGGGGTGCAGATGTCCGACAGCTTGTAGATCTTGTCCTTCAGGACCGTGTCCTTGATGTTGGACTTGGTCAGGGCGACCACCGGGACGATCTTGGTGGGCACGTTCTTCGTGGTGTCGCTGTTGCTGGAGTCCGGGGCGATGGAGTCCACGGACTTGCCCTGGGCGAGCGCGACGGCCAGCTGGCCGGCGATGGCCGCCTCCTGCGGGTAGGACTTGTAGACGCTCATGAACTGCGTGCCCGCGAGGATGCGCTGCACACCGGTGAGCGTGGAGTCCTGGCCCGTGACCGGGACCTTCTCCGGGTCGATGCCCGCGGACTTCATGGCCTGGATGATGGCGCCGGCCATGTCGTCGTTGGCGGAGTAGACGCCGACGATGTTGTTCTTGCCCAGGGCCTGGATGGCCGCGGCCATGTTGGCGTTGGCGTTGTTCGGGTCCCAGTCCTGGGTGTCGTACTGCTTGCCGATGCTCGTGGCCTTCTGGAGGATCGGCAGCGCGCCGTTCTTGAACAGCTTCGCGTTCGGGTCCGTGATGGCACCGTTCATCATCACGATCTTGCCGCTCTTGGCCTTCGAGCCCAGCTGCTTGACCAGCGCGTTGGCCTGTACGCGGCCGACCTCGGTGTTGTCGAAGGAGGTGTACGCGTCGACGGGGCCGTCCGCGAGGCGGTCGTAGGCCACGACCGGGATGCCGGCGTCCTTGGCCTTCTGGACCGAGGAGGCGATCGACTTCGAGTCCACCGAGTCGAGGATGATCACGTCGACCTTGCGGGTGATCAGCGTGGACATCTGCTGTGTCTGGGTCGTCGCGTCCTGCTGGGCGTTCTCGTAGACGACCTTGCCCTTGCCGTCGGTGAGGTCGGCTATGCGCTTGGTGATCAGCGGGCGGTCGAGCGCCTCGTAGCGCGCGGTCTTGTTCTCCGGGAGCAGCAGGCCGACCGTGATGGCGTCCGAGGAGGACTTCTTCTTGCCCGAGTCCCCGCCGCTGCCGCCGGACTGCTTGGCGCTGCCGCAGGCGGCGAGAAGGACGGCCATCGCGGTGGCCGACGCGGCCATCGCAGCACGACGCATCTGAGCGTTCACTTCGAAAAACCTCCCTGACGAGGCCGCGTCGCTGCGGCCGAGGTGGCAGGAAGTCAACTCGGCCAAACGGGCGGCGTCAAGGAGTAAATCCTTAACGAGATGACAACGGTGCCATTCGTTATCTAAGTGAAGGCAGGAGTGGAGGCCGGAAGGGCGCTTTCCAGCAGGGTCGAATCGCCCATCTCACTCAGTACGAGGGCCAGCGCGCCGAGCACCTCGGCCCGCCCGCCCAGGGCGCCGGGGAGCACGGAAAGGCGGCGGGCCGCGCTGGGAATGGCGTAGCGCGACACGGACTCCCTGATGGGCGCGAGCACCAGTTCCCCAGCCTCCGCCAGATCGCCGCCGAGCACCACCCTGGAGGGGTTCAGGAGGTTGCACAGGTTGGCGACGCCGCTGCCGACGTGCCGGCCGACGTCGGCGACGACCCGGCGGCAGCCGGGGTCGCCGTCGCGGGCCAGCTGGACCACCCGCTCCATGGTCAGCTCCGTCCCGTGGCTCGGCTGGAGGAGCGGCAGCACGTAGCGGGCCGCGGTGAAGGTCTCCAGGCATCCGCGGTTGCCGCAGCGGCACACGGGGCCCGCCTCGTCCAGGGTGATGTGCCCGATCTCGCCCGCGGTACCGCCGGGGCCCCGGTAGATGGTGCCGTCGATGACGAGGCCCGCGCCGACACCGCTGGCGACCTTGATGTACGCGAGGTCCCGCACGCCCCGCCCGCTGCCCCACACCATCTCGCCCAGGGCGCCGAGGTTGGCATCGTTGTCCACGTACACCGGGACGCCGAGGCGCGCGGCGAGCTCCTCGCTCGGGTTGATGCCGCTCCAGCCGGGGAGTATGGCGGTGGAGCCGAGCGTGCCCGACTCGACGTCGATCGGACCCGGGACGCCGAGCCCGGCGCCGACGATCTTCGTGCGGTCGATGCCGGTGGTCGTGATCAGCCGCTCGACCAGGTCTCCGCGCGGCCGAAGCCGTCCACGTACGAGGCGTCGACGTCGAGCGGCTCCGACTCCTCCGCGAGCACCTGGTGGGCGAGGTTGCCGACCGCCACGCGCAGGTGGGTGTGGCCGAAGTCGACGCCGAGCACGATGCCCGCGTCGGCGCTGAGCGAGACGCTGCGCGCCCTGCGGCCGCCCGCCGAGGTGGGGGTGACCTGGACCGTGCCGCCGTCCTTGAGCTCCCGGACGATGTTGGAGACCGTGGCGGCGGACAGGCCGGTGCTCCTGGCGATCTCGGCCTGCGTCAGCGAGCCGGCCATGCGCACCGCGCGCACGACCCGTTCGAGGTTGGCCCGGTGCAGCGACGACTGCGACCCCGGAGTCTCCACGGCTCATCCACTCCTGCCCCTGGCGGGCGACGCGACGGCCGCCTTTCGCGGGGCCGCGTCACTGAGACCCCGACGTATCTCCAACTTGTGAACCCTTAGCTCAGCGTTTGGTGCGGCCTCCCGTCAAGACCTTGAGCGACGCCCGTGCGGGACGAAACGCCCGGAGCGCGGCGAAACGCCCGCCGACCGCGGCCGGTGGGCGTTGTCGCGCCTGACCTTATTTCAACGCGCCCGCGGTCAGTCCCGCGACCACCTGCCGCTGGAAGACGATGTAGGCGGCGAGCACCGGCAGCATCGCCATGACCAGCCCGGCGAACAGACCCGAGTAGTCGCCCTTGTACCCCTGGCTCGTGGCGAGTTCGACCAGGCCCTGGGAGAGGACCTTGTGGTCGGGGCTGGTGTTCAGGACCGTGGGCAGCAGGTACTGGTTCCACTGCCCGAGGAAGTTGAAGATTCCCACGCTGATCAGACCGGGCCGGGCCATCGGCAGCATGACCTGGAAGAACGTGCGGGTGTGCGAGGCGCCGTCGATGATCGCCGCCTCGGCGACCGAGGTCGGCAGCGTCCGGAAGAAGGACGTGAGGAAGAAGACCGTGAACGGCAGCGAGTACGCGATGTAGACCAGGATCAGCCCGTGGATCGTGTTGAGGACCGCCAGGTTCTGCATCACGTAGAACAGCGGCACGAGCGCCAGGATCACCGGGAAGCTCATCCCGCCGATGAACAGGAAGTAGAGGAACCTGTTGCCTGGGAACTCGAACCGGGCCAGCACGTACGCCGCCATCGAGCCGAGCAGCAGCGTGCCGAAAAGCGAACAGGCGACGACCATCACGGTGTTGAGGAAGTAGTCGCTCATGTGCGCCTGCTCCCAGGCGCGCGACCAGTTCTCGAAGTGCAGGCGGTCGGGGAGCGACCAGGGGGAGGTGAAGATGGACTTGTCGTCCTTGAACGACGTCATCACCGCCCACAGCAGCGGCATCACCACCAGGACGGCCCAGAGCACCAGGATGCCGTGGGAGAAGACGTTCAGCCCCCCGCCGGTCTTCTTCTCGCGGTCCGCGCCGCGGGGCACCGGCCGCGTCCCCGGCGCGGGCGGCGCGGCCTCGGCGGGCTGGGGGGAGGCATCGGTCGTCATTCAGTACTCCAGCCGTTCGCGTCGGCCCAGGCGCAGCACACCGCCGGCGAAGACCAGGGTGACGATGAGCAGGGCGACACCGATCGAGGTCGCGTAGCCGGCCTGGCCGTCGCGGAACGCCTTCTGGTAGACGTACAGGCTCAGGACGTTGGTGGAATCAGCGGGTCCGCCGGGGCCCACGGTCATGATCTGGGTGACCGCGAACGCCTCGGCGCCCAGGGACAGCACGCCCATGTAGACCCAGCCCGACTGCACGGTGTCCCACAGCAGCGGCAGGGTGATCCGGAAGAACGTGGTGGCCCGTCCCGCGCCGTCGAGCAGCGCCGCCTCGTAGAAGTCCTTCGGGATGGACGACATGCCCGCGGAGAACAGCACCACGAAGAAGCCGATCTGGCTCCACATCAGGACCGCCATCACGCACCACAGCGCGAGCCCGGGGTCGCCGAGCCACTCCGGCTGCACGCCGTCGAGGCCGACCGCGCTCAGGAAGGCGTTGAGCGCCCCGCTGTCGGGGTTGTAGAGGAACTGGAACAGCAGGGCCACGATGGCGATGGAGAGCACCTGCGGGAAGAAGTAGACGATCTTGTAGAAGGGCGCGCCCCGGACGCCGGAGACGGCCGCGCCCTTCCGCCTGCGGCCCCCGACGTTGAGCATGAAGGACAGGAACAGGGCGATCGCCAGCACCACCACGGGAAGCACCAGCACATAGACCACGCTGTGCCGGAACGACGCCCAGAACGTGCTGTCGTGGATCATCCGCCGGTAGTTGTCGAGTCCGGTCACCGAGAACTGGGGGCTGAGGCCGGTCCAGTCGGTGAACGAGTAGTAGATCGACTGGATGAACGGCCAGATGACGAAGATGGCGTACAACGCCAGGGGCACGATCAGGAACCCCGCGATGAACCGGTACTTGCCGTGCTGCATGTCTCCCGACCCCGAATCCTGTGCGGACACCGCCCGACGGCGCGCCGCGGTGCCCGGGAGCTGCCGGGCACCGCGGCGGCCGGGGACCGGTACGGTCCCTGGGCCGGGGCGCGCTCGGGGCACCCCGGCCCGGCGTACCGCCCTACTGGTGCTTGTAGTGGGTGATGGACGAGTCCTTGGCGGCCGCGTCGGTGAACTCCTGGCACTTCTTGACGCATTCGGCCGGGGTCATCCGGCCGGCCATCATCTCGCCGAGCGCGCCGACGCCGATCTTCTGCTTCATCAGGTCGACGTACCAGTCCTGGAGGCGGGGGTTGAGGACGTTGGAACCCGCCTTCTTCAGCGCGTCCACGCCGGACTGGAGGGCGCTGGTGAGCCTGAGTCCCTCGGTGCCGCCGTTGAAGGAGCTGAGCGACTTCACCTTCCGCGTGAAGTTCCGCGAGGACGCCTCGCTGAGCATGACGCGCAGCTGCTCCATCCCGCCGAGCGGGTTCTTCGCCTTCGCCGGGACGATGTACGGCTCGCCGCCCGCGGCCCAGATGGTGCCGAAGGGCAGCTTGTCGTGGGCGTCGAGGCTGGAGGGCGCGGAGACCTTCATCCGGAAGTCCTTGGGCGTGGTCTTCGCCGCCTCGTTCTCCACCCAGGAGCCGTTGGGGATGAACAGCGCCTTGTACTGGGTCCACGCCGTCTGCGACTGGATGTGGTCGAGCCCCGGGGTGCCCTTGAGGATGTACCCCTTGGCGTACAGCTCGTAGTAGGCGTCGAAGGCGGCCTTCACGGCGGGCGCCTTCCAGCAGTTCGGCTCCAGGTTGTCGATCGCGTCGAGTACCTCTCGGCCGCCGATCTTGCCGATGAAGGGGAACAGCGAGAAGGGGATGTAGTAGGGGTACTTGCCCGCGTACGTCCAGCCCGCGACCCCCTTCTTCTTGGCCTTGGCGCACAGCGCCAGCATGTCGTCCCAGGTCTCGGGGTACCGCGCGTCGAAGCGGTCGAGCGCGGTCTGGGAGTACCAGACGCCGTAGACCGTGTACGCGTAGTTCATGACGTAGACCTGCTCGCCGTTGAACTGACCCATCTCCAGGACGCCGGGCCGCAGCGTGTCGCGGACCTTCTTGGAGGGGTCGTCGACCGAGGGCGCGTCCATCAGCGGGGTGAGGTCGGAGAGCTGCTTCTGCCCCACGAGGACACCCATGTCCATCTGCTCGGCACCGGAGTTGTCGATCAGATCGGGCGGGGTGCCGCCGTTGAAGCGGGGCTGGAGCTGGGTCTGGATCTTCTGGGTGGGCGTGAGGGTGATCTTCGCCTCGGGGAAGCTCTTGCGGTAGAGCGCGGTGGCGTCCTTGGCGTACTCGGTGCCGAAGCCGCCGTCGAAGATCACGAAGTCGAGCGGGGCGGTGTCGTTCACCCCGAGCGGGTTCTTCGCGCTCGTCTTCCCCTTGTCGGGCTTGCTCGCGCCGTCGTCCCCGCCGCCGCTCGCGCAGGCGCTCAGGAAGCTCACCGCCGGCACGCCGATCACGCCGAGCGCCGCCGACCGCTTGATCACGTCGCGGCGGCCGAGGCCCCCGTCGCTCTGAGCGGAGGTGGATGCCATGCTCTAGTCCTCGCCTTCTCCAGGACTCTGGCGGTGTGCCGCGCGGCCGTCCTTCTCATCTGAGGCGAAGGCCCCGCCACCGCGGGTCTACGAAGCTGGTCGTGCCGGGTGCCCAGGTGTCCGTGGGCGGTGAACCGCCAAAAGGTCTGCCGCGGGGCGCGGTCCGGTCCGCCCGGCGGATTGCGGGCAGAGTCCACCCGGGTCCTCCCCCGGCCCCGTCCGCACAGCGAAAACACCAGGGCGGACGCCGACAGGTATAGTCCACTTCCCGCCGGGTGAGCAAGATCGAAAGCAAAGTCGGACGGCAGTCTTTCCCTGTTCGAGACCTCGCGGAAATGTGGGCCGATGAATGAATGATTCGGCGCGAATCACCTCCGGAATTCCCGGTTTCGTGAAATCTTCCCGTTGCAACACCCTTGACATCGCTGCCCCTTCGGATGTCGATCATGCTCCGCGCCTCACTCCCGGGGTTCGGCCCCACCCCGGCGCGGACGGTATGCCGAACGCCGGAGAAGCGTGCCGGACACATACGGCGCAGGCAAAGCGCCGCCCAAGCGTTCGGCGGGCGCGAGAAAGGAGGGAAGGCGGGAAAGGGGGAGAAAGGGGCGTCCTGGCAACGAATCCCCCTCCCCGCGTATCCCCGCCACCGGTGTTCACGGATCCGTTTTTCGTTTTACGGATCATGGAAAAGGGCCGGAGCGCATGGTGGGAGGGGACCCGGGGCGCCGGCAGCGTGCCGCACGGGCGGCGCGGCGGGCCTCGCCGGCCGCGGTGCCGCCGCCGGTGCCAAGGCCGCGGGAGCCCCGGAGGCGGCCGACCGGAAGGTTCGGTTCGCTGAACGGACGGTGAACGGGTAGCGGATTGACCACAATCCGAGGTGTGGAGCGCTGAACCGTGGGGACACGGCCTCCGTAAGGGAGGACAATGGACTTCCCGGGGTCCCGGTGCCGGGGACCGCAGCGATCTGTCACGCCGAGGGGGCGCGTCATGGTCTTCCAGGGGGCGTACACGGTGCTGTGCGCGGTTCTGGCCTTGTTCGGCCTCGCCTGCGCCGTGTGGGCCTGGACCGTCAGCGGGCGCGGCGGCGGGACGTGCTGAGCGCGGCAGCGCGGTCCGAGAGGCCCGCTGCCGGGCGTCAGTCGAGCAGGCGGCGGATCAGCGGCAGGAGCTCGTCCCGGTCGGCCGCGGCGAGGTGCGGCAGGGTGCCCGCGCGGCGCGCGAGGACGACGCCGACGAAGGCGGCCGTGAGCAGTTCGGCGCGCAGCGCGGCCTGTTCGTCGCCCTCCTGTACGAAACGCTCCCGCAGTGGTCCCACGACCCTGCGGTCCAGCTCGGCCGCCGCGGCGGCGTACGCGTCCGGGTCCTCGTAGGGCCGCACCGCCACCTGCGCGACGGGCCCTGGGCCCTGCCGGTCGAAGCGGCTGACCAGCCCGGCGAGGCGGTCGGCGTCGAAGAGGTCGGCGAAGCTCTCCGAGCGGTCCTCGGCCCGCAGGACGGCGACGAACAGCAGCGCCTTGCCGCCGAAGTAGCGGGCGATCATCGCCGGGTCGACCCCGGCGCGTTCGCCGATGTCCCTGGCCGTGGTGCGGTCGTAGCCCCGCTCGCCGAACAACTCCCCCGCGGCCCGCAGCAGTCGCTCGCGGCTGGCCGCCGCGTCCCGGCGGCGCGGGGCGGTACGCCCTGCGGCGGGCTCGGTGGCGTGCGGTGCGGCCTCGGCGGCGGTGGGCCGGGGCCCGGTCGGTTCGGTCACGGGGTCAGTCCTCGCTGGGGTCGTACGGGGCGGGCGCCGCGCCCTCCATGGCCCGCGAGCGCGGGCCGCCGGCCGGGGGCAGGTCGGGGGTGGCAGGCACCGCGCCTGCGAGGCCCTCGTCGGCGAGTACAGGGTCCGCCGCGGCGGACCGCGGAGTGTGCTGTGCGCCGGTGGTCCCTACGGCCGCCGACGTGCGGGCGCGCAGCCTGGGCAGCAGGACGGCGGCGAGGGCGGTGGCGATCCACATCGCGCACGCGATCAGCCCTCCGTCGGTGTAGCCGGCGCCGCTCGGCAGGTCGCGGCCCTGGGCGGTGTGGGCCTCAAGCACCACGGCGCTCATGGTACTGCCGGCCGCGTAGCCGATGTACCGGATGACCTGGTTGAAGCTGGTGGCGCTTCCGGTCTCCTGCGCCGGCACCGAACCCACGATGAGACCGGGCATGACCGCGAAGATCGCGCCCACGCCGAGGCCCGCGAGCGCCATCACGACGAGGACCTCCACCATGGTGGAGCGCGCGTAGCTGAACACCGCCATCGCGAGCAGCATCAGGACGGCGCCGAGCGCCAGGGCGGAGCCCGCGGGTATCCGGGTCACCAGGGCGCGGGTGACCCGCGTGGCGACGACGCTCGCGGCGGAGAACGGCACGAGGACGAGGCCCGCGACGAAGACGGAGGCGCCGAGGCCGTACCCGCTGCTGACCGGCGTCTGCACGAAGCGCGTCACCAGGGAGATCAGCAGGTACATCCCGACGCCCGCGAGCAGCGCCGAGACGTCGGCGGTGAGGATGGAGGGGCGGCGCAGCAGGCGCAGGTCGACGAGCGGGTGGGCGGCGAGCAGCTCCCGTACGACCCAGCCTGCGAGCACCAGGACCGAGCCGGCCACGACGCAGACCAGCAGCGGCGAGGTCCACCCCCAGCTCTCGCCCTCGCTCAGCGAGAGCAGCAGCCCGACGAGGGCGGTACCCAGCAGGACGGCGCCCGCCAGGTCGACGGGCCTGCGGGGCCGGTGCGCGGAGGACGGTACGACGACGGCGGCGACCACCAGCCCGAGCGCGCTGACGACGGCGCCGAACCAGAACGCGGCGTGCAACCCGCCGAACCGGGCGACGAGCCCGGTGACGGGGTAGCCGAGGCCCACGCCCGCGACCGTCGTCACCGAGAGCACGGCCGCGGCGGGCCGCGCGCGCTCGGCGGGCAGCGCGTCGCGCACGGCGGTGATGCCGAGCGGTGTCAGCCCCAGGCCGATGCCCTGGAGCGCCCGCCCGACGAGCAGGTAGGCGAAGCCGAGCGGCAGCGCGGCGAGGACCGCGCCCACCGTGACCGCGGCCAGGGACACGATGATCACGCGCCGCCGGTGCGGTCCGTCCCCCAGTCGTCCGGTCAGCGGCGTGGCGACCGCGGCCACCAGGAAGGTCACGGTGAGCGCCCACTGGGCGTCGTTGACCGAGATGTGGTCGGTCTCCGCGATGGTCGGGATCAGCGGCGCCCCGAGGCTGCTGACCACCGCCACCACCATGCCCATGAACACGAGTCCCGGCACGAGGAACCGGTGCGCGGGTGCGGGCGGAGCGTCCTGACGCGAAAGTCCATGGGTCATACAATCAGGCTACGCCTCATGTCCACGCTCGATGTCTACACCCGATGACCACCCGCCCCCTCGGGAACCCGACACGGCGCCCCCGCACCCTGGGGGTGCGGGGGCGCCGGGGCGGGGCTGGGATTACTTGCGCAGCAGGCTGCGGAGGACGTACTGCATGATGCCTCCGTTGCGGTAGTAGTCCGCTTCTCCGGGGGTGTCGATGCGGACGACCGCGTCGAACTCCACGCCGGAGTCCGTGGTGACCTTGACCGTGGACGGGATGGTGCCGTCGTTGAGGCCGGTCACGCCGGTGAAGGAGAAGGTCTCCTCGCCGGTGAGGCCGAGGGACTCCGCGGTGCGGCCCTCGGGGAACTGGAGCGGGAGGACGCCCATGCCGATGAGGTTGGAGCGGTGGATGCGCTCGTAGGACTCGGCGATGACGGCCTTGACGCCCAGCAGGGCGGTGCCCTTGGCGGCCCAGTCGCGCGAGGAGCCTGAGCCGTACTCCTTGCCCGCCAGGACGACGAGCGGGATGCCCTGCTCGATGTAGTTGCGGGAAGCGTCGTAGATGAAGGAGACCGGCGCGTCGGCCTGGGTGAAGTCGCGGGTGTAGCCGCCCTCGGTGCCCGGCGCGATCTGGTTGCGCAGGCGGATGTTGGCGAACGTGCCGCGGATCATGACCTCGTGGTTGCCGCGGCGCGAGCCGTAGCTGTTGAAGTCGCGGCGCTCGACGCCGTGCTCCGTGAGGTACTGGCCGGCCGGGGTGTCGGCCTTGATGGCGCCGGCCGGGGAGATGTGGTCAGTGGTGACCGAGTCGCCGAGCTTCGCCAGGACGCGGGCGCCCGTGATGTCCTCGACCGGGGCCGGCTCGTGCGCCATGCCCTCGAAGTAGGGGGGCTTGCGGACGTAGGTCGACTCCGCGTCCCACTCGAAGGTGTCGCCGGTCGGGATGGGGAGCGCCTGCCACTGGGCGTCGCCCGCGAAGACGTCCGCGTAGGACTTGTTGAACATGTCCTCGCCGATGGCGCTGGCGACGACCTCGTTCACCTCGGCCTCGGTGGGCCAGACGTCCTTGAGGAAGACCGGGTTGCCTTCGGCGTCGTGGCCCAGCGCCTCCCTGGTGATGTCGGTCTTCATCGAGCCGGCCAGCGCGTACGCGACGACCAGCGGCGGGGACGCCAGGTAGTTCATCTTGACGTCGGGGTTGATCCGGCCCTCGAAGTTGCGGTTGCCGGAGAGCACCGCGGTGACCGCCAGGTCGTGCTCGTTGACCGCCTTGGAGACCTCCTCGGGCAGCGGACCCGAGTTGCCGATGCAGGTGGTGCAGCCGTAGCCGACGAGGTTGAAGCCGACCTTGTCGAGGTACGGGGTGAGGCCCGCCTTGTCGAAGTAGTCGGTGACGACCTTGGAGCCGGGCGCGAGCGTGGTCTTGACCCAGGGCTTGCGGGTCAGCCCCTTCTCGACCGCCTTCTTGGCCACGAGCGCCGCGGCGACCATGACGTACGGGTTCGAGGTGTTGGTGCAGGAGGTGATCGCGGCGACGGTGACCGCGCCGTGGTCAAGCTCGTACGTCACGCCCTCGGGCGAGGTCACGCTGACCGGGTTCGACGGGACTCCGTTGGCCGCGGCCGGCGAGTCGGAGGCCGGGAAGGACTCCTTGCCCGCCTCGTCCACGGTGTCCACGTAGTTGCGGACGTCCGTCTTGAACTGCTCGGCGGCGTTGGCGAGGACGATGCGGTCCTGCGGGCGCTTCGGTCCTGCGATCGACGGGACGACCGTCGCGAGGTCGAGCTCCAGCTTCTCGGAGAAGTCCGGCTCGGCCTTCGGGTCGAGCCAGAGGCCCTGCTCCTTGGCGTACGCCTCGACGAGCGCGACCTGCTGGTCGCTGCGGCCGGTCAGGCGCAGGTAGTTCAGGGTCTCGTCGTCGATCGGGAAGATCGCGGCGGTGGAGCCGAACTCCGGCGACATGTTGCCGATGGTGGCGCGGTTGGCGAGCGAGGTCGCGGCGACGCCCTCGCCGTAGAACTCGACGAACTTGCCGACGACGCCGTGCTTGCGCAGCATCTCGGTGATGGTGAGCACCAGGTCGGTGGCGGTGGTACCGGGCTTGAGCTCACCCGTCAGCTTGAAGCCGACGACGCGCGGGATGAGCATCGACACGGGCTGGCCGAGCATCGCGGCCTCGGCCTCGATGCCGCCGACGCCCCAGCCGAGGACGCCGAGGCCGTTGACCATGGTGGTGTGCGAGTCGGTGCCGACCAGGGTGTCGGGGTACGCCTTGCCGTCGCGGACCATCACGACGCGGGCGAGCTTCTCGATGTTGACCTGGTGGACGATGCCGGTGCCCGGGGGGACGACCTTGAACTCGTCGAAGGCGGTCTGGCCCCAGCGCAGGAACTGGTAGCGCTCCTTGTTGCGGCCGTACTCCAGCTCGACGTTCTGCTGGAAGGCGTTGCTGGTGCCGAACTTGTCGGCGATCACGGAGTGGTCGATGACCAGCTCGGCGGGGGCCAGCGGGTTGATCTTCGCCGGGTCGCCGCCGAGGTCCTTGACGGCCTCGCGCATGGTGGCGAGGTCCACGACACACGGCACACCGGTGAAGTCCTGCATGATCACCCGGGCGGGCGTGAACTGGATCTCCTGGCTGGGCTGCGCCTGGGAGTCCCAGCCGCCGATCGCGCGGATGTGGTCCGCGGTGATGTTCGCACCGTCCTCGGTGCGCAGCAGGTTCTCCAGGAGCACCTTCAGGCTGTAAGGGAGGCGCGCGGAGCCCTCGACCTTGTCCAGCCGGAAGATCTCGTACGACTCGTCGCCCACGCGCAGCGTGCTGCGGGCGTCGAAGCTGTTGGCCGACACGACAGTCTCCTTCTTGATGTGCGCGTACTACCGCCATGCTGCCGCCACGAGTCGTCACCGATCCGCTAAGGTAAGACTTAGTTAGGGTCGCCTTACCTTGTCGCAGGCCGCGGTACGTCTTCGACAAGTATCTCGATGTCGAGATAACTCTAGTACATGGCCGCGCCGCGGTCATGCGCGTACGGCCGCCGGCCCGTCCCGCGCTTCCGTGCGCCCTGCTCCCGGCCGCCACCGGCCGCTTGCCGCGGAGCGGAGCGGGGCCGGGAGCGGCGGCCGTGCCGCGCGAGGCGCAGGGCGACGTCCGGCGCCCTGTCCCGCCGGCGCCCGACCACCGCGTCGGCGGACTCCCCGGCCTGCGTGCGCGGTCAGGACCGCGGCGGCAGCCCGCGCCGCCCGACGACCTTCACGCGCGCCTCCCGCCGTCCGCCGACAGCGCCGTCCCGGTGCGTAGGCCGCGGCGTCCGAGCAGAGCCAGACCGCTGCCGCCTCCTCCGACGCGGCCAAGCGGCCGAGCGGGGTGATCGCCGCCTGCGTCGCGATCATGTCGGCGCCGGCCGCGACCCTTTCGAAACCGGGTGCGCGGGTACGGACCACCACGGGGGCACAGACCTGGAGGGGTGCCGCTTGCCTCATCCACGCTCGGCTCGGCAGAGCGGGCTCGTGGGAGTCGTACCGCGCCGCGGAGTCCGGCATGGCCGTGCGCAGGCGTACCGGCTGCTCGGTGCCGCCCGCGCCCGGGCCGGATCCACGACGCCGTCGCGGCGGGCCCCGGGGCGTCTCGCACCCGGGCGGCCACGGCCCAAGGCGTGCCCGGTCCGCGTGCGGGAGGCCCGCGTACGGGCACAGCCGCGTACGGACGCCCCGCGTACGGACACGGGCGCCCCGGGTACGCACGCCCCGCGTACGGCGCGGGTCAGGCGCCGGCGTTCCGCTCAAGGTCGAGCAGGGCCGCGGCCTCGGCGCGGTTGGCCACGCCCAGCTTCGCGAACAGGTTGTTGACAGGGGTCCTCACCGTCGCGACCGAGACGTAGAGGGTCTCGGCCACGGAACGGTCGCCACGGCGGTCCGCGATCAGTTCGAGCACCCTGGTCTCCTGCACGGTGAGAAAGCGGCGGGCCGCGACCCGCTCCAGGGCGCTGCGCACCGAGCGGCCCCGCACCATGACCGACGCGATCCCGGGCGCGAAGGTCCTGTGCCCGTCCGCGGTCGCGGTGATCGCGGAGACGGTCTGCGCCCGGCCCGCGCTCTCGGTGAGGTATCCCGCGGCGCCCGCGCGCAGCGCGCCGACGAGGGACTCGTCGTCCGCGTAGGTGGTCAGGACCAGCACCGCGGGCGCGGGCGGCGGGAAGCCCGCGATCGCCCGCGTGGCCTCGACGCCGTCGACGCCCGGCATCCGCAAGTCCATCAGGACCACGGCGGGGGCGAGGCGGCGCGTTCGGTGACGGCCTGTGCGCCGTCCGCCGCGGCGCCGACGACCTCGATCTCCTCCTCCCTCGTGTTCGAGGACGGTGACGAGGCCGTCGCGCACGGCGGCCTGGTCGTCCGCCACCACCCCCCGGACGGGCCGCCCACTCATAGGGCACCGGCACTCCACGCCCCGCACTCCCTCTCGTCCGCCCGCGTCGGGCGTGCCGCCGACCAGGCGTGCCCTCTCCCGCATCCCGGCGATCCCGTGGCCGCCGGGCGGCAGGGGGCCGCCGGTCGCGCCGGGTCCGCTCAGCGCGGTGGAGACGCTCGCCTTCGCCGGGCACCAGCCGCTGTCGGGGCACGACGCGGCGATGCTGCTCGTGAGGCTCCTGGTGGGGGTGGGGCTCGCGGCGGTACGGGCGTTCACCGCGCGGCTCTCTGCCAGGGGCGGGCAGGTGGTGCGGCGCGGGACCTGGCTGACGGGGCCGGCGACCGGACCTCGCGCGCCGGCCCCGGCCGCCGGCTCCGCCGTCAGAGCGCGATCTGGAGGCGGTTGTCGACGATCTGCCCGAAGTCGGCGTCCTCGGGGATGAGGTCCCAGTCGACCATCCAGTCGTACGTGCGCTGGAACTCGGCGACCGGGTACGGCGCCGGCTCCGCGTACCGCAGCCGGTCGCGGCGGAAGTCGGACGGGTCGAGGTGCACGATCTCCTCGGGCACGTCCGCGATGAGGTAGTGCAGGTACGGCTTCGGGTCCTCGTTGATCTTGTGCACGGCCTTGATCACCGCGCGCTGGATCGCCGTGAAGGTCTCCGGGTCCATGCCGGGGGCGGCGATCTCGGCGCCGACGTAGAACGCCTCGGCGATCAGCTTGTAGCCGAGCTTCTCCGCGACCGTGATCCACGGCTCCATCACGGCGGCCGCCGCGACCTTGCCGTCGCGCAGCGCCTCGAACCGCTCCTTCGGGCCGCCGACATGGACGATGTTGATCTCCTCCTTCCTGAGGAAGCCCTCCAGGGTCTGGATGCCGATGTAGTGGGACCCGTGGTGGAAGTTGACCCCGACGGTGCGGCCCGCCAGGTCCTGCGGGTGGTTGGCCGGGTCGTCGGGCCTGACGAAGATGGCCTGGCTGCCGATCGCGGCGCGCTTGCTGACGACCTGGCCGCCCGCCTCGCTGTCGTACGAGCGGCGGATCTGCCCCCACTCGCAGGCGCGGTAGAGGGACGCGTCACCGGCCTCGAAGGCGGAGTTGCCGCTGAACGCGGAGATCAGGGTGTGGTCCTCGACGGGCTTGAGCACCGCCTCGCGCCGGCCCTTGCGCACCAGCTCGACATCCAGCCCCTCCTCGGCGAAGTAGCCCTCGTCGCGTGCGACGAAGTAGGGCAGGGAGAAGACGGGGCTCGACGTCTCACTGACGATCTTCTTGAGTGCCATGGTGGCTGGCCTTCCTTTGAACCGGTGGACGGGTGGGGTGCGCCGCGCGCCGTGCACCGCGCGGGTGGCGCGGGCGTCAGCGCAGGACCTGCGCGACGGTGGTGTTCTTGGGCAGCGGGCCGTACGTCTTCTGCAGGCCCTGGTAGAAGCCCTGCTTGGCGAGGGCGTTGACGTAGGAGTTGTCGACGAGCGGGGTGAGGTTCTTCAACGCGGCCTGTTGTGCGGCCGGTTGGTAGCGAACGTACGGTGCGAAGTCCGCCGTGTCGCACCGGCCGACGGGTGCCTGGACCGGTGGCAGGTAGGCGTCGAAGCTCTTGCCGAGTGTGGCCGCGTCGGCCGGCTCGGCGGGGTCGAGGTGGAGGAACGCGCCCAGCGTCTTCACCCCGTCGGCCTTGTGCGTCTGGTACGACCAGGCGCCCTCGGCCAGGCTCTTGAGGATCGCGGTCACCGCCTCGGGGTTCTTCTTCGCCCAGTCGGTGGAGACCACGTAGGGGCTCGGCGGTCCGAGCGCGTAGCCGAGCTTGGCCAGACCCGCCTTGTCCGCGCGGAAGTTGAAGGGCGTGGAGAGCAGGCCGCTGTCGACCTTCCCGCTCGTGAGCGCGGTGAGCACATTGGGGATCGAGCCCAGCGCAACGAACTTCACGGCGTCAGGGGCGAGTCCCTTGGAGCGCAGGTACGCCTGGAGGGCGACCTGCGGCGCGCCGCCGAGCGAGGGCACGCCGACGGTGCTGCCCTTGAGCGCGGCGAGCGAGGAGGTCCCCTTGCGGGCGTAGACGTAGTAGCCGTTGTTCTTCGCGACGCAGCCGATCGTGGTGATCGGCACGTGTTTGGCGTACAGGTCGAGCACGTCGCCGCCGGCGAGCTGGTCGAAGGCGACGGAGCCCGCCACGAAGGCCGCCTTGAGCTGGCCCTCGGCGGAGAGCGGGGTGGTGACGGAGAGCCCGTTCCCCCGGAAGAAGCCCTTCTTCAGGGTGTACTGGAAGGCTCCCTGGGCCGCGGAGACGGAAGCCGTGGGCACCGTGAGGCGGGTCGCGGAGCCCTTCGCGCCGGTATGGTCCGAGGCGGCGGAGCCCGAACCGCAGCCGGCGAGCAGGGCGGACAACGCGCCCGCCGCGGCGAGGGCGAGGGCGCCGCGGGCACGTGGTCCGCCGGGGAGGCGGGCGGCCCGTGGGGGCGTTGCGTCGGGTGCATGCGGTTCACGCATCGGCGGTGCCTTTTCTCAGAGGTAGGCGGGGCTCCGGCGACCGCGCGGCCACCGGTCCCCGGGTCGTGGCGAGTTCGGAGGCGCTGGCCCGCTCGTCACCGCTCCGTAGGCGCTGGTAGACACGGGCGCTGACGGCGGCGAGGTACTCGCCGTGCTGGAACTCCCCGGTGCGCGGGCGCTTCCCGTCGACCTCGAAGGTCTCCACGATGCGTCCTGGCCGTTCGCTCATCACCGCGACGCGGTCGCCGAGGAACACCGCCTCGTGGATGTCGTGGGTGACGATGACGGCCGCGGTGCCGAGGGCGTGCAGGGTTTCGGACAGTACGCGCTGGAGCCGTTCGCGGGTGAGGGTGTCCACGGCGCTGAACGGTTCGTCGAGCAGCAGGGCCACCGGGTCGGTGGCGAGCGCGCGGGCGAGGTTGACCCGCTGCTGCATGCCGCCGGAGAGCGCGGCGGGCCTGAAGTCGTGGAAGCCGGTGAGGCCCACGAGTTCGAGCAGTTCGTCGGCGCGCGCCCGGCGCCGCGCTGCGCTCGGCCGGCCGCTGTGCGCCCGCAGCCGCAGCCCGAACTCGATGTTCTTGCGCACACTCCACCAGGGGAACAGCGAGGGCTGCTGGAACACGTATCCGGTGTCGGTGCTGCCCGCGTCGGGCGGCCGCCCCTGGAGTGTGACACTGCCCCGGTCGAGCGCGGCGAGGCCTTGGAGGGACTTGAGCAGTGTGGTCTTGCCACAGCCGCTCGGGCCCACGACCGCGAGCACCTCGCCCCGTCCGACGGTCAGGTCCACACCGTCGAGCACGGGCAGGGGCCCGGAGGCGGTCCTGTAGTGTGCGTGCGCCCCGCGCACCTCGATGACCGGTTCCGCGGCGGCGGTCGGTTCGTCCAGTGTGTTCATGCCTGCTCCGTCCGGGCGGTACGGGCCTCGTTCACGCGGCGTTCGAAGAACGCGACGAGTGCGGTGAGGACGATGCCGATCACACTGAGCGTGACCACACCGACGTAGACGTCGTCGGTCTTGAGGTTCTGCTGGCCGGAGATGATGAGGTAGCCGAGGCCCGAGGTGGAGCCGAACAGGTCCGCGGCGACGAGCGCGATCAGGGCGCGGCCGATGGCCAGTCGCAGCCCGGTGAGGATGTGGGGCGTGGTGCCGGGGAGGGTGAGGAAGCACAGCGTCTCGAAGGAGTTGGCGCGGAACGCGCGGGTCACGTCCCGCAGTCCGCCGCCGACGACGGAGGCCGCGCCCGCCTGGGTGTTGATGACGAGGGGGAAGAACCCCGAGGCCGCGACGATCGCGACCTTGGCGGTGAAGCCGAAGCCGAGGCCGACGATGACCAGCGGCGCCACCGCGATCACGGGGATCGTGTAGAGCGCGGTCACCCAGGGCCCGAGCGCGGCGGCGAGCGGGCGGCTGGTGCCGAGCAGCAGTCCTGCGGGCACCCCCACCGCTGTGGCGATCGCGAGGCCGATGAGCAGTTGGGCGAGGCTGAGACCGATGTCGGGCCCGAGCGTGCCCGCGCCGAACAGGCCGGCGGCGTCCCTGGCGATCTGGGCCGGGCCGACCACGGCGAGCGGGTTGGGGCTGAAGACGGTGATCACGAGCTGCCACACCGCGAGGCCGGCCGCGATGGAGACCAGGGGCAGTACCAGCCTGCGGACACGGCTGCTCCGCGAGCCCCTCGGGGTCTCGGCTGAAGCGGGCACGGGAAATCCTCCGTTGCTCGGGCGCTGCGGCGGACGGGGGTCGGATGGTGGGAGGGGCCGGGGCCCGGAGCGGGCCGGTCACCCGGGTACGCGGGCACGGGAAGGGCACGGGAAGGGCACGGAAAGATGCGGCGGGGACCGCACCGCCTGGCGCGGCGCCCGCCACCGGTGTGTGCGGTGGGGCGCCGGCAGGGGCGGCGTGCGGGACGCGGTGGGTACGGGCAGGGGCGGTGGCCGCCGTCCGCACGGAGGCGTGAGGGCACGGAGCTGTACCGCACGGTGAAGGGTGATTCCCGGCCGTACGGCGGTCGTTGAAGGCCCGGTCAGCGGCGCGCGGGCGCCCGCGGGAGCCGTGGTCGCCGGATGCGCGGGACGCTTCGAAGGTCCAGGATCCCAGCGGTCCGCCGCGGCGGTAGGGGATCGGGCCGCGGCGCGCAGGTGCGCGCCGGGCGTGCGCGGTCAGCGACAGACGGCCCCGCTGTAGAGAACGAAGTCCAGGTACCGTCGCCGCACGAGAAGGTCAGCAACCGGGTTCATGCGAACGAGTATGCGCGGGGGCCTTTCCGGGTGTCAACAGGCATCGCATTTCATTGACATGACGGTGAGAGCCCCTTCCCGCGCCGCCCCTGGACAGCACGGTGCGGCTGCGCGCCCGGCGGCCCGGCCGTGAAGGGTGTCCCAACTCCCTCAGGGAGCAGGGTGATGGGGGGCACCGCCCGTACCGGCCCGGGAGCGCAGCGAGGACCGTCCGCCGCGGTCGGCGATGCGGCGCTGCGAAGAGGTGGGACGCCCGCCCGAGCGTTCGAGCCAGACGCAGATCAGGTCGGTCCAGGCGTGCACCCGCGCCATGCCGGAGACGTCGAGTGCCATCAGCCGCAGCAGCCGTTCGGTGCGCGCCCGGTTGCCGAAGGCGGCGCGGCGGGCGCCGAGCCGCCGTTCGAGCTCGGCGAGCGCGGCGCGTACCGGGCGGCGGGACACGGGCCTGCCCCGGTCCCGCTCCGCGAGCTGGCGCTCCATCACGGGCCCGGCGACGGCGAGCCAGCGGTCCAGCTCGGGGACGGCGTGGCGGCGCACCTCCGCGGCGAAGCGGTCCCAGTCGACGCGGGCGCGCCAGCCCCGCTGGAGCGCCTGCCACAGGCGGCCCTCCCTGCGGTCGAGGCCGCGGTCCTGGCAGATGCGCCTGGCCTCCTCGCGCAGCAGGTGCTCGTCGTACCAGAGGGCGGGACGGGGCGCGCCCTCCCCTGCGGGCCACACCCGCCGCACGGCGGTAGCGAGCGCGGGCGAGCCGTCGCCCACGATCCGGGCCGGCGCCCCGGCGCGCTCCCGGTCCAACTCCCGCAGGAACGAGGCCCAGTGGACGGCGCCCGTGCCGGTCGACAGGCGGATCGCGAAGATCGCGGGCCGGGCGCCGGGCTGGTGGGTGAGGGCGACGAAGACGGAGAACGCCAGTGCGGGCGCGCCCCCACGCCCGCCAGGCCCTGGCGCGAGCAGCGGCAGCACACCGACGAGGACCGTGTCGGGCCAGGCGTCCTGGCAGGGTGCCTGGGCCCGCCAGAGCGCCTCCGCGTAGACCTCGACCCAGTCGGAGACGAGGGTGCCGTGCCTACGCGCCGCGTCGCCCGCGGCGGCCGGGTCCCAGCGGCGGGCCGCCCGCTCGCGCACGTCGTGGCCCGCCTGGGCGTAACTCGTGCCGCGGCTGACCAGGACGAGGCCCGAAGCGATGTCGTACGCCGTGAACTGGTACTTGCGCGCGGTGCGCAGCTCCTCGGCCTCCTTGGCCCGTTCCTCCTCCGTCTGCGTCCCGGTCGGCTCGGCCCCCGGATACGGGACGGTCAGCGGCGCGGAGAAGCGGTGGGAGGAGGCCGTGGAGCCGGGCTTGGGCATGTTGCAGACATAGAGCTGCCGCCGCCGCCCCGGCGTACCGTACCGTCCGCCGAGGACGACCTTGCTCTGCTCGTGCCCGGGGACCGGGCACCGTGGCGGCGCCGCCGCCACGCTCGTGTCAGACGTCACCACGTCCGTGATTACAGACGCGGCCCCCACCGGTGTCAAGCCGGGCAGAGCGCGCACGGGACCCGCTCGGGCGTGAAGTGGGGCGTACGGCCAGGCGAGTTCACACACTTGTCACGGCGGGACGCTGGCCCGGTGGAAAGGGTCCGTGGTGTGCTGGCGCCATGGCCGTGCTGGTGATCCGTCGACACGTGGACTACATGCGTGTCAGCAGCGCAGGGTGTCCCGCCGCGCGCTGACACCGCGCTCCTGGGGCCGCTGCCCCGGTCCCCGCGGGCGCCGCGCCACGGACGGCTGACCACGGACGGCTGACGGCGGGCAGGCAGGCACGGTCCGCCATGAGGGCGGCCCCCTGCCCGCCCGGTGCCTACGGCCGTGCGTCGCACCGGCCGGGTGCCCCGCCGCCGTGCGTCGCCCTGCCCGCGCGTCCGGCGGCCGTCCGCCGCACCGCGCGTCCCGCGGGCCCCGACGTCCTCCACCGCCCCGCCGGTGCGCGCCCCCGGGGCTGCTTCCCCGTACCCCCGTACCCCCGTCCGCACAAGGGAGAACCATGACCCGGTCCACCGAACCCGCAGCCGCCGACGTCCCCGAGGGGGCCGCGGCCGGGCCCGACACCTCCGCCTGGTCGTTCGAGACAAAGCAGGTGCACGCGGGCGCCGCGCCCGACCCGGCCACCGGCGCCCGCGCCGTCCCGATCTACCAGACGTCCTCGTACGTCTTCCGCGACACCCGGCACGCCGCGGACCTGTTCTCGCTCGCCGAGCCCGGGAACATCTACACCCGGCTGCACAACCCCACGCAGGACGTCTTCGAGCAGCGCGTCGCCGCGCTGGAGGGCGGTGTCGCCGCGGTGGCGCTGGCGTCCGGGCAGGCGGCGGAGACGCTGGCGATCCTGACGGTGGCGCGCGCCGGGGACCACATCGTCTCCAGCACCTCGCTGTACGGGGGCACGTACAACCTCTTCCGGCACACGCTGCCGAAGTTCGGGATCGACGTGACGTTCGTCGACGACCCGGACGACATCGACGCGTGGCGGGCCGCGATCGGGCCGCGCACGAAGGCCCTGTTCGCGGAGACACTCGGCAACCCGCGCGGCAACGTCCTGGACGTGCGCGCGGTCGCCGACGCGGCGCACGCCGCGGGGGTGCCGCTGATCGTGGACAACACGGTGCCGACTCCGTACCTGCTGCGGCCGGTCGAGCACGGCGCCGACCTCGTCGTGCACTCGGCGACGAAGTTCCTCGGCGGGCACGGCACCACCATCGCGGGCGTGGTGGTCGACGGCGGCACCTTCGACTTCGGCGCAGAGCCGGGCCGCTTCCCCGACTTCAACGAGCCGGACCCCAGCTACCACGGGCTGCGGTACTGGCCCGACCTCGGCCCCGGCGCGTTCGCGGTGAAGCTGCGGGTGCAGCTGTTGCGCGACGTGGGCCCCGCGCTCTCGCCGCACTCGGCGTTCCTGCTGCTCCAGGGCGTGGAGACGCTGAGCCTGCGCATCGAGCGGCACTCGGCCAACGCGCAGGCGCTCGCCGAGTGGCTGGAGGGGCGCGACGAGGTCGCGGTGGTGCACTATCCCGGGCTGCCGTCCAACCGGTGGTACGAGGCGGGCCTGCGCTACCTGCCGAACGGCGCGGGCGCGGTGGTGGCGTTCGAGCTGCGCGACGGCATCGAGGCGGGCAAGCGGTTCGTGGACGGCCTCGAACTCTTCAGCCATCTGGCGAACATCGGGGACGTGCGCAGCCTCGTCATCCATCCCGCGTCCACCACCCACAGCCAGCTGGACGAGGAGCAGTTGAGGGCCACGGGCACCGCTCCTGGGCTGGTGCGGCTGTCGGTCGGGATCGAGCACCTCGCCGATCTGAAGGCCGATCTGGAGGCCGGGTTCCGCGCCGCGAAGGGCACGGGCGCGGGGAAGGGCGCCTCCTGAGCGGCCCCCGGCCGGCGGACCCGCCGCCGGCCTCCGGGGCCTGGCGGGCGGGGGACCCGCCGGGGCGGCGTCGCTGGCACGCGCTGGAGCGGCCCCTGCCGCTGGAGTCCGGCGGCGAACTGCCGGGCGTGCGGATCGCGTACGAGACCTGGGGGCGCCTCGCCGCCGACGCCTCCAACGCGGTGCTGGTCCTGCACGCGCTGACCGGCGACAGCCATGCGGCGGGCCCTGCCGGGCCCGGCCATCCCACGGCGGGGTGGTGGGACGGCCTGATCGGCCCCGGTCGCGCGCTGGACACCGACAGGTTCCATGTCGTGGCGCCCAATGTGCTCGGCGGTTGCCAGGGCACCACGGGCCCGGCGTCGCTCCGGCCGGACGGCCGGGTCTGGGGCTCGGCCTTCCCTGACCTGACACAGCGTGACCAGGTCGCGGCCGAGGCGGAGTTGGCCTGGGCGCTCGGCATCCGCAGGTGGGCGCTCGTGGTCGGCGGTTCGATGGGCGGCATGCGCGCGCTGGAGTGGGCCGTGTCCCGCCCCGAGAGCGTGCGGTCGCTGCTGGTGCTCGCGTGTCCTGCCGCGGCGAGCGCGGAGCAGATCGCCTGGGCCCGCGTCCAGTTGGGGGCCATCAGGGCCGATCCGCACTGGCACGGCGGCGACTACCACGGTGCGGCTCCGGGCCGGGGGCCGCACACCGGGCTCGGGCTCGCCCGGCGGCTCGCCCAGGTGACCTACCGCAGCGAGGCGGAGTTCCAGGAGCGGTTCGGCCGGCTGCCGCAGGGCGCCGAGGACCCGTACCGCGGCGGCAGGTACCAGGTGGAGTCCTATCTCGACCACCACGCCGACCGCCTGGTGCGCCGCTTCGACGCGGCGTCGTACGTGGTGCTGACGAAGGCCATGAACGGGCACGACGTGGGGCGGGGACGCGGCGGCACGCGGGCCGCGCTGCGGCGGGTGACGGCCCGTACCGTGGTGGCGGGCGTCGACTCGGACCGCCTCTACCCGCTGTACCAGCAGCGGGAGTTGGCCGAGGGAATCCGGGGCGCCCGGCCGCCGCGGGTGATCACGTCGGCGCACGGGCACGACGGCTTCCTGGTCGAGACCGGGCAGGTCGGCGCGCTGCTCGCGGCGCTGACGCAACCGGTCTGACGCGGGCGGGCCGCGGCCACCCGGCCGGGCCTGCCTGCCCCCACGGGCCGGCCCCCGGCACGGCCGAGGCGAGCCCCCCGGCACGGCGGTGCGACGCGGCGGTGGCTTCCGGCACGGCGGCTGCATCCCGCACGGCGGCACGGCCGGAGCGCCGGGCCGCGCCGCCGTGCCAGGGGGGCGGCGCCGGGCGCCGCCGCCGTCAGCAGGCGCCCTCGTCCTCCCAGGCGCCCCACTCGCCGGTGCTGCCCGGCTTCTCGTTCTGCGTCCACCACTTGGCCTTCCAGGCGTGGCCGCCGTACGAGACCTCGTTGCCCGCGGTGTAGGCGGTGGCGGCGTTCCACGCGGCGGCGGCGCAGCCGCTCGGGTCGCTGGGGCCCGTCGGGTCGGTCGGCGGGTCGGTGGGCGTGGTGCTCGGCGGGGTGGCGCCCGCGAACTTCACCGAGTACTTGGCGAAGTCCCAGGCCGACTGGGGCACACTCGAACAGGCGCCCGAGGTGGTGCCGTTGTTGTCGGGCGGCGAGCACTGCCGGTCGCGGTTGAGGGACCAGAAGGTGAAGCGGTCCATGCCGTGGCCGGTCGCGTAGTCCAGCACGGTCTGGAAGTCGGACTGGGTGAAGATCTCGCCCGTGTCGCTGCGGCCGTTCATGCCGGAGAAGCCCTCGTGCGCGTACGCGGTGGACTCGTTCCAGCCGAAGGTGGTCTGGAGCAGCTTGTTGAAGGCGGTGAGGGCCGAGGTCTGCGAGGCCGCCCCGTTGAAGCCGCCGTCGAAGGGCATGATGGAGAAGTTGTTGGGCGTGAAGCCCTGCGACTTGGCCTCGTTGAGCATCTGCTGGCCGAACCAGCCGGTGCCCGCCGCGGTGCCGGCCGTGGTCACGGAGACGTAGAGACCGGGGTTGTTCTGCTGGAGGATCTTGGCGGCGCCGATCTCGTGGGAGACGGCCGCGGTGTTCTCGTACTCCGGCTCCTCCAGGTCGAAGTCGATGGCGTGCAGCTGGTACTTGTCGATGACCTGCTGGTACGCGGCGGCCGTGGACGCGGCGTCGGAGCACGCCTGGCCCAGCTTCGTACCGCCGTAGCCGCCGATGGAGACGGAGACGTCGCCGCCCTTGGCCCGGATGGCGCTGATGGTCGAGGCGACGGAGGTGTCACTCGACACGGGCGCGGTGCCGCCCCATGTGGGCGAGCAGCCACCACCGTTGGGGGCGAGGATGAACGCCAGCTGGAACGCCTTGAGCCCGGAGGCGTCCATGATCTCGGTGGCGCTCGGCGGGGTGTTGTCGAGAGGCATCAGATAAGGGGCGGCGGCGTACCACCTGTCGCTGAGCGCGGCGGCCTTGGCGGTGGACGCCGCGCCACTGTGCGCGGCGGTGTGGACGGCGCCGGCCGAGCCGAAGGCGGTCGGCGACGCCACGGCGAGGCCCGCGCCGGCGAGCGCGACCGCTGCCGCGCCGCCGAGGAGGGCACGTAGACGCTTCATGGGCGATCTCCCGGTGAGGTGGAGGGGGCCGGAGAACGCAGCGCGAATCTGCGAACGCAGCTCAGAATCGGGCACGTCCTCCGGCACGTCAATAACTTGGACTAGACCAAAGCCATCGAACCTCCGGTGCGGCGGCTTCGCGGCACGGGGGCGTGACGATCGTGTTACCGCTCACGGCCGCCGTGCGGTGACGGCTCGTCACCCCCGCCGCGCGCGGCGGGGCATGGTCCTGGCCGCCGGGGCAACACGGATACCACGAAGGAAGAGAGGGGTACGCCATGCCGATCACGTTCCGCAAGAGCTTCCGCATCCTCCCGGGGGTACGCCTCAACATCAACCGCCGCTCATGGTCCTTCACCACGGGCGGCGGCGACCACGGGCCGCACCACACGCACAGCAGCACCGGCAGGAGCACGACGTCGATGGACCTGCCGGGCCCCTTCGGCTGGCGGAAGACCACGACGAAACGGCACAGGGGCCACTGAGCGGGACCGGGGCGCGGGAGCCACGGGGCGGGGCAGCAGCGCCCGCCCCCGGCCGCCCCCGGCCGCCGCCGGCAGCACGCCCTGCCGCCACTCCCCCGCCCCTCCGCTCCAGGTTCCGCTTCCGGTTGCGGCGGCGACACGCGCGGGTCGATGATCGGTCGGCGGGGCGGGTTCCGGTATCCCTGTTCCGTGGCCGCGCGCCCGTACGGCGGCGCCGACACGACGCCTCACCCGAACGGACCACCCCGAGTCGGCACTTATCTCATAGGTGATATAGCCTTTCATCTATGGCAGACGACTACCTCGTACGCATCGGCAAGCTCATCCGCGACGCCAGGCAGCACCGGGGCTGGACGCAGACACAGCTGGCCGAAGCACTCGCAACCAGCCAGAGCGCGGTCAATCGCATCGAGCGCGGCAATCAGAACATCAGCCTTGAGATGATCGCCCGTATCGGTGAGGCCCTCGACAGTGAGATCGTCTCCCTGGGCTACTCGGGCCCCATGCACCTGCGGGTGGTCGGCGGCCGCAGGCTCTCCGGCTCCATCGACGTCAAGACGTCCAAGAACGCCTGTGTCGCCCTCCTGTGCGGCTCCCTCCTCAACAAGGGCCGCACGGTGCTGCGCCGGGTCGCCAGGATCGAGGAGGTCTACCGGCTCCTGGAAGTCCTCAACTCCATCGGCGTGCGGACCCGCTGGATCAACGACGGCGTCGACCTGGAGATCGTGCCGCCCGCCGACCTCGACATGGAGGCCATCGACGCCGACGCGGCCCGCCGCACCCGCTCCATCATCATGTTCATGGGGCCGCTGCTGCACCGCATGGACTCCTTCCGGCTGCCGTACGCCGGCGGCTGCGACCTCGGCACGCGCACGATCGAGCCGCACATGATCGCGCTGCGCCGCTTCGGCCTCGACATCGCCGCGACCGAGGGGCTGTACCACGCGCAGGTGGACCGCACGGTCGCCCCGAGCCGGCCGATCGTCCTGACCGAGCGCGGCGACACCGTCACCGAGAACGCGCTGCTCGCCGCCGCGCGCCACGACGGCGTCACGGTCATCCGCAACGCCTCCTCGAACTACATGGTCCAGGACCTCTGCTTCTTCCTCGAAGCGCTGGGCGTGCGGGTCGACGGCATCGGCACCACGACGCTCACGGTGCACGGTGTGCCGTCCATCGACACCGACGTCGACTACTCGCCCTCCGAGGACCCGGTCGAGGCGATGAGCCTGATCGCCGCGGCGGTCGTCACGGAGTCGCAGCTGACGATCCGCCGGGTCCCGATCGAGTTCCTGGAGATCGAGCTCGCGGTCCTCGAGGAGATGGGCCTCGACCACGACACGACGCCCGAGTACGCGGCGGACAACGGCCGCACCAGGCTGGTCGACCTGACGGTGCGCCCGTCGAAGCTGGAGGCGCCGATCGACAAGATCCACCCGATGCCGTTCCCCGGCCTCAACATCGACAACGTGCCGTTCTTCGCGGCGATCGCGGCGATGGCCCAGGGCCAGACCCTGATCCACGACTGGGTCTACGACAACCGGGCGATCTACCTGACCGACCTCAACCGCCTCGGCGGGCGCCTCCAACTCCTCGACCCGCACCGCGTCCTGGTCGAAGGCCCCACCCGCTGGCGCGCCGCCGAGATGATGTGCCCGCCGGCACTGCGCCCCGCGGTGGTGGTCCTGCTCGCCATGATGGCCGCCGAGGGGACCTCGGTCCTGCGCAACGTCTACGTCATCAACCGCGGCTACGAGGACCTCGCTGAGCGCCTCAACTCGGTCGGCGCGCAGATCGAGATCTTCCGCGACATCTGATGCGAGGATGCCGCCGCACCCCGCCCGACCCGTGGCTCAGCGGGTCAGGGAGGGGTGCGGCGCCATCTCTGGGACTCCTCTGGGACTTCGGGCCCGCGAGGGGCTACGAGCCGGGCGGTCTGTGTTGCCCTCCTCCAGCGCAGCGAGCACGTCGGCGAGCCGCTGCCCTCTCATCGCCACTGTCGCGTCGCGTGGCAGCGGTTGCCGATCGTGCGGAGGGCGTCGAGCAGTTCCGGAGGCCCGTCGACTTCGAAGTCGGCGTCGATGACCAGGATGTGCGCGGCGAGCATGTGCGGATTCTCCGCGCCGACGTGGACCAGACAGGTCTGGTCGTCGACGGCTTCGACCACTGTGGCCGGGGTCAGCCATTGCACCAGTTCGGTAGCCGGTTTGTGCACCCTCACCCGCGCGCGGTAGCGGGTCAGCGCGGCGTCGACGCCTTTGGTGACATAGGCGGTCAGGTCCCGCTCCGGGGGCTCGCGGGGTGTGAAGCGTGGCCCCGTAGGCAGGCTTGGCCTCGGAGAGCAGCGTCCGGACGCGGGACCAGGCGCCGTCGGCGCCGATGAGGAGGTCGGTGGTGATGACCGAGCCGTCGGCGAACGTCACCTCGTGGCGGCCGTCGCCCAGCGGCCGGGCGGCGGTGGCCTTGTGGCCCCAGCGGACCGTGCCCTCGGGCAGAGAACCCAGCAGCAGGTCGCGCAGGTCGCCGCGGTCGACCTCGGGGCGGTCACCGTCGCCGTCGTCCTCGCTGGAGACGTGGACGGTGCCGTCGGGGCCGAGCAGGCGCATCGCCTGGCCGCCCTCGTGGACGAGCTTGAGGAAGTCGTCGTACAGGCCGGCGGCACGCAGGGCCTGCTGCCCGTTCTCCACGTGGATGTCGAGCATGCCGCCCTGGGTGCGGGCCTCCGGGCCGGCCTCCAGGTCGAAGATCGCCGACTCGATGCCGTGGACGTGCAGGACGCGGGCGGTGGTCAGACCACCGAGGCCACCGCCGATGATCGCGACGGGGAAGTGGGGGGTGCTCATGGTGGACCTCTGACGGAAGGGGGCGCGGATACGCGCCGGGCGGGCGGCTGCCGGCACGGCGGGAACGTGCCGCGCACGGGTGTCGCGGCGGTCTCTCCGGCCACTTCCACCGTAACGAACATGTTCGTAGCGAACAAATTCTTCCCAGCCCGTGCATGCCGTCACGGCCCGGTGAGTCCGGCGCGCACCGGGCCCCGCACGGGGTCAGTCGACCTGGTGAGGCACCGCAGTGCCCGTGATCCCGTTGACGAGGACGTCGAAGGCCCAGCGCATCCGGTCCCGGACCGCGCCGCCGACCAGGTCCGGCATGTGGGCGGTGATCGCCGGGTGCGTGGCCGCGTCGACGGCGCGCAGTGCGCGCACGGTGGCGTTCCAGTCGTCCTCGGCGGCGGGGTCGTGGTCGTGGGCCGACTGTTCCGCGGCGGTGGCCGTGGCTTCCTGGAGCAGTTTGTCCACCCCCCAGGCGACCTGGGCCCGGGGTGCGCCGCTGCGGGCGAGCAGGTCCAGGACGCGGTCCACCAGCCGCAGGTAGTTCTCGCCGCTCGGCCGGGCCACCAGCGCGGACCGGGCGAGCTGCGGGTGCTGGAACAGCACCAGGGTGTACGACGTCATGACCGCGCGGAGCTGCCCCCGCCAGTCGTCGCCGCCGCCCCGGCCGCTCAGGTCCACCTCGCCGAGCAGCGCGTCCAGCACGGCCGCGTGCAGCTCGGCGGTGTTGGCGACGTAGACGTACAAGGAGGCCGGACCGGTGTCCAGCTCCTGCGCCAGGCGGCGCATGGTGACCTTCTCCAGCCCCTGCGTCCGCATGATCCGTACGGCCGTCTCCACGATCCAGCGGCGGGACAGGGGCGGCTTCGCCGGACGATCCCGGCGACTGACCGGCTCTCTTCTTCCACTCATAACATCGATCGTAACGAACGCGTTCGCACTCGGTGAGCCGGAGCGAAGGACGGGCACGCCTGGCACCCCGCCACCGGACGTCCCGGACGGTGACCCTTGAGCAGCGGCAGGAGCTGGGTGACGTCGTGCCGGTTCCCGCCAGTTGGCGTGACGGCAAGCGGGGTTCCGCGTTGGCCGACGATCAGGTGTCGATCAACCAGTCCTCCGTCCACATGGCCGACACGCTAGGGCGTGTGTCGGAAGTGCTCCTCCGGGGCTCCCACGGAACGTGGTCTCTGTCGTGTGATCCTGGTGTCATGACTGATCACCGCGAGGTTGCCATCGTCCGCTGGCCAGGCCAGACTCCTCCGATCGAGGACGGCCTGGCCGCCTTGCTGGCGGCCTACCACCTGCGGACTGAGGCTGAGAAGGGGGAACCGGTTGCCCATGTGGACAGGTTGCCGGATCGCTACCGAGCAGAGATCACCGACCCTGGGACCGCGTTTGCCGGTGACATCGTGCTGGTGGCTCTCCTGCGGGATGCCGCTGTGGGCTGTTTGGTGCTGACCTCCCCGGCCAACGAGCCACCAGAGATCAAGAGGCTCTGGACCGACACTGAATTCCGTGGCCAGGGCATTGCGTCCGCCTTGCTCGGCGCTGCGCTCGCCCATGCTGCGGAGAACGGCGTGGACACCGTCCGGCTCTCAGTGTGGGAATGGCGGACCGGGGCCATTGCCCTGTACGAACGACTCGGCTTCACCGTCACCGACTCATGGGATGAGCGGGATCAATTGGTGTGCATGCAACGCGCTGTCTGAGTGGTCACAGCCATTCGTTGATGGCCGTGATGAGAACGGTTGCCTCGTAGCGGACCGCAAGCTTGTCGTATCTCGTAGCGACGGCACGGTTCCTCTTAAGTCGGTCGATCCCGCACTCGACCGCACGACGCTCGCGGTAGTCGACCGGGTCGAAGCGCTGCGGCCGGCCACCGCGGGAGCCGAGCTTTCGGCGGTTGCGTGCCTGGTCGGCCTTGTCAGGGATGGTGCAGCGGATCCCGCGGCGGCGTAGATAGGCCCGGTTCTGGCGGGAGGCGTACGCTTTGTCGGCACGGACCCGATCGGGTCGGACGCGTGGCCGACCTGGTCCGATGCGGGGCACCCGGACCTTCTCAAGCACCGGCTCGAACTGCGGCGAACCGCCGCGCTGGCCGGCCGTGATCACGATCGCCAGGGGCTTTTGGCCCTGTTCGACGGCCAGGTGCAGCTTGGTCGTGAAACCGCCGCGCGAGCGTCCCAGCCCGTGATCACCGGGCTCGGCGAAGGCGCCCCCGGGGGTTCCTTCTGCAGGTCGCCCTGCTTACGGGCTCCGGCCGCATGCTGTTGAGCGCGACACACCGTGGAGTCGACGCTCAGGTCCCACCTGATCGCGCCCTTCGCGGACTGAAGCCGGGTGAGGATGCGGTGCCAGGCGCCGTCCCGCTGCCATCGGCGAAACAGGTCGTAGACACGGCCCCACGGCCCGTACTCGACGGGCACGTCCCGCCACGGCACGCCGGTCCGGACTCGGAAGCGTATGCCGTCGATCAGCTGTCGCCGGGACCAGACGGGCGGCCTCCCCGCCCGCGTGCTCTTCGGCAACAACGGCTCCAACACCGCCCATTGTTTATCCGTGAGATCACCCCGCCCCATAAACCATGATCATTCACGGCTCAAGATCTACTTTCGATACACGGCCTAGTGTCCTGAGTCGTTAATTCGTGTGCGGTATGCGGTGAGGGTGTCGAGGATGTCGTCGGCGGTCTTCGTCCAGACGAACGGCTTGGGGTTCTTGTTCCATTCGTTGATCCAGCCGCGGATGTCCCGTTCGAGTTCGACGACGCGTGGGAGTGTCCAATCGACGGCTGATCTTGGTTGTTGAGGGTCAGTGGCTGGTGAGGGTGAGTCGGCCTTCGAAGGCGATCTGGAAGGCGTTCAGCGGCGTCTTCCAGCGCATCGTCCAGCGGCGTCGGCCCTTGCCGGTCGGGTCCAGGCTCATCAGTGCCATGCAGACGCATTTCAACGCGGGGCCCTCCGACGGGAAGTGGCCGCGGGCCCGGACGGCCTTGCGGATGCGGGCGTTCACGCTCTCGATCGCATTCGTCGAGCAAATGGCCTTGCGGATCTCGACGTCGGACGACAGGAAGGGCACCATCTCGGCCCAGGCGTCGGACCACAGCTTGACCACGGCCGGATACTTGGTGGCCCACTTCTCGGAGAACTCCAGGAACCGTGTCGTCGCGGCGGCCTCGCTCGGTGTGGTGCAGACGGGCTTCAGGTCCTTGGCGACCTTGTCCCAGTCCTGGCGGGCGCAGTACCGGATGCTGTTGCGGATCAAGTGAACGATGCAGGTCTGGACGACAGTTCGGGGCCAGACGGTCTCGACCGCGTCCGGCAGGCCCTTCAGGCCGTCGCAGACGAGTATGAGGACGTCCTCGACGCCGCGGTTCTTCAGCTCGGTGAAGACCTGGAGCCAGTGCTTGGCGCCTTCGCCGCCGTCGCCGGCCCAGGTGCCGAGGATGTCGCGGGTGCCGTCGACGGTGACGGCCATGGCGACGTAGATCGGACGGCTGGCGACCTTGCCGTCACGGATCTCGGTTCTGTCGACGATCTTGTGATGTGGACGGCTGAGTACATTGCTCGGCCTGTTCGCGATCATGCATTGCGTGCTCTCGTAATGTGCTCCTGGAGCTGTTTCCGTACCTGTCCGCGTTGCTGATCGAGGAGGGCGGGCGGGGGCCGGACCAGGTAGTGCTGAGAACGCGGGTGCGGTCGGCGACTGGTTCTTGTCGGTGCGGTCAGAGCTCGGCCCGGGTGCATGGCCGGTACGTACGCCGGCTGCGTGATATCGCCGTGGGCGGGCTCGGTGTCGTGATCGAGCGGTGCGTGCGCCGCTTCCGCTGCGAGAATCCTGCCTGCACGGCGGTGACGTTCGCCGAGCAGGTCCTGGGACTGACCACCCCGCACAGTCGGCATACCCCGCTGCTGCGCGAAGTGTTGACGCAGGTCGGGCTGGCCCTGGCCGGCCGGGCAGGAGCCCGACTGGCGTCCGCGGTCGGCCTCATCATAGGAAAGGACACGCTGTTGCGGCTGGTCAGGGCCCTGCCCGAGCCGGAGATCGGCAAGGTGGAGATCCTTTGGCGTCGACGACTTCGCCTTCCGCAAGGGGCGCCACTACGGCACGGTACTGATCGACATGACCACCCACCGGCCGCTACACCTCTACGACGGCCGCGAAGGCGAGGGCGTGGCCGCCTGGCTCCGCGATCACCCCGAGGTGGAGGTCATTTGCCGGGACCGTTCCAGCGGATACTCGGAGGGCGCTCGGATCGGGGCGCCGCAGGCCGAACAGGTCGCGGACCGCTACCACCTGTGGGCCAACCTCGGCCAGGCCGTCGAGAAGACGGTCGGCGCCCACCGCTCCCGCCTGGCCGAACTGTCTCCCGGCTCGGCCTCCGGCCCCGACCACATGGAGGTGATGCCTGAGGTGGTCCAGCCGCCGAAAGAGCTGAAGGTCGTGGTCCGGCTGCGTGAGCAGCATGCTGCCGCCGATGAGCTGTGGCAGCAGGGGATGTCGAAGGCGGCGATCGGCCGGAAGCTCGGGCTGCACCAGGCCACCGTTCGTAAATTGGTCAGTGCCCGTTCCGCCGACGATCTCGTGGCCAAGAGCCTCCAGCGAGCGCATGTCGTCGACCCGTACGTCGGTTACTTGCACCGGCGGTGGAATGAGGGCGTCAGAAACGCCGCCCAGCTCTGCCGCGAAATCCAGCAACTCGGCTATCCCGGCGGCGAACTGGCTGTTCAGCGGCGTCTGCGGCGTTACCGGACCGGGCGCGGACACGCACCCGACACGGGACCGAAGCCTCCGTCGGTCCGCGAGGTCACCTCCTGGATGACGACCCACCCCGAGCGCCTGCGGGACGAGGACGCCGACAAGCTGCACCGGCTGCGTGAGCGCGATCCAGAACTCGACCGGCTCACTCTTCACATCAGGAAGTTCGCCGCGATGATGACCGGCCGCCACGGCGACCGCCTCGAAGAGTGGATCACCGACGTCGAACGGGACAGCCTGGCTCCGCTTGCGGGCTTCGCCCGCAACCTCCGCCGCGACTTCGACGCGGTCCGCAACGGGCTGTCTCTGTCGCACAGTTCCGGCGCCGTCGAGGGCAACATCAACCGGCTGAAGATGCTGAAACGCCAGATGTCCGGCAGGGCCAGCCTCGATCTCCTTCGCAAACGCGTCCTGCTCACACGGTGAGCCTCGACCGTCCACATCACAAGATCGTCGACAGAACCCGGATCTTCACGTTGATCGCGTCCACGAAGACCACCGGGCAGACACGATCGAGCGGCCGGGCCTGCCATTCGGCCATGCCCTCCATCACCTTGTCGGTGATCGTGCTGATGGTCTGCTTGAACACCTCAGCGCCGTACACCTCGGCCAGATGAGCCGATATCTCGCCGTGCGTGAGTCCCTTCGCGGACAGCGAGAGCACCATCTCGTCCACACCGCTCAGGCACCGTTGACGCTTCTTTACGAGCTGCGGCTCGAAGGTGCCGGCCGTGTCGCGGGGAACCTTCACCTCCACCGGACCGACATCGGTGAGTACGGTCTTCGACCGGGTGCCGTTGCGGCTGTTGCCACTGTTCCTGCCCGTCACGTCGTGCTTGTCATAGCCGACGTGATCGGTGATCTCACCCTCCAGCGCGGACTCCAGGACCCTCTTGGCCAGCTGCTGCAGCAGCCCGCCCTCGCCGGTCAGCTGCAGTCCTTCGGAGCGAGCACGCTCGACCAGCATCGCGACCAGCTGCTCGTCCGACACCGCCTCCACAGCCGACTCGACGACCGGCTCCTCCACGGCCTCGTGCTCAGCGATGGTCTCGCTCATCAGGCGTCTCCTCGATCATCGGATCAGCCGTCCATTGGACACTCCCCCCGTCCTGGCGTCGGCCGTCACAGGTACGGACATGGCGGGCGTGCCTGCCACGTTGAACGGCATGGTGAACGGCGACAGGTCATTGATGCGCTCGATCCAGCCGAGGCCGTCCAGCGTCTCCACCCCTTCGGTATGAGTGCCCAGGGACAAGGGGGGCTCCGGCAGGGTCGGCGTGAGGAGATGTCGTACGCGTCGAAGTACCGCGCCAGGCTTCGCGCGACCCGGTTCCGCATCGCGAGAGCGGTGAGGAATTGCGCGCCGCCGACCCGCTGCCCGTAGTGGTAGCCGGCGAGGGTCGCGGGCTCAAGGGTCGAGGAGCCGATGGGACGGCCGAAGGCGGCGGCCAGCTCATCGACCAGGGTGGTGAGGTTCACCGTCATGAGCCGGGCATTGGCCAGGACGAATTCCTCCCAGTCGGCACCGAGGTCGACCTCGGCCTCCTCCACCTGGTGACCGAGGGATTCAAGCAACCGCACGGTGCGGGAGAGGGCGTCGGACACCGGTGCGGTGGTGCGGCGTCCGCCCCACGCCTGAGCGAGGACACCGATGCGCAACGGGCCCGGATGACGGGTGACTTCCTCCGCGTACGGCCGTGAAGGCTGCTGGGTGAAGTAGGGGTCGCCCGGTTCCGGGCCGCGCATCCGGTCGAGCAGTACCGCACTGTCGCGTACGGCACGGCTGACGCAGCCGTGCACGGCCAGGCCGTTGAAGACCTCGTCGACGCCGGGCCCCATGGACACCCGGCCACGGGTGGGTTTGATGCCGAAGAGGCCGTTGCAGGCGGCGGGGACACGGAGCGATCCGGCGGCGTCGGTGCCGTGGGCGACCGGGACCACCCCCGCGGCGACAGCGGCGGCCCCGCCTCCACTGGACCCGCCCGCGCTCCGCTCCAGGTCCCACGGGTTGCGGGTCGCCCCGTACAACACTGATTCCGTCGAGATGCCGTAGGCCATCTCCGGTGTCGCGGTGCGCCCGAACGTCACGAGGCCGGCGCGGCGGAAGCGCAGCATCAATGAGGAGTCGGAGCCGACGACGTTACCGGCCGCCAGACGGCTTCCCAGCTCCATTCGCCTGCCGACCATGGCCACCGCGATGTCTTTGATCAGAAAAGGGACGCCGGCCAGGGGCGCGCTGCCGGGGACGGGTTCGTCGTCGGGCGCCCAGTTCTCCACGACGGCGTTGATCCGCGGATCGACTGCCTGTACAGCCTCGCGTGCGGCTGCCTCAGGTTCGGCGGGGTGCGCCTCGCCCCTGGCCACCAGCTCCGCCAGCCCGACCGCGTCGAAGCTCACGTATTCAGAAACTTTCACTGTCGCTCCCTGACAAGACCGATACCGTCGAGTTCCGAATGATACCCACCGGTATCGAAGGAGTATGGCTGGTACCGTAGGGGTCGCGAACCCCACGATCGGAGTGACGGAGCAGTCATGGCACCGCCCCTCAGCAGGCCGGGCAGAGTGGCGAAGCTGCCGCCTCGTGAGCGCATCCTGGACGCGGCAGAAGAGCTCTTCCAGAGAGAAGGAATCCGGCAGGTGGGGGTCCAGGCGATCGCCGACAGGGCCGAGACCACCAAAATGGCGATCTACCGGCACTTCGAGACGAAGGACGCACTGGTCGCGGAGTGGCTGCGGATCGTCGCCGCCGATTATCAGGCGGCCTTCGACCGCGTGGAAACCGAACACCCCGACCGGCCCGAGGAGCAGATTCTGGGCCTGGCCCGCTTCATCGCCGATGGGCTGTCGGCGATCTCGTACAGGGGCTGCCCGTTCATCAACTCCCTCGCCGAGCTGCCCGACCGCCTTCATCCGGCACGGCAGGTGATCGAGGACCACAAGGCCCACCAGATCCGCAGGCTGATCGGCATGTGCGCCGAAGCCCAGATGCCCGATCCCGAACAGGCCGCGGCGGAGATCACCTTCGTACTCGAAGGGGCGCAGGTCAGCACACAGAACGGAAGCATCGATCAGACGGGAGACCGCCTGATGAGGATCATCGAGGGAATCGTGGATCGGCACCGTTCCCACCTCGGCGCATACAGGGCGGCTGACTGACCGCCCCGTACGGCCCGCCCGACCGCCGCTCGGCGTGGGCATGCGAGTGCGACCTAGCGCGCCGGCCCACCCGAAGGCGTCTTTGACCGGAGCGGGAACAGGGACCTGGACGATCCTCGTTCTCGCTGGTCAGCCGCCCCGGGTGGCGGGCGTCACAGGGTACGGGATCAGCACTCGCTTGCGACGCCTCAAGCAGTCGGTGTTCGCCCTCTACCGCGGCCGCCTCATCCCTCTGGCCCCGGCCCGACGGCGGGCGCGGCGGCGAGCTCCCTCCGCCGATTCCGGGACGGACGGTGGCGCCTGGGCCGACGCCCGCCGGATGGCTTCCCCCCTGTTGCGGAGGCCCGCCCGGGGGTCAAGCCGCCGCGTCGTAGCCGGTGTCGAGCTCCCTGTGCAGCCGCACCCGGTCGACGGCGTTCTCCCACTTCCCGACCACCAGGGTGGCGACGCAGTTCCCCGCGATGTTGGTGAAGACGAACGCGGCCGACAGGATGCTGTGGATGCCGAGCACCAGGGCGACACTGCTGACGGGGATCTGGTGGGTGGCGCTGAGCGTCAGCGCCAGGACGGCGATCGCGGAACCCGACACGCCCGCGCCGCCCTTGGAGGTCAGCAGCAGGACGAGGAGCAGGCCGATCTGCGCCTGCCAGCCGAGGTCCGCACCGGTCGCCTGGGCGAGGAACACACTGACGGAGGCGAAGTACAGGCACGTGCCGTCGTGGTTGAAGCTGTAGGCGGTGGGCAGGACGAGTCCCACCACGGGTTCGTCCACGCCGAGCCGCTGCAGCTTGGAGGTGAGCTGGGGGAACACGCTCTCGGACGAGCTCGTGCCCAGGACGAGGACGAGTTCGGCGCGGAAGTACCGCAGCAGTTTGAGCAGGTTCACGCCCGCATAGCGGGAGACCGGCCACAGCACCAGCACGAAGAACAACACGACGATCAGGTAGAACACACCGATCAGCTTGCCCAGCGAGGTCAGGGTGCCCAGGCCGTACTTGGACACGGTGAAGGCGATGGAGCCGAACGCGGCCATCGGCGCGATCCGCATCACCTTGCCGATGATCCAGAAGAGTGTCTTCTGCACGGTCCCGACCATGTCGAGCACCGGCTTGGCCCGCTCGCCGAGTGAGGCGAGTCCGCAGGCGAACAGCACGGAGAAGACGAGCACTTGGAGGATGTCACCCTTGGAGAACGCGTCCACGGCAGAGGTCGGCACGAGTCCCACGAGGAAGTCGTCGAAGCCCTCCGACTTCGCCGGCGCCGTGGTCGAGCCGCCCCCGTGCAGGGAGGCGGGGTCGATGTGCAGTCCCTCGCCGGGCCGCAGCACGTTCACCACCACGAGCCCGATGACGAGGGCGAAGGTGGTGATCACCTCGAAGTACACCAGGGCCCGCACGGCGATGCGGCCGACCTTGCCGAGGTCGCGCACGCTCGCGATGCCGTGGGTGACACTGCAGAAGATGATCAGCGCGACCACCATCTGGACGAGGTGGATGAAGATGTCGCCGAGGAACTGGAGGTGGTGTCCCACCGAGGGGGCGAGGTAGCCGACGAGTACGCCGAGCGCGACCCCGACGAGCACCTGGAAAGCGAGGTCGCGGTAGAAGGGTTTACGGGGCTTCGAGGGCGCCGCTGGACTGCCCGCAAGGGCGGTTTGGGTCATCGTCGTTCCGGTTTCTCCGTTGAAGGTCCGGTGGCACGGGTGGTGTTGTCGTCCGGCAACACGGATCGTCCCGAGGCCCGTCGGCAGGGTGGTGTGCCGGGTCCGCCGGTACGCGTCGTGTTTCGGGCCCGCCGGCACGGGGCGTGTGCCAGGTCCGGCGCGCGGGTGGTGTGCCGGGTCCGCCGGCACGGCCGTCGGCGTCCGGCCGGGGACACGGTCCCGGCCGGACGCGGTACTTCACTCTGCGTCTTCGCCCAGGATCTTCCTCGCCGGGGCGAACACCTCGTCGACGTCGAGCCGGCGGGGCAGCAGTCCCTGCGCGAGGCAGGTGTCGACCATGTACTCCAGCGGGGCGCGCAGGGCTTCGAAGCCGAAGCGGGTCGGCGACGGCGCGTCGCCCGGGCGCTCGACCGCGGCGTCGGCGCGGCGCAACAGCGCGTAGGCCGCGCGGATCGCCGACGGGTCGCGCTCGGCCGCCGACTCCCCCGCCACCACCATGTGGTTGACCGGCATGAAGCCGTGCTCGCGTCCCCACTGCCGGTCGCGCTCGGCGGCGTCGGGCCACACCCGGACGAACTCGTCGCCCGAGGGGAGGTCGTTGCCGAGGATGGCGGCGTCGACCAGGCCTTCGCGCAGCATCCCGGGGAGGTCGGCGCCGTCGGCGCCGCGCTCCACGAAGTCCGGGTCCGTGTATTGCGCGACGTGCGCCTCCTGATGCGTGACCCAGTGCACGTCGGGGGTCGCGACGCCGAAGTCCTCGGCGAGGTGGGCGCGGACCCACATGCCCGTCGTCTGGGTGTAGGAGCGCACCCCCACCCGCCTGCCGGACAGCTCGGGCCCGGTGACGGGGCGGGAGGCGTGGGCGATGAGGCACCCCCGCTGGAAGCGCGAGGCCACCACGGCGGGCAGCAGCACCACGGGCCGGTGGTAGGCCACGGCCTGGAGGGCCGTGACGACGGCCAGTTCGCTCACGTCGTACGCCTCGTCGCGCACCATCGGCGCGAAGGCGCGGTGGATGGGCGACACGGAGGTGAAGTCGAGCCGTATCCGGTCGTCGGCGATCTCGCTGCTCTTGAGCGCCGCGGTGTGCGGGTAGTCGGCGAGGACCGTGCGCAGCACAGTGGGCTCAGGCACCGGGGGCTCCCGCTGTCAGTGCGGGGTAGAAACGGCGCGCCGTACCGCCGAAGACCATCTCCTGGTCGGCCTGCGGAAGGCTGGAGACCGCGTTCCGCGCCTCGGCCAGGATGCTGCGCGGACTACCTTCCGCGGCCGGGAAGTTGGACCCCCAGGCGATGCGGTCGGCGCCGTACGCCGCGACGAGGTCGGCGAGGAAGTCAGCCTGCGTGGACTTCCCCTGCGCGGCGGCGGCCAGGGCCCTGTGAGTGAGCTTGAGGTGTGCGCCGGGGTAGGCGGCCAGCTCGAAGAGGTCCTTGGAGGCCTCGTAGGGCCTGCCGTCGGACAGGTCCGGCCGCGCGCAGTGGTCGAGCAGCACACGGACCCGCGGGAAGCGGTCGAGGATCCCCCGCAGCGCGGGCAGCCCCTGGATCGTCATCTGCAGGCACACCGGGATACCGTGCTCCTCCGCGTACGCCCAGGCGGGCAGCGAGCGCTCGTGGCCGAGCCAGTCGGACTGACCCGGCATCGTGGTCCCGGTGGTGAAAAGGCGGAATCCCACGAGCCCCTGGCCCTGCCAGTGCTCGATCCTCGACACGGCGTCGTCGGCGAGCGCGTCGATGGAGTAGACGCCGACGAACCGGTCCGGATGCGCGCGCACGGCCTCGACCACATAGCGGTTGTCGTGCCCGTAGACGGTGGAGGCCTGGACGACCACCGCCTTGGCGACGGACGCCTCGTCGAGCGCTCTGACCAGGCCACCGATGTCCACGGGGTGGTCCTGCGACCAGCCGGACTGCTTGCCCCCGACAGGAGCGACGGGGTAGCGCGCGGTATCCGGAGAGATGACGTGGGTGTGCGTGTCCACGATCTCCATCTGACCTCCAAAGGTCGAGCGGGATGGGCGGCAGGACCGGAACGTCCCCTCCGACCCGCCGCATCAGACTCAAACGAACGTTGATCTGATTGTCAACAATTTCATCAGAGATAACGGCGACGAACACTCCGGGCAGCCAGACTTTGCACCTGTATATAACGGCATGTACTCCGTCTTTGCCGCGCGGGGCCGTCGGACGGCCTCGCGGACAGTCGAGCAATCCACCCGCACACCGGGCCCGTCGCACGCCGGTACGCGCTCTGCCACTATGCCGAATAGCTATGTAACATAGTCATCATGGACGACTCCGAGGTGAGCGAGTTCCGCGCCGGGATCAAGCTCCTGCAGCGGCGGCTGCGCCGCGAGGCGCGCCCGGTGTACGGCGTATCGAGGACGGCCTCGCAGGTCCTGGCCGCGACGGTGCGCTGCGCGGAGCCGCCGGGGCCCCGGCGGCTCGCCCGGGACCTGCAGATGACCAGTTCGAACGTCGCAGCAGCCCTGCGCGAACTGGAGGACGCGGCGTACATCGTCAGGAGAAGGGATCCGGCCGACGCGCGGCGGGTGTCGGTGTGCGCCACCGAGCGGGGCCGCACGGTGGTGTCGGACGTGCTGCGCGAGCGCGACACCTGGCTGGGGCGCGCCGTCCAGGCCCTGCTCAGCGAGGAGGAGCAGCGGACACTGCTCGCCGCGGGCGCGCTCATGGAGCGGCTCGCCGCCTTCGAACCGGGCGCGGACCCCCCACCGGCCGCGACCGCGGCCGCGAGAGCCGGGCACGAGGACGCCCGTGCCCCTGCCCCGCCCGCGGGCGGGGCATCGTGACGGCTCCGCCTGCCCCGCGGCGCGCCCCTGGCCTCCCGGGCGTCCGCCAGTCCTTCTCCTCGCTCTCGGTGCGCAACTACCGGCTCTACTTCTGGGGCTACTCGGTCTCCGTGGTCGGCACCTGGATGCAGACGCTCGCGCTCGCCCTGCTGGTGCTCAGGCTCAGTGGCAGCGGCGCCGACCTCGGCATCGTCACGGGCGCCCGCTACCTGCCCTTCCTGCTGCTCGGCCCCTTCGGCGGGCTGGCGGCCGACCGCTACGACAAGCGCCGCCTGCTGTACGTGACCCAGGCGTCCTCGGCGGCCGTCGGGCTGCTGTTCGCGGTGCTCACCGCGCTCGACGCGGTCAGCATCCCGCTGGTGGTCGTGCTCTCCCTGGCCCTCGGCATCCTGACCGTCTTCGACAACCCGGCACGGCAGAGCCTGATCCCCGAGCTCGTCCCCCGCGAGCGGATGGCCAACGCGGTCACACTGAACTCCGTCTCGGTGAACATGGCGCGCGTCCTCGGCTCCGCCGTGGGCGGCGCGCTGGTCGCCGCCGTGGGGCTCACCGCGTGCTTCGCGCTCAACGCCGCGTCCTTCGGCGCCGTCCTCCTCTCGCTCGTGCTGATGCGGGACTGCGAGATGTACCCGGCGGACCGGCCGCCGCGCCGCAAGGGGCAGGTGCGCGAAGGCTTGCGCTACGTAGGGCGCACCCCCGCCCTGCTGCTGCCGCTGGTGATGCTGACGGTGACGGGGATGCTCGCCTACGAGTTCCCCGTCACCCTGCCCCTCGTGGCGCAGCGTGCCCTGCACGGCGGCCCGGGGACCTACGGCGCCATGGCCTCGCTGATGGCCGTGGGGGCCGTCGGCGGCGGGCTGTACATCGCGGGCAGCCGCACGACCCGCGGGGCGGGCGCCCTCGCCGTCGCCGGCATCGGCTGGGGCCTCGCCATCCTGGCCGCGGCGCTCGCGCCCACGCTGGCGTGGGAGCTCGTCGTGCTCCCGTTCGTCGGCCTGGGCACGATCGCCTTCAACTCCCTGTCCAAGACGGCGATGCAGCTCGCCTCGCTGCCGTCGATGCGGGGCCGGGTGATGGCCCTGTGGTCGATGGCCTGGGGCGGCAGCACCGTCATCGGGGGCCCGCTGGTCGGCTGGGTGGCGCAGGAGTTCGGCAGCAGGTGGTCACTGGTCGTGGGCGGCGTGCCCTGCCTGCTGCTCGGTGTGCTGGCGCTCCCCGCGCTGCGCAGGGTCGACCGCGCCGCGCCCCCGTCACCGGGGGCCGCCACGTCTCCTCACACGTCCTCGCCGTACTGAATGCGTCGGTACGGCACGCTGAGGACCTCGCGGGTGATCCGCACGTCGATCACGGTGGGCCGCGGAGCCCGTACGTACTCGGCGAGCGCGGCCCGCAGCTCGGCAGTCGTACGGACCGTGGCGCCGCCGCCGCCGAGCGCGCGTGCCACCGTGCCGAGTTCCGGTGTCGGGATCACCGCGAGCTGCGGGTCCAGGCCCTTCGCCTGGGCCTTGTGGAACTCCGCGCCGAGGCCCTCGTCGTTCATGACGACGACCAGCAACGGGAGTTCGTAGCGGCAGGCCGTCTCGAACTCGGACAGGTGCATCAGGAAGCTGGCGTCGCCCTCGACCACGAAGGCCGGTTTCCCGCCCGCGACGACAGTGCCGATGGTCAGCAGCGGGGCCTGCCCGATGGCCCCGAACATGCCGTAGTTGGAGGTGACCTCGCGCGAGCGCTGGAAGAGCATCGTGCCGAAGTCCGTCTGGTGACCGCTGCCGAGCACCAGCCCGATGTCGCCCGGGAGTTCGTCGTCGATCACCGCGATCGCCTCGCGCGGGTCGAGCAGTCCGGGCTCGCTGCGGTACTCGGCCGGATCGATCAGCGGTGCGGTGAGACGGCGGTGCACCTCGGCGGTGTGGAAGCCCTCGATCGCCACACCGCGCGCCTCAAGTGCCTCGGTCAGGGCGGTGAGTCCGGTGGTGGCGTCGGCCCTGACGTAGCAGTCGGCCACCCGGCCATTGCCCATGACCACGTGGGGCGCGGTGTCGATCTGTACGTACTTCGCCTCGGGGAAGAGGTAGCCGCTCTCGATGGTGTAGTGGTTGAGGCTCGCTCCCACCGCCACCACGCAGTCGGCCTCCTGGAGCAGCTCCATCGCGAGCTTGCTGCCGAACAGGCCCGCGATGCCGACGTGGTAGGCGCTCCGGTCGCACAGCCAGTTCTTCGCCTGCAAGGTGGTGGCGAGCATGGCGCCGGTACGCCGCTGAAGCGCGAGGATCTGCTCGTCCGCCTCCGCCCCGCGCGCACCGCGCCCCGCGATGATCACCACGCGCTTGCTCGACGCGACGATGTCGCGGGCCTGCTCGACGGCTGCGGGGTGCGGCAGCAGCCGCGGGGCCGTCAGCAGGTCGGTGGACGGCACATAGGGCATGTCGTCCTCGAAATCCTGGAGTTGGACGTCGATCGGGGCACTGACCATCACGGGGCGTGACTCGGTGCGGGCCGTGTAGAAAGCGCGCTGCACCACTTCCTGGGCCGAGTCGGCCTTGGCCACCTGGAGGAAGTCGCACTCGATCGCGGCGGCGAACCTACGCTGGTCGAGGTACTGCACGGCGCTCTCGTCGCCCAGCGCCGTCTCGCCGCAGAAGGCGACCAGCGGGGTGCGCGCGCGGCTCGCCACGATCATCGAGGTGGCCAGCTGAGCGGTCCCGGGGCCGCTGGTGGTCGTGACGACACCCGGCCGGCCCGAGGCGCGGGCGAACCCGTGCGCCATGCTCAGCCCCGCCCCCTCGTGGCGGACCTCGTACAGCCGTGTGCCGTGCCCCGCGAGCGCGTTCATCCAGTGCATGTTGGCGTCGCCCATCATGCCGAACACGTCCGTGGTGCCCTCGGCGGCGAACGCTGACGCGAGTGCTTCGTAGACCTTCACTGTGCGGCCTCCGTGTGGTGCTCGTGGGTGGACCCGACGCGGTGCTCCAGGCGCGGGAACACCCGCAGCGCGTTGCCGCCGTAGACGGCCTGCCGGTCCGCCTCGCTCAGGGTGGTGATGGAGTCGAGGGTGTACTTGGTGTCGTCGAACCGCCGTCCGGTCTCCGGGTCCACACTGCGGACGGCTCCGATCATCTCCGAGGCGAACAGCACGTTCTGTGCGGGGATGACGTCGAGCAGCAGCTCCATGCCCCGCCTGTGGTACACGCAGGTGTCAAAGTAGACGTGAGGCAGGATCGACTCTTCCAGCGGCGGCCGACCCTGGTCCTGCATCACCCCCCGGTAGCGGCCCCAGTGGTAGGGGACGGCGCCGCCGCCGTGCGGCAGGACGAGCCGCAGTGTGGGGAAGTCCTTGAACAGGTCCGACATGCACAGCTGCATGAACGCCGCGGTGTCGCCCGCCAGATAGTGCGCGCAGGTGCCCTGGAGCGCCGGGTTGCGCGACATCGCGACGTGCACCATCGCGGGGACGTCGAGCTCCACCATCTTCTCGTACAGCGGGTAGTAGACGCGGTCGGTGAGCGGCGGGCCCTGGTAGTAGCCGTCCGACGGGTCCGGGTTGAGCAGGCAGCCGACGAAGCCCAACTCCTCGACGCAGCGCTCCAGTTCCGCCACCGAGTTGCGTACGGAGGCGGCGAGCGCGTCCCCCGGGGACTGCGGCAACTGGCACACCCCGGCGAACCGGTCGGGGAAGAGGCGGCACACCCGGGCGATCAGGTCATTGCTGACCCGGGACCAGTCAAGGCTGGTGTGTTCGTCGCCATAGTGGTGGGCCATCTTGCCCGCACCCGGGGAGAAGACGGTGAGGTCGGTACCGCGCTCGGTCTGGAGCTTCAGCTGACCGTTCTCGATGGCGGTGCGGATCTCCTCGTCGGTGATGCTGAGTTCGCCGGGCGACAGGCGGGTTCCTGACTCCTCGAACGCGCGGATCTGCCTCTCCCGCCACTTGCCCAGCGCCGGGGGCGCGGTCGTGAAGTGGCCGTGGCAGTCGATGATCATGAAGATTCCTCCACTGTTTCCGGGTTCAGGAGCGGCCGGTGAGCCTGCGGCCCGCTTCGAGGCCGGGCCAGGTGCGCACCGGCGCCGACATGAGGAAGCGGTAGCCCTCGTCGAGCACTTGCTGGACGTTGCCCGCCGTGACGTGCGGATGACCGACCACGACACCGTGCGCGTGGCAGATCTCCACGATCCTCCGCCTGGCGACGACCATCGCCGGGTGTTCCAACTGCCTCGGCACACCGAGCTCCTGGCTGAGGTCGCCCTCGCCGATGAGTACGAGGCCGATGCCCGGCACCTCGTCCAGCATGGCCGGCAGGTTCTCGATACCGAGCTGGTCCTCGATCTGGATCACGACCAGGATCTCGCCGTCGGGAGCGAGCGGCCACACGTCGGCCCTGGCGTAGTACTCCTGGTTCCGGACGCCCCAGTAGCGTGCCGCCGCGGTCGGCGCGTCGCCACGTACGCCCGCGGGCTCGTACCGGTCCGTGCCCGGCAGCCGCGGATAGCGGCACGCCGCCACGGCGTTGCGCGCCTCCTCGACCCGGCTGATGTGCGGCCACACGATGCCGTACGCGCCGAGGTCCAGGGCCTGCTTCGCGTGCCACTGGCCCTGCTCGGCGCCGTTGACGGGGACGCGGACGAGGGGGGTGGGCGAGGGGGCGAGCGTGCCGGCCTCAAAGATCCGCCGCCGGTCGAGCAGGTACTGCAGGCTGTCCCGCAGAGTCGTGGCGTCCCACGGCTTGTGCTCGGCCTCGAACACCAGGCCGTCGTAGTCGCTCGTCGCGAAGTCGAGTGCCGTGGCCGGGTCGGGCGCGGCGAACGCCGCGAAGGCGTGCTGCCCCGACTCCAGCGCGTGGATGATGCTGTTCAGTCTTGCCACCGAGCGCTCCGCTCTGTCACGTGTGGAGGGCCTGCCACCAGGCCCGTATCTGTGCCCAGCGGCGTGTGCCGCCGGTGGGTGCCGTGCCGTCCGCGCAGTGTGCCGGTGTGCACGGGACGTGCCGACCGGTGTCGAGGATCAGGCGGACGTGGTCGCCCGTCGCGTACTCGAACGCGGTGACCGGGTCGGGCAGCATGAGCGCGCCGAGCACCGCCTGCACCGGGCACGGGGCCCGCCCGCTACTCGGTCCCGGCACCCGCGTCTCCGCTCCGCCGCCTGCGGAAGATCCGCCGGAGCCACGCCCGCAGGCGTCCTCCGGCGGGCCGCTGCCAGTCTTCCGCGGGGGACGGCCGCGCGGCCGCCGGCACCGCGGCGGCCGGCTCCCCGGTGCACTTGCGGACGAGTTCGTCCGTGAACTCCTTGGTCATCCGCTTGACCACGGCTCCGGCGCCCGCCTCGATCACCGACGCGAGCCGGCCCGCAAGGTTGATCTCGCCCGACACCCGAACGCGAGTGCCGCCCGGCCCGTCCTCCGCGACCTCGAAGGTCGCGTGGGCGTTGAAGCGGGTCGCGCCCTGTCCGTCTCTCCCGCGCGCGGAGAGCCGGCCCTCCCGTTCGGCCTCGTCCAAGTCCAGCGACACCCGGGCGCCGAACCGCACGCGCACCGCGCCGAACTTCACGGGCAGTGTGCCGTCGAACGAGCCGTCTTCGTGTGACGCGCCGAGCTGGGCACCGTTGATGCACGACACCACTTCCGACGGGTCGGAGATGACACCCCAGACCTTCGCCGGTGGTGCGGGTACGGCGATCTCTTCGTCGATCTTGATCACAGCTGCGTCCCTCGGTGAAGCCTCACAGGCGGCTGGATTGTTGTACAACTTTCGTCGTCAAGCTAACAGCGCGATGCAGACATGGGCAAGCACTCTGCACTTATTGAGAGCGAGACGGTTCCAAACCCTGGGCATCACGATGCATCATGTACAACAATTAGCGCGTAGAGCGAGGCGGGGAGATCCGACGGGCACGTCGGCGACCGACAGTCCCGCCGGGCGACCGCAATCGCCACCTCCATTGCCTCGATTGTTTGACGATCTGCGACCAGAAGTCTTGATGAGGTCGAATCTTCGGCGTACGGTGACCGAAACTGTCAGACACTTCACATCAACTCACTGCCGGTCGAGTCGCACCTCCAGTACCCGGCACCCGTCCACTCCCCCGTTCGGGACGCAACAGAGGAGTTCCCCCATGTCCAGCACCCTGTCCGTCGCGGTGAAGTCCTACCCGCACACGGCGTTCGCCGCCGAGCCGGGCTTCAGCGTCGGCAGGCGCCGTGTCGAGCTCGCGGCCGTCGACCCGATCTACCAGGCGTTCGCTCCGATGGTGCGCGAACTGCGGTACGACGTGAGCGAGATGGCGATCGCGACCTTCCTCCAGGCCCATGAGGCCGGTGTACCGATCGTCCTGCTCCCCCTCGTACTGAGCGGCGACTTCCACCACCACTCCCTCACCCGCTGGCCCGGATCGGCCGAGATCCGCCCCACCGACCTGGCGGGCGGGCGGGTCGCCGTCCGCGCCTACAGCCAGACGACCGGGCTCTGGGTGCGCGGCATCCTGCACGAGGAGTTCGGTGTGGACGCCAAGGACATCACCTGGGTGACCACCGAGGAACCGCACGTCGCGAGCTATGTCGAGCCGCCCAATGTGGAGCGCGTGCCCGGGAAGGTCCTCGACGTGCTGGAGCGGGGCGACGCCGTGGCCGCCGTGCTTGGGCCGCCCGCCCTGGACGGGGCGCAGGGCCCGCTCGTACCGATCATTCCGAACTGGCGTGAGGCAGAGGAGTCATGGGGCGCCCGGCACGGCACGGTACCGATCAACCACATGCTCACCGTGCGCCGGGACCTGCTGGAGTCGGAGCCCGAGGTGGTCCGGGAGCTCTACCGGGCCTTCGGCGCCGGGATCGAGGAGCGCAAGGCGGCCGACGCCGCGCCGGGGCCGCGTGTGCGCGCCCTGCGGTCCGGTGTGGGCGACGAGTTGACCGCCGGTCTGCAGACCGCGATCGACTACGCCTTGCAGCAGAACGTCATCCGGAAGCCAGTGACCGTGGACGAACTCCTGCACGACGCCGTACGGCACCTCGGCGAGCGAGCCTGACCACCGCCGTCCGTCCCGCAGCCCACCCGTATGGAGGTGCCCATGCTCCACGTCGACACGCACACGCACATCATCTCGCCCGACACCGACGCCTATCCCACCGCTCCGCTCGGCGGCCACCGCTCCACCTGGTCGCAGGAGCGGCCCGCCGACATCGGCCAACTGCTGCGCCAGGCGGAAGCGGCTAACGTCGAACGCCTCGTCGTGGTGCAGGCGTCCACGGTCTACGGCTTCGACAACAGCTACCTGGCCGACCAGCTCGCCCTGCACGCCGATCGCGTCAGCGGCGTCTGCTCGGTCGACTTCCTCTCCCCCACCGCGGTCGACGACCTTCGCCACTGGATCGACGAACGGGGCTTCACCGGGGTGCGCATCCGCGCCGCGGACGGGACGACCGCGGTGCCGACGCCCGGCCGCGGGCTCGACGACGAACGCATGGCGCCAGTATGGCAGTTCCTCTCCGACCGCGGAGCGCCGGTGTGCATCCAGATGCACGCGCGGCACGCTCCCATGCTGGCGGAACTCCTCCGGAAATACTCCGGGCTGACCGTGGTCCTCGACCACGCGGGACGGCCCGACCTCGACGAGGGCGTACCGCTTTACCCCGAGGACCCGGCGGCCACCCCGCTCCACGAGACGGGCCGCGTCTTCGTCAAGCTCACACCGCCCGCCGTCCTGCGCGCCCAGCGCGAGGCCGGCTCCGCCGCGCCGCTGGTACGGGCGCTGATCGGGAAGTTCGGCGCGGACCATGTGATGTGGGGTTCGAACTTCCCCGCCTCCGCGGGGACACTGGCGGAGCTCGCGGCCCTTGTCACCGGGCAGCTGCCGGCGCTCGACGACGCCGAGCTAGCGATGATCGCCGGCGGCACCGCCGCGCGGCTGTACGGGCTCGCCGCCAACACCGCCCCCGCCGCCGGGCGCTAGGCAGTGACCGTGAACCGAGCCCGCCGTCCCGTCCGGCGCCGACGCCGCGCCGCCCTCACCGCCCTCGGTACGGCCGCCGCCGTGCTCGCCTCCGCATGCGGCGGCGGCCCTCCCCCGGCCCCGAAGGCCAAGGACCTCGGCACCCTGTACCAGGAGGCGAAGGCCGAGGGCGAGGTCATCTGGTTCGCACCGAAACCCGAGTCCCAGATGCGGCCGGCCATCCAGGCCTTCCAGAAGAAGTACCCGGGCATCAAGGTCAAGTACACCAACAAGAAGGCGCCCGACCTCGTGACCCAGCTCAACGTCGAGCAGGCGGCCGACCGCGTGAGCTTCGACGTCTCCAACTCCGGCGGGCTCACCGTCCTGCCGTCGCTCGACATGGCGTCGAAGGTGGACTGGTCCGAGTACGGTGTGCCCTCGGGCCAGGTCTTCGCCCACGACTTCGTCTACGTCTGGGCCGTGCCGAAGGTCTGGGCCTACAACACCGACGCCGTACCCAAGGCCGACGTGCCCACCAACTGGCAGGACCTGCTCGCCCCCCGGTGGAAGGGCGGCAGGCTCACCGTCGAGTCACGCGGCTCCTTCATGACCGTATGGGCCCAGGACTCCTCGCTCGGCACCGGCCCCGGCCTCTCCTACGCCTCCCGGCTCGCCGCTCTCAAGCCCCACTACACCGACAACACCACGCAGGCGCACACCAACATCGTCTCCGCCCAGACGCCGGTGGGCACCGACCTGATCAACCTCGTGCTGCAGGACCAGGACAAGGGCGCGCCGATCGCGGTCGCCCCGGTCGGCCCCACCAACGCCAACAAGTCGTACCTCTTCGTACCCAAGGGCTCGCCCCATCCTGCTGCCGGGCGCCTCCTCACCGCGTTCCTGGCCTCCAAGGCGGGCCAGGCAGCCCTGGTAGGCACCTACAACTCGGTCATACCCACCGACACCGACTGCTCGCAGGCCGACACCAACCGGGTCATCGGCGCCCTCTGCAAGGCCGGAGTGCGGTGGTACAGCGAAACCGACGTCAAGCAGTACGAGCGGTTCTCCGCCTTCTTCCCCAAGGTCGAAGACGCCTTGGGCACCGACGTTGGCTGACGGCCGCCACCGGCGGGCCGCGGCCCGCCGCGTGCGGTCGCCGCAGGCAGAGACCCCCGCCGCCCACCCTTGGAGACTTCGACGATGCAGTCTGGCACCAAGCCCTCCGCAGGTGTGCGCTCCGAGCGCCGCGGCCCCGCGGAGCCCGGCGCCCCCGACGCGCGCCCCAAACGCCGTGATCGCGTCCTGGCTGGCGTCAACGCCGCCATCGGCGCCGTCCTCGCCCTCTCCGTGCTCTTCCCCCTGGCGATGCTAATCTACGGCAGCCTCAAGGACAGCCAGTTCAAGCTCCCCTTCCAGGTGAAGGGCTTCTCGCTCGCCGACTTCACACGGATCTTCACGTCCGAGCGCCTGCCCCCCATCGCGCTCAACTCGCTGGTGTTCGTGGCCGGCACCGTGCTGCTGGCCTCAGTCGTCAGCGTCGCGCTCGCCTACCTCTTCGAGAGGACCGACATCCCGGGGCGCCGCATCCTCGCACCGAGCACACTGGCGCCCATGGCCGTGCCCGCCACCGTGATGGCCGTGGCCTGGGTCCTGGCGGCCAATCCCGCCAACGGGCCCCTGGCCATCGCGGTGAAGCGGACCCTCGGGTACACGGTCGACATCTACTCGCTGCCCGGCATGATCCTGGTGGCCGGGATCTTCGGCGTCCCAGGAATGTACATCATGATCGCGCCGGCGTTCGCCCGGCTGAATCTGGAGTTCGAGGAGGCCGCGGCCACCTCGGGCGCATGCTGGCTGACCCGGACGCGCAAGGTGGTACTGCCGCTCACCCTGCCGGCGATCTCCGCCGCCGCCATGCTGCTGGTGGTGGTGGGACTCGAGGAGTTCGCGATCCCGGCCATGCTCGGGACCCCGAACCAGATCTATGTCTTCAGCAGTTACGTCCAGGCCGCGCTCCAACCCCCCTCGGGCCTGCCCGACTACGGCCAAGCCAGCGCGTACGGCGTCCTGCTGGTCCTGCTGTCCCTCGTGATGATCGCCGCGTACCGGCGCCAGACGCGCGAGGCACACCGCTTCCGCGTGGTGTCGGGGAAGGGCTACCGGGTGACGCCCACCAGGCTCGGGCGGTGGCGCGCCCCCGCGGCCGCCGTCGTGGCGCTGTACGTGCTCGTCGCGATCGTCATACCCATCCTCACACTGGTCTGGACGAGCCTGGCGCCTTTTCTGCGGCCGATCAGCCTTGACGGCCTGCACGGGCTGACCCTCGCGAACTACGCCTCGATCTTCACCGATCCGAGCCTGAGCCGCGCGGTCGTCAACACCCTGGTCATCAGCCTGCTGACCGCGACCCTGACCGCAGCCTTCGGCTCCTGGCTCGCCCTGGCGTCGACCCGGGGCGGCCGTGCCGGCGCGGCGCTCTTCGACCTGTCCTTCCTGGTCTTCGCCATCCCGAGCGTCGTGCTCGGCATGGCGGTGCTCTTCCTCTACCTCTTCCTGCCCATTCCCGTGTACGGGACCGTCTGGATCATCGTCATCGCGCTGACGACCCGCTACATTCCGCGCGGTTCGCGCATGGTCCAGACGGCCCTGCTCCAGCTCGACCCCGGGCTCGAAGAGGTGGGCCGCGCCCTGGGGGCGTCCGGCACGACGGTGATACGCAGGGTGGTCCTGCCCCTCGTCGCGCCCGCCGTGTCACGGACCTGGCTGTGGGTGTTCGCCAACGCGCTGGGCGAACTCCCCATCGCGCTCCTGCTGTCGAGCTCGGACAACCGCACCGTCGTCGTCCTGCTGTGGGACATGATCGGGGAGAGCGCGGACTATCCCGAGGCGAGCGCCCTCGCCGTCCTGCTGCTCGCTGTCTCCTCCGTCTCCGTCTGGTGGGTCAACCGCCGCGGCTTCCAACAACACGTGTGAGGTGTCGTGACCGTGCACAACTCGCCCTCTTCCGACTGCTCCGTCGAAATCTCCGGCCTGGAGAAGCGGTACACGGCCCAGCGCACCGGCGGGCCGGGTCGCGGTATCGAGGACGTCGGCTTCGCCGTGCCGCGGGGCCACTTCTTCACCCTGCTCGGGCCGAGCGGGTGCGGCAAGACGACCACGCTGCGCTGCCTCGCCGGGCTGGAGACGGCGGACCGCGGGGAGATCTCGATGAGCGGCCGGCCGGTCTTCTCGGCCGCCGCCCGCCGCGACGTGCCCCCGGAGGCCAGGCCCATCGCGATGGTGCCGCAGTCCTACGGCATCTGGCCGCACATGAAGGTGTTCGAGAACGCCGCGTTCCCGCTGCGCCACGGCAGGACCACCTATCCGCGTGCGGAGACCCGGCGGCGCGTCCTCGCGATGCTGGAACAGGTGGGTCTTTCGGAGTACGCCGACCGGTGGGCGGTCCAGCTCAGCGGCGGCCAGCAGCAGCGCCTCGCACTGGCGAGGGCCCTGCTGTGCGAGCCCGAGGTCCTGCTGCTCGACGAGCCCCTGTCCAACCTGGACGCCAAGCTGCGTTCCCAGCTGCGCACCGAACTCCGCTCCTTCCAGCAGAAGTTCGGGGTCACGACGATCTATGTGACACACGACCAGGGCGAGGCGCTCGCCATGTCGGACACCATCGTGGTCATGAACCAGGGCAGGATCGAGCAGATCGGATCCCCCGACGAGATCTACGACTCGCCGGCCTCGCGCTTCGTCGCCGACTTCGTCGGGAGCGCCAACCTCGTGCCCGGGGTGGCGGAGGGCGCGGTGGGTTCCGCCGACCGCGCGGTCGTCGCGAAGACCGCCCTGGGGGCCGTGCGGTGTGAGCGCTTCACCGTCCCCGCCGCGGCCCCCCGGGCCGGCGGCCAACTGTCGGTGTGCGTCAGGCCGGAGAACATCCGTGTCACCGCGGGCACGGCAGAGGCGCGGGGGACGAACCGCTTCGCCGCGCGCATCGCGTCGAGCGAGTACCTCGGGGACCGGCAGGAGGTGGTGGTCTCGTTGGACGGCACGGAGCTGCGGGCGCACGCCGACGCCCATCTCACGGCCCGCCCCGGCGACGAGGTGACCGTGGCCCTGGACCCGGCGCGGACGATCGCCCTGTGGTCCTGACCGCAGCCAGGACCACGGCTGTCAACGTCCCGACGGGCGCCCGGGGTCGCCGCCCGGCTCGGCGAGCTGCAGCTGCAGCGCCCGCCGGGCGGCGGACAGGTGGTGGCGCATCGCCGCGGCGGCGGCCTCCGGGTTGCCGGTGGCGATCGTGGCGAGCACCGCCTCGTGCTCCCGCACGGAGTCGGTCCTGGGGTGCGAGCGGTCCGCGTCGCGGTACTGCTGCATGACCAGCGGGTGGAGCAGGCTGTCGACGAACCGGGAGAGGGTGGCGTGCCGCGCCGCGGCGCGGATCTGCCCGTGGAAGCGGCGGTTGAGCTTCCAGTACTCGTCGCGCCCGCCGGGGACCTGGCACTCCCACATGCGCTCGCAGGTCGCGGTCATCGCCGCGAGGTCGTCCTCCGTGGCGCGCCGCGCGGCGCTCGCCGCGAGGGCCGCCTCCAGCACCTCACGGGTCTCCAGGATCTCCAGCGCCTCGTCGACGGAGAACGACCGGGTGCGCGCGCTGCGGTGCGCCTCCGCGGTGACGTAGCCCTCCTGGGCGAGGCGCGCGAGCACCGAGCGCACCGTCCCGCGCGAGACGCCGAGCCGTGCGGTCAGCTCGGACTCGGTGAGGCGCGAGTCCGGTTCGTAGTGCCCGGAAAGGAGCAGCGCGCGCAGTTCGTTGTACGCCTGTACGGTCCGGTTGGCGTTGGCGTCGGTACCGCCCGCGGGGCCCGTGCCCGTGGCCAGCGTCATGATGCAGCCCTCCAGCGTGGTGAGGACACCAGCAGGCGCGCGGCGAGGCCGACACCACCGATTTCGTCGTGCTGCGGAGTGCCGACCCCGGCGCTCCTCCCCCGTATTGTACGACAACTTTTCCGCATCGCAGGAGCCCTTCCGTGACGGGTGCCCCATCGTATCGGCATGTGCGGCTTGCCCGTCCCCCACGCACCCACGGAAAGCACCCGGTGTTGTTGCACACTTCACAGCCGGACGGCCCACCAGGACCGCCCCGGCACGGGAGGAAACCAATGGTTGCCGACCGGGACCGCTCGCGGCCGTCCTGTCCGTGGACAACACCGTCCCGCTCCACAACCATGACGTCCTGCGGTGGGCGCACAGGGGGCCAGGGACGGCCCGACGACCCGCCGCGCTTACCGCCACGAGCCGTGAAAGGGCCGGTCAGAGCCATGTGTGAAGACGAGTACGAACCGGCGGACGACACACAGGACGACACACCGGGCAAGGCAGCGTCCAGGAGTCCTGGCGCCCGGGGCAGTGCGCACCCCGACGCGCCCGCGCCTTCCCGCAGGGGCGTGCTCCACGCCATCGCGGGCTCCGCGGCCCTGACGTCCGTGCCGCTGCTCGGCGGGTGCTCCAACGGCACGCGACCGTCGGACAGCGCGCACCCCCGGGCCGCCGCCGCTTCGACACCGGCCTCCACCGCCGCCGGGCTGTCCGTCGTCCTGCTGGGGACCAACGGCGGCCCGGCGCCGCTGGCCGAGCGGTACGGCATCTCGTCGGCCCTCGTCGTGGACGGAAAGACCTATGTCGTCGACTGCGGCCGGGGAGCGGTCAGCCAGTACCTGCGGGCCGGCCTGTCGATGCCGTCTCTCGCGGGCATCTTCCTCACCCACCTCCACTCGGACCACGTCGTCGACTACTTCTCGTTCCCTCTGCTGTCGGCGGGCATCCCCGGCTCACAGGGCTTCCACCGGGCGATTCCCGTCTACGGGCCCGGCCCCGCCGGTGTCGAGTCCACGGTCACCGACGCCCCGGGGCGCCTGCCGGGGACCGTCGGGATGACACGGCTCGCTTCGCAGGCCTACGCCGCGTCCCCGACCTTCTTCATGGCGGAGAAGTCCGGGGTCGACCCGGCCGGCCTGCTCGACGCCCACGACGTCCTGCCGCCCCGCGCCACCGGCGCCTCCGCCACCCGCACCGCGCCCGCGATGAAACCGTTCACCGTCATGGAGGACGACACGCTCAGAGTGACGGCCGTCCTCGTCCCGCACGGCGCCGTCTACCCCGCCTACGCCTACCGCTTCGACACGGACCACGGCAGCGTCGTCTTCTCGGGCGACACGGGACCGACCCCCAACGTCGTTGCCCTGGCCAAGGGCGCGGGCCTCCTCGTCCACGAAACGTTCTACCCCGCCGCCCTGCCCGGGCTCGGCCTGCCCGAGGACCTGCTGAAGCACATCAAGGCCGTCCACACCGATGTGGCGGAACTCGGCGCCATCGCGGCGAGCGCCGGCGTCGGCGCCCTGGCCACCACCCACCTCAGTCCGGGACAGCGGGACGCCGTGTCGGACGCCGCCTGGAAGCGGCTGCTCCGGGACAGTGCGCGCACGGCGCACTACGGCGGCCGGATGATCGCGGGCACCGACCTGCTCCGCGTCCCCGTCACCGCGTAGCGGGCCCACACGGGCCCCCGCCCGCGCCCGCTCCCCGGCACGGACCGGCGGCGCGCCCGCCCGGGGGCACCGGGCCGGCGACCGGATCAGGCGCTGCCCATGCGCGGCGTGTGCTCCCGTCCCTGTCCGCGCAGGGGCCGGCTCGGCTGTACCCCGGCGACGGGTCCGTCGATTCCCTCCGTGACCCGGCGGAGCAGTTCGGTCAGGCGGGCGACCTCGGCGGCCGAGAGCCCGGCCGTGACCGCCTCGTTGGCCTCCGCCATCGCCTCCCGGCCGTGCGCCACACCCGCGCGACCGGTGTCGGTGAGTGCGTACAGCACGACGCGGCCGTGCACGGGGTGCGGGCGCCGACCCGCCCAGCCGAGCCTCTCCAGGTGGCCGAGTGCGGTGCCGACACTCTGCGGCGCGATGTGGAAGCCCCGGGAGAGGTCCGCCGCCGACAGCGGGCCCAGCTCGTCGAGGTGCACGGCGAGGCCGAGTTGGGTCGCCGTGACGCCGAGTCCTTCGAGTGCCTCCTGCACCCGCCGGTGCACGGCGTTCTGCGCGGACCACAGCACATGGGTCAACGCGCCGTCCCAGGACGTCGCAGGATCGCTCATGGATGCCTCCTTCTCGCAGTCTTGTTATCAGCCATCTTCTATGTTGCCATACAACTGTCAACTGGCGGCCCGCCCTGCGCGGAGCCCGGAGAACGGAGAGAACACGATGGCAGCACCAAGCCTCCAGGACGGCATCGACCGAGCGGGCTCCGCGGTGGGACTGCGCTGGACGGACACACCGCAGCCGTGGACCCCGCCCGTGGTGGAGCCTGAGTACGCGGGCTGGCGCACGGAGCAGGCCGCCTGGCAGCACGGCGTCGCACTCATGGACCTCTCGTACCACATGTGGGACACCTTCATCACCGGGCCCGACGCGACCCGCATGCTCAGCGAACTGAGCGCCAACGACTACGAGAAGTTCGCGGTCGACCAGGCGAAGCAGCTCGTCGTGGTGAACGAGAACGGCTTCCTCGTCGGCGACGCCATCCTGCTGCGCCGGGGCGAGCAGGACTACGTCGTCACCGGCCGCCCGACCGTGCAGAACTGGATCACCTACCACGCACGGCAGCGCGGCTACGACGTCGACCTCGCGAGCGACCCCGACTGCTCACGGGACCCCGGCCACATCCCCCCGTTCTTCCGGTACCAGATCCAGGGGCCGCACGCGCAGCAGCTGATCGAGGCGGCCTTCGGCGGCCCGCTGCCCGGGACCAGGTTCTTCCACGCCTCGCACGTCACCCTCGCGGGAAAGCACTTCCGCGCGCTCCGCCACGGCATGGCGGGCCAGCCGGGCTACGAATTCATCGGCGACCACGCCGACCACGCCCCGGTCAAGGAGGCCCTCATGAAGGCAGGCGAGCAGTTCGGGCTCGAGCGCGTCGGCTCGCTCGCCTACCCGACGGCCCAGGCCGAGGGCGGCTGGGTGCCCGCGCCCGTTCCGGCGATCTACGACGACACGCCAGACCAGAGGGCGTACAGGTCCTGGCTCCCGCTGCACACACCGGACGGGATGCAGCCCCTCAACGGCAGCTTCCACTCCCCCGACATCGCCGACTACTGCGTGACGCCCTACGAACTCGGCTACGGCAGGTCCGTCTCCTTCCGCCACGACTTCCTCGGCCGCGACGCGCTGCGCGCCCTGCGGGACGCCGAGCGGCGCCGCAAGGTCACCCTCGTCATGGACGCCGACGACGTGGCCGCGGCCCTCGGGACCGGCCACGGCATCGTCAACACCCTGGCGAAGCAGCGGGTCGAGGCCGACGGCGCGCTGGTGGGCAAGACCGAGTACACCGCGTTCAGCGACCCCTACGGCACCCTGCTCAGCCTGGCGCTCGTCGCCCCGGACAAGGCCGCCCCGGGCACCCGGGTGACGGTGGTCTGGGGCGACCACCCGGGCGGCGGCGTCGCACCCGACGCCGACCTGGGCTTCCCCCGCATCCGGGCGACCGTGCAGCCCTGCCCCTACAACGAGTTCGCGCGGGCGGGCTACCGGAAGGACTGAGCCCGCGGGCCCCGCGGAGACGCACGGGTACTTGCACGATCTAGTGGCAACCGCCAGCATGGACGTGCGAAGGAGCACGGCGGTGGCTGGAGGCGCGCGACGATGGACAGACTCCTGGCCATGCGGAGCCTCGTCGCCGTGGCGGACACCGGAAGCTACGCCGGCGCGGCCGAGTGGGTGCGCGCCTCCCCCTCGTCGGTCTCGCGGCACGTGGCCGGCCTGGAGAGGCACCTCGGTGTGCGGCTCGTCAACAGGACCGCGCGTTCGGTGAGCCTCACGGAGCACGGGGCGCGCTACACCGCCTTCGCACGGCGCGTCCTGGACGAGATCGAACGGGAGGAGCGGAGCCTCACGGAGGCCGACGCCGGCCTCTCCGGGACCCTCTCGATCGTCTGCCCGAAGTGGCTCGGCAGCCTCGACCTGGGGGACGCGATCGCCGACTTCTCCGTGCTGCATCCCGAGGTCGAGGTACGCCTCTCCCTCGGCGGCGTCCAGGACCGGGCCTACGCGTTCCTCGACGACGGCTTCGACGTCTCCTTCCACACCCGTCCGCTGCGCGACGCGCACGTCCGCCTGCGCCGCATCGCCGACCTGCCGTTCGTCCTGTGCGCCTCCCCCGGCTATCTGCGCGAGCACGGGCGCCCCGGCACGGTGCACGAGCTGGCGGGCCACGACTGCCTCACGCACGACCAGGAGCTCTGCTGGTGGCTGGAGACGCCGGACGGGCAGCAGGCGCACAGGATCGGCCGCAGCGCGTTCGGGACGAACTCCTATCTCGCGCTCCAGAAGGCCGCGGTCAGGGGCAGGGGGGTCGCACTCCTGCCCCTGCGTTCGGCGCACACGGCGGTCGAGGCGGGAGAGCTGGAGGTCCTCTTCCAGGGACGGCAGCGGTCACTGCACGCGGTGCACGCCGCGGGGGTGGCGACCCCGGGGCGGGTGCGCGCCCTGCTGGACTTCGTGAGCCGGTGGTTCAAGGACTCGGCACCGCGGGGGCTTCGGCCGGCCGGGTCCGGCTGACGTCCCGGGGCGCCGGGCGCACTTCCCGCGGGTCAGTCCCTGGTGTACACCTGCGGCGGGTACCAGGCGCCCGTCCGCAGGGGGCTGGCGGCGTCCGGCCGGTTGGAGACCAGCCTGCGGCTGAGATGGTCGCCGTGGTGCCCGTGGCGGGCGTAGTGGTCGAGCAGGAGATCGTGGCCGAGGTCGTTGGCCAGATCGCGCCACACGGTGTGCTTGTGCTGCCCGGCCGCCACCGCGTTGTCCGCCTCGACCAGCAGGCCGGACGTCGAGATGCGGTAGTAGTGCGCCGTGTCGGGCTCGGTGCCGCCCGCCCACGCGAAGTGCAGGGCGGCGGGGTCCTCGCGGAACACCTCTTCGCGGTAGCGCGCGGTGATCTCCTCGGGGCCCGTGTCGACGTACCGCATCAACAGGTCGCGCACAGCGGCGAGTTCCGCGCCGCCGAGGTCCGCGCCGCAGACGCCCGACGGCGCCTCCTTGGTGAAGCGCAGCCTGCGGCGGTCGTCGTCGGTGGTGGTGTAGCCCACGATGCCCAGGTCGACCGGGTCGGGCCACTCCTCCGCGCCGACCCTGGGCACCTGGCGGGTCACGAAGTCGGCCGGTGCCACGTCGTGGACGACCGCGCGCTCGCGCAGATCGGGCGGCAGGGAGCGCAGCACGTCGAACGCCATGCGCCCGTGCTCGCCCAGCGGGTCGAGGACGCCCGCAGGCAGGGGCATGGCGCCCATGGCCAGCGGGGTGACGGTGAGATACCGCTGGGCGACGACGGTGGCGTTGAGCGAGAAGTGGTGGCCGATGACGCGCCAGCCCCAGGTGTCCTCGAAGCCCGGCCGGCCGAAGATCGTGAACCAGTAGGCGTCCGGGTTGCGGAACTCACCGGCGAAGACGCCGAACCCACGCTCGATCACGTCCAGTTCGCGCAGGATGTTCTCGGAGGCCATGACGGCGAGCGCCTGGCTGTAGCCCCGCATGCTGAGACCGGACTTCAGCAGGGTGTGGGCCAGGGTCCGCTGGTGGCCTTCGAGGCTGCCGAGGGGCACGCCCGTGCGGTCGGGCTTGGGGATGAAGTCCCAGTCCGCACGGCGCGGGTCGGCCATGTCGGGGATGTGCATGCGGTCCCTGAGCTCCGGGGGGAGCGAGTCCAGCAGGGCCCACGCGGAGAACAGCATCCGCTTGATGGCGCGCGGCGCCTCGTAGCTCATGGGGGTGGGGTTCGGCATGTTCCTCCTCCGCCTCAGGCGGCCGGGTCAGGCGGTCGGTTCGGGCGGCTGGCGCACAACGGTCGCGGGGAGCACGGCGAGCAGGTCGCAGTGGACCCGAGCGGCGCCGTCGAGGCGCGCGGCGACGGCCTGCCGTGCGGGCCTGCGCGCGGGGTCGGGGAACATGGCGAGCCACTCCCGGTTGAGTGCCTCGCGGTCCCCCGGCTCCGCGAGATGGAAGGTGAGCTTCAGGATGTCGTCGGCGCTGCCGCCCACGGCCCGCATCAGCGCGCGCACATGGGCGAAGACGTTGGCGCACTGCTCGTCGAGTCCCGGCGGCATGGCGCCGCTCGCCGGGTCGCGGCCCGTGAGGGCGCCGGATGCCACGAAGGGGCCGATCCTCGCGGCCACCGGGACCGGGTTCGCGTGCGCGAAGCCCGGCAGTTCCACACTGACCCGCTCGCTCATCGCTCAGCCTTCCGCGACGACGCGGTTCTCCAGGGCCCCGAGGCCCTGGATCTCGGCGCGCACCACATCGCCGACGCGCAGGAAGTTCCCGGTCGGGGCGCCGATGCCGGACGGCGTTCCCGTGGCGAGAACGTCCCCCGGCATGAGGGTGAAGACCTGGGACAGGTAGGCGATCTGCTCGTAGATGTCGTGGATCATGTCGCTCGTCGGCCAGTCCTGGCGCACCTCGCCGTTCACGGTCAGCGTCATCCGCAGCGCGAGCGGGTCGGCGATCTCGTCGTCCGTGGTGAGCCAGGGGCCGAGGGGGCCGTGGGTGTCGAAGGACTTACCGAGGGTGAAGGTGGGAGAGCGCTTCTGCAGCCAGTCGCGGACCGACACGTCGTTGGCGACGAGGTAGCCCGCGATCACCGACCGCGCGTCCCGCGCCGTCACGTGCTTGCAGCGGCGGCCGATCACGACGCCGAGCTCGATCTCGTAGTCGAGCTGGTCCGAGAGGTCCGGCTTCACGATGTCGGCGTGCGGCCCTGCGATGCAGGAGACCTGCTTGTTGAACCACAACTGGTGGGCCGGGACGGGGATGCCCGCCTGGCGCGCCTCCTCCGCGTGCTCCCGGTAGTTCATCCCGATGCCCAGGTACTTCTGGGGATCGTCGACGGGGGCGTCGAGGACGACGTCCGCCAGCTGGTGCGTCCGGCCGCGCGCCTGGGCGATGTGCTCCGCGCGCGCGGCGAGGTCGGGAAGGAGCGCCCGCAGCGAGGTGGTGCCGGCCGCGTCGGAGATGTCGACGACCTGGTCGCCGTCGACGCGGCCGAGCCGTACGGGGCCGCCTTCGAGGTGGAAGCGCGCGAGTTTCATGCGGGCCGGCCCTTCTGCTCGGTCGCCGTGTCCGCGAGGCCCGCGCGCTCCGCCTCCGTGGCGGGCCAGACGTGCTTGCCGTCGGGGGTCATCTGGAAGCTGACGAAGCGCCAGGCGCCGTCCTCGCAGCGGCGCAGCACCTGGATGGCCTGTCCCTGGACGATCCGCTCCGTGCCGTCCGGGCTGTCGAGCCGGTTGGTGATGCGCCCGGTCACGATCGCCGCGTCGCCGATCAGCCGGATGGTCAGGGGTCCGCGCGTGATGCCCAGATACGCCTGCCGGGTCGCCACGTGTTCGAGCAGCTGCGCCTTGTCGTGAGTCAGTCCCGGGGCGTGGGTGTGGACGAGGGTCTCGTCGTACAGGTCGTCGAGGGCGTCCAGGTCGGTGGCGAGGAGGGCGGCGCGCCTGCGCTCCTCCGCCGCGAGGATCTGCGCGCGGGTCTCGTCGCCCGCGTACACGACGGGGTCGCAAGGGTGGGTGCTCATGTCAGTCCTTCGTACGGTCGGGGCCGGGCGCGGTGGCGGCCCGGGGGCCGGGCCGCCACCGCGGCGTCAGCGGTCGGCGTGCTCGGTGCGGAACCCGGTCGTGTCACCGGCCTCGTGGCCGGGCCTCGGCTGGCCGACGAGGGCGTGGTACTTGCTGAAGATGGCGTCGGCCTCGGCCAGCGGGAGCACCTCCTCGATGTCGGTGAACCGCTCGCCGCCCGTGCGGTCCTCGACCATGCGGCGGATCACCTCGTACCCCTCGCCGCGGTGGGCCAGCACGATCCCGTTCACCGCTTCGAGGCGCTGGTCCTCGAAGGCCTTCAGGGCCGCGGGTACGTCCCCGACGGTGGCCAGCTTCTCGGCGAGGGCGCCGCCGTCGACGATGGCCTGGCAGGCGCCGTTGCCGCCGCGCGGGTACATCGCGTGCGCGGCGTCGCCGATCAGCACCATCCGGCCGTCGGTCCACGTGTCCAGCGGGTCGTGGCGGATGAGCGGGAACAGGTAGACCTCGCGCGCGTTGCGCATCATCTCCTGCACGTCGAGGTGCACGATGTCGCACCGGTCGTAGTAGGGCAGGATCTCGTCGACGCCGCCGCGCTGGTTCCAGTCCTCGACCGACTCCTCGCGCGTGGCCTCGACGACCCAGTTGACCAGTGTCTTGCCGGTGCCCTCGTAGTCGTCGGCGATCGGGTAGACAATCATGCTGGAGCTCTGCGGCGCGCCGATGTGCAGGATGGTGCCGCCGCTGCCGAAGGGCTCCATGAGGGTCGTGCCGCGCCACATCGTGATGCCGGAGTAGACGGGCTCGGAGGCGTCCGGGTGCATCTGCCTGCGGATGGCGGAGTTGATGCCGTCTGCCGCGACGGCCAGGCCCGCGCTCACCCGGGAGGTGTTCCCCTCCTGGTCCACGAGGTCGAGCGTGACCCGGTCGTCGTGGTTGGTGTATCCGGTACAGCGCACGCCGAGCCTGACCGCGTCCTCACCGAGCCGGTCGAGCACGGTGCGGTAGAGGAGCATCTGGAGGCGGCCGCGGTGCACGAAGCGCTGCTCGTGGAGGTAGCCCATGTGCACACCGCAGAGCTCGGCGTAGATCTCCTGCCCGTACTTGTTGTAGAAGATCGAGTCCTTGGCGTCGACGGATATCTCGCGGAAGGCGTCGAGCAGTCCCAGCTCTTCGAGTTCCCTGGTGCCGTAGACCTTGACGTCGATGCCCACGCCGAGCGGCCTGAGTTCGGGGACGGTCTCGTAGATCCGGGGCCTGAAGCCCCGCTGGTGCAGGCGGAGCGCGGCGGCCAGGCCCGCCGGGCCCGCGCCGATGATCGCGATGTCGAGGGACGTGTCGGTCATGGGGATGATCCTCGGGTCGGTGTGCGGCCGCGCCGCCGGCGTTCGCACCGGGGGCCAGACGCGGTGGCCGGGTACTCAGGTGGTCGGCTTCGCGCCGTCGGTCTCTCGGAGGAAGTCGAGGGTGGCTGTCCAGGCCCTGCCGGTGCTCCGCGCGTGGTAGGAGACGGTGTCCGGGGCCGGGGAGGACTTCGCCATGGGGCTGGTGAAGGCATGCACGGTGCCGCTGTAGAGGTGTGTCTGCCAGTCGACGCCCGCCGTGTCCATCGCCGAGGTGAGGTCCGCGCGCATCCCGGGCGTGGCCATAGGGTCGTCGGCGCCCGAGCAGACGAGCACGGAGGTGGGGCGCGCGGCCGACCAGTCGGACCCGAGGATGTCAAGGCCGCCGTGGACGCTGATCACACCGGCCAACTCGGCGCCCGTACGGGCGTGTTCCAGCGCGGACGAGCCGCCGAAGCAGTAGCCGAGCGCCACCACGCGGGCCGCCCCGAGCCCGGGCCCGGCCAGGAGCGCGGCGTGCGCGGCGGCCACCCGGCCGAGCCAGCGGCCCCGGTCGGCCGCCATGGCGCCGATCAGCGGGCCGAACTCGGCCTGGCCCGAGGGCAGACGGCGCTCGCCCCACAGGTCGGCGACGAGGACCGGGCGGCCATGCTCCGCCAGGCGCCGACCGAGACCGATCGCGTGACCGGTGACGCCGTAGGCGTCGGGCAGCAGCAGAACGGCCGTGTCCCCGCGGGGGGCGTCCGGCACGCACATCTGGCCGACCATCCGGGTCGCCCCGTGCCGGTACTCGACCTCGTAGGAGGTCACACCACTCATCCGCACACGTCCCCCTTCCCGCAGGCGGCGCGCTCGGGAGGCAGGAGATGCGTCCCGTCGCGCCGCGGCACACACCGACCGTAAACGAGATCATGTACGATTTCAATTGCGATGTCGCTTGCGATAGTGGCCCGCCGGGGCTAGCGTGCCTATCACATTTCGTACACGATCTGTTCCGCGAGCAGCTTCCCACGCCACCGTCCGGCCCGACGGCCGCGTGTCGGATTCAAGAGCCGCGCACCCCGGCGCACGACGAGAGGGACGCCCCTATGACGGTCGTAGACATCAACATCCACCACCTCCCCGAGGACCTGTTCTCGAACCCGAAGACCCTCAACGGCTTCCTGGACAGCGCCCCGCGCGGCTTCGGCGAGATCGCCCGGGTCGCCGAGCTCGACGACGGCCGCAAGCAGCTGATCCTGGAGAAGCCGGCCGGCTTCCAGAACCTCAACTACGTCGACGGCGACTACAGTGCGGCGGCCAAGCTCGCCGCGATGGACGAGGCGGGCGTCGACTACGGGATCATGCGGGTCCCCGTGTGGCAGGAGTGGCTGCCCCTGGAGACCTGCCGCGAGGTCAACGACAACGCGCACGAGATCGTGAAGCGCTCGGACGACCGCCTGTTCGCCACCGCCTGCGTCCCGCCGTGGGGCGGCAAGGAGAACATCTACGAGCTGGAGCGGTGCGTCAAGGAGCTCGGCGTCGTCGGCGTGCAGCTCGCCTGCCACTACGGGCAGATCTACCTGGACGACCCGGTCTTCGAGCCGTACCTGAAGGTCATCGAGAAGCTCGACATCCCGGTCGTCGTCCACCACACGCCCCTGCCCGTGGAGTGGCGCTCCGTCGTCGACTACACCAACCTGCGGCGCGAGTACGGCCGCATCGTGGACCAGGGCACCGCGGTGGGCCGCGAGCTGTTCAGCGGGATGTTCGACCGCATGCCGGGGCTGCGCTTCGTCCACACCATGCTCGGCGGCAACTGGTTCGCCAACACGGCTCTGCTGACCCCGCACAAGTCGAACAAGAAGGAGGCCATCACGCGCCTCGACCCGACCGGCGGGGAGAAGATCCAGAGCTACCTGGAGAACAACATCTTCTTCGACCTCACCCACCCGCACTCCTGGGGCAAGGACCAGGTCGAGTGCGCGCTCAAGGTCAACGGCTCCGACCACTACATGTTCGGCTCCTCGTTCCCCGTCTTCTACGGCTGGATGAGCCAGGGCGTCGACTTCCTCCAGAACACCGTGGAACTCGCCGACGAGGAGCGCGAGATGGTGCTGTCCGGCAATGCCAAGCGCCTCTTCAGGCTGCCGGTCTGACCCGCGCCGCCGCCGCGTCGGAGGAGTCCGACCCGCGCCTTATCCATGTGCGTATCCCCGTCCGAGGAAGAGGAGGAGGCCCCGTGAGCCGGCAGGACCACCGGAGCGGACAGCCCGACCAGGACATCGACGGGTTCTTCTCGACCGCCCGCGTCGCCGCGCGGGAGCAGGCTGTCGAGCTGCCCGGCGACGATTACACCCGTTATCTCCTCGACCTCGACGACCCCAGGCTCGCCGACGTCCGGGGCCTGGACTACGAGGAGTTCACCCGGGCCCGCTATGAGGCGCCGTTCCTGCGCGACCTCCTGGCGTTCTGGCGCACCCTGTACGACGAGCCGTTCAAGGGCCTCACCACCGACGGGGCGGTGCGCGCGGGGCTCTACGAGCTGCCCGAGCACCCGGTCCTGGACCACGCGCCGCAGTCGGCGGCTGAACGGATGCTCGCCGCGCTGTCCCGCGAGGAGCGGAAGTCGGTCGGCCACTCCGTCACGGCCCGCGAGTGGCGGGCATGGAGCAACCCGGAGTTCGTCGTCCACCGGGTCGGGCTGCGCCTGGAGGACCTGGCGCCCGAGAAGGTCCGGGCCGTCCTCGACGTCGTGCGCGCCTCGCTCAGCCCCGAGGGCTACGAACGGGTCACCGGCGCGATGGAGCTCAACGGGGTGCTGGGCGAACTGGTCGGCCTACCGAAGGTGATGAACGAACGCAGCTACTGGTTCTCCCTGTTCGGCAGCCCCCACCCGCTCGCGCCCTGGGGCTGGCAGCTGTTCGGGCACCATGTGGCCGTCAACTTCGTCTCCGCGGGCGGCCGGCACGTCATCGCGCCGGTCTTCCTCGGGGCCGAGCCCGCCCTCACCGAGGAGCGCCCGCCGCTGTTCGCGGCCCGCGAGGAGGCCGCGCTCCGGCTCGCCGGCTCGCTCACCGCTCAGCAGCGGGCGAGCGCGGTCGTCTACACGTCGGTCCTCGACCCCGCGATGCCGGAGGGCCGGCTGCATCCGGCCGACGAGCGCCACGTCGCCGGCGCCTTCCGGGACAACCGGGTCGTCCCGTACGAGGGGATACGGTGCGGCGGCCTCGCGCCGCAACAGCGCACACTGCTGCGCGCGCTGGTCGAGGACTGCCTGCTGCTGCTCAAGGAGGACCAGCGCGCGGCGACGCTCGCCCTCCACGACGCCCACCTGGACGAGACGTGGTTCGCCTGGTACGGCGCCACCGACGGCTCCCAGCCGTTCTACCTGCGGGTGCACAGCCCGGTGATCCTCACCGAGCTCGACCACCATGCCGGTGTGTGGCTGGGCAACCGCCTGCCCGCGCGCTTCCACGTGCACACCACACTGCGCCACCCGAACGGCAACGACTACGGCCGTGTGCTGGTCGACCGCCTGCGCGGAGGCGGGGAGTGATCAGCGATGGCCGGTCCCGTTCGGGTCGCGCGGAAGCTCCGCCTCGTACCGCGTCACCGCCTCGACGGTCCGCAGCTCGTGCTGCCTGGCCGCCGTCTCGATGGCGTCGGGCTCGGCCGCGGACTCGATGAGCGCCAGGATCTCGTCGTGCTCCGCCAGGGCGGCCTCGGCCCGGCCCGGCGCGTACCAGAAGGCGGACTTGCGGATCACCTCAAGACGCGCCCATTCGTTGTGCACCATCGTGACGAGGCGTTCGTCCCCGGCCCGCGAGGCGAGCAGCTCGTGGAACTCGCGGTTGAGGCGGCCGAAGCGCGCCGGGTCGAAGGCGCCGAGTGCCTCCCCCATCTGCCGGTTGAGCCCGTGCGCCCGCTCCAGGTCGCCCTCGGTCAGCCGCGGCGCGGACAGCGCGGTCGCGTAGCCGCCGATCCTGGCGAGGAGGCTCAGGCCCTGCTGCCAGGCGTCGGTGTCGAAGGTGCGCACCAGCGCCCCGACGTTCGGGACGATCTCTACCCAGCCCTCGGCTTCGAGCCGGCGCAGGGACTCGCGCCACGGCACAGAACTGATGCCGTACTCCCGCACGAGCTGGTCGATGACCAAGCGATGGCCGGGCCCGTACGTGCCGTCCATGATCCGCTCCTTGAGGATACGGAAGGACCGCTCGGCTTTGCTCTGCATGGGACGAATTCTACTGAAGGGAGCACACAGTGACCGAACCCGGCAGGACCGGGACCCCCGCACCACGCCGTCCCGGGAAGATCGTCGCGGTCCGCACCGGCTTCGCGTCCCGGGCCGACGAGGCCGGTGTACGGCCCGCGTTCCCCGAATACCTCCTCAAGCCCGCAAGCTCCCTTGCCGCATCCGGCGGCGAGGTCGAACTCCCGGTGAGCACCGCGGGTTTGACCTGCGGGGGCGAGATCGCGCTCGTCATGGGAACGACGGCGCGGCACGTGGGCCGCGCCGAGGCGTGGGCGTGCGTGGACCGGGTGACCGCGGCCAACGACCTCGGCATCGCCGAGCTGCGGGCCCAGGACCGCGGCTCCGACCTCCGTGCCGGGGGCCGCGACGGGTTCACACCGCTCGGCCCCGGGTCGTTCGACGCGGTGGCGGTCGACCCCGCGGGCCTGCGCGTCCGCACCTGGGTCAACGGGGAGCCCGCCCAGGAGGACACCACCGCGGGTCTGCTCTTCCCTCTGGAACAGATCGTGGCCGACCTCTCCCAGCACCTGACGCTCGAACCGGGGGACGTCATTCTCACCGGCACGCCCGCGGGCGTGCGCGTGCTGGCCCCCGGGGACGTGGTGGAGGTGGAGGTGGACGCCCCGGACGCCCCAGGGGCACCCACCTCGGGGCGGCTGCGCACCACTGTGGTCCCCGGGCTCGTGCCCTTCGACCCCGGCCTCGGCGCGCTGCCCGCCCCAGCGGCCCGGGACGCCGCCCTCACGCCACAGCTGCGCGCCAAGCTCGCCCGCACCCCGGTGGCGGGGCTCTCCGCACAGCTGCGCAAGCGGGGCCTCGACAACGTGTCGATCGACGGGCCGCGCCCGCTGGCGCCGGGCGCCAGGATCGTGGGAAGCGCACGGACCCTCAGATTCCTGCCCAACCGCGAGGACCTGTTCGCCTCGCACGGCGGCGGATACAACGCCCAGAAGCGGGCGTTCGACGCGGTCGCGCCCGGCGAGGTGCTGGTGATCGAGGCGCGCGGCGAGCAGGGAGCCGCGACGCTGGGGGACGTCCTGGCCCTCAGGGCGCACGTGCGCGGGGCAGCCGGCATCGTGACCGACGGCGCGGTGCGCGACGCCGAAGCGGTCGCCGCCGTCGGTATCCCCGTCTTCGGCGCGGGCCGGCATCCCGCCGTGCTGGGCCGCAGGCACGTGCCATGGGACCACGACCTGGCCGTCGCCTGCGGCGGCGCCACGGTCCTGCCGGGCGACGTGATCGTGGCCGACGCGGACGGCGTCGTGGTGATTCCGCCCGCGCTGGCCGAGGAGGTCGCGGACGCGGCACTCGCCCAGGAGGACGAGGACGCGTGGATCGCCGAGCAGGTGAAGGCGGGACACCCCGTGGACGGGCTGTTCCCGATGAACGCGGCCTGGCGCGCCCGTTATACCGAGTGGCGGGCCCTGCGGTGAGCGGCGAGAGCAAGTCCCAGAGGGCCCACCGGTGGATCCGGGAGCGCATCGCCGCCGGGGTCTACGGACCCGGCTACCGCCTGGTGCTCAGCGCCCTCGCGACCGAACTCGGCATGAGTGTCGTGCCGGTGCGCGAGGCCGTGCGCGCGCTCACCGCCGAGGGCCTCGTGACCTTCGAGCGCAACGTCGGGGCCAGGGTGGCCGCGGTCGACGGCGCCCAGTACCGCTTCGCCATGCAGGCGATCAGCGTGCTCGAAGGGGCGGCGACGGCCCTTTCGGGGCCGTTCCTCGCCCCCGCCGACATCGCCCGCGCGCGGGAGCTCAACGACGTCGTGCGCCGCGGGCTCCCCGACCTCGACCCGCGGGTCTTCCGCGAGGTCAACCAGGAGCTGCACCGCACCCTGTACGCCCGGTGCCCCAACCCCCGGCTGCTCGACATCATCCGTACCGAGTGGGTCAGGCTGGGGCATCTGCACGGGGCGCTGTTCGACATCGCGCCGGGCCGCGCGGCGACCGCCGTGCGCGAACACGAGGCGCTGATCGACCTCATCGCCGACGGGGCGCCCGCCGACGAGGTCGAGCGCACGGCGCGCCGACACCGCGAGGGTTCCCTCACCGCGGACCTCGCGGTGCGGCACCCGCGGGCGAGCGCCTGTGCCCTCTCCCTGCCCGAGACCCGCCCCGGACCCGTCCCCGAATCTTTCCCCGCGTCTTTCCCCGAAGGAGCGTGAATGCTGCCGCACGAGACCATCGAAGGACTGGCCGCCGAGCTGTCCGAGGCCCGCAGGGAGCGCACGGTGGTCCCCCGGATCACCGCCCGCCACCCCGAGGCCACGGTCGAGGACTCCTATGCCATCCAGAGCGCCTGGCGCAGACGGCAGTCGGCGGCGGGGCGGCACCTCGTGGGCCACAAGATCGGGCTGACGTCGAAGGCCATGCAATCGGCCACCGGTATCTCGGAGCCCGACTACGGCGTCATCCTCGACGACACGGTGTGGCAGAACGGCGCGATCGTCCCCTTCGACGACTTCTCCAACGTGCGCATCGAGGTCGAACTGGCCTTCCTGCTCGACAAGCCGCTGGATGGGCCGCACTGCACCCTCTTCGACGTGCTCGGCGCCACCCGCTACGTGGTGCCTGCCCTGGAGATCCTCGACTCCCACATCGAGCTGGAGGGTCGCACGATCGTCGACACCATCGCCGACAACGCCGCGTACGGCGGGATCGTGCTCGGCGGCAATCCGGCGCGGCCCGACGCCGTGGACCTCCGCTGGGTCTCCGCGCTGCTGTACCGCAACGAGACCATCGAGGAGAGCGGGGTCGCGGCCGCTGTGCTCAACCACCCGGCGTCCGGTGTCGCCTGGCTCGCCAACAAGCTCCACCGGCACAGTGAAAAGCTCGAAGCGGGGGAGCTCGTGCTCGCCGGCTCCTTCACCCGGCCGATGTGGGTGTCGCGCGACGACGTCGTGCTCTGCGACTACGGACAGATGGGGACGATCACATGCCGGTTCCGGTGACTTCGACGCTGCGCGACAGCCTGGCCTCGGCCGACCGGCCGCTCGCCGGGATGTGGGTGTGCAGCGGCAGCCCGCTGGTCGCGGAGATCTGCGCGGGCGGCGGCGTCGACTGGCTGCTCGTCGACATGGAGCACGCCCCGAACGGACTCGCGTCCGTGCTCGGCCAGTTGCAGGCAGTCGCGGCGTATCCGGTCGACGCGGTGGTACGGGTCCCCAGCGACGACCCCGTCGTCATCAAGCAGGTGCTCGACCTGGGCGCGCGCACGATCCTGGTGCCGATGGTCTCGTCGGCAGAGCAGGCACGGGAGGTGGTGGCCGCCGCCCACTACCCGCCGCGCGGCCGCCGCGGTGTGGGGTCGGCCCTTTCCCGGTCGGCCCGTTGGAACCGTGTCGGGGACTACCTGGCCGAGGCGTCCTCGTACGTCTCGGTCCTCGTACAGGTCGAGACCGCGGAGGCGGTGGCGAACGCCTCCGGGATCGCGGCGGTGGACGGGGTGGACGGCGTCTTCGTCGGCCCTTCGGACCTGGCGGCCTCGATGGGCCTGCTCGGACAGCAGACCCATCCCGATGTGGAGGCGGCGGTGCGCGGCGCGCTCGCCGACATCAGGGCCGCCGGCACACCGGCAGGAGTCAACGCGTTCGACCCGGCCTACGCCGACGCCTATGCGGCGGCGGGTGCGTCGTTCGTGCTGGTCGGCGCCGACGTCACGGTGCTCGCCCGGGCCTCCGAGTCGTTCGCGGCGCGGTTCGGCGGCGGCTCCGCGCTCCGCGCCCGCTGAGAACGCGGCCCCCCACCGTCCGTGGCGCTCCCGGTCCGGCCCCACCGGGAGTGCCACTCCGCTCGGACCGGTCAGGTCAGACGGACCCGCGGACGACGACCCGCGCGGGCGGGGGCCGCAGACCGCCGGTGTCGAGGCCGAGTGCGAGGCGCGCGCTGAGCCTTCCGTGGGCCTCGGCATCGACCTTGACCGTGGTCAGCGGGGGGGTCGTGTACGCGCCGTAGCCGTTGTCGTCGAAGCCGATGACGGCCATGTCCTCGGGCACGCGGCGGTCGAGGTCGCGCAGCGCCGTCAGCACGCGCAGCGCGACGTCGTCGTTGAAGCCCGCGATCGCGGTCACCTCGGGCGCGCCCACGAGATACGTCTGGAGCGCGCGGGCGCAGGCGGTGCGCTCGGGCGGCACCACGAAGGAGCCGGGCGGCCGCAGCCCCAGGCCGCGCGCGGCCTGGGCGGTGAACTTCAGGCGGGTCGCCGCGAGCGGCGGCTCCGCTTCGGGCAGCGCCACGGCGATCCCGATGTGGCCGTGCTCCACGAGGTGGCGCAGCTGGAGCGCCGAGTGCGCGGCCAGCCCGTCGCGCCATCCGCCGCCGACGTCGTCGAGTTCGCGGCCGGTGAGGTATGTCTCGCCGAAGCGGATGACGGCGCGGGGCGCGATCACGTCGAGCACCTGCTGCGTGGCCCGCGGGGTGTGGTGTCCGTGCCGGACGAGCAGGACGTACTCGTGGGCGGCGAGTTCGGCGTCGAGACCCTCGATGTAGCTGCGCGCGTAGTGCCCTTCGAACCCCGCCTCGATGTTGAGGACGACGACGCGGGACGTGCCCTCCCGCAGCGCACGGGCCACGCCGTGCGGCACGTAGCCCAGCTTCTTCGCGGCCTGCTTGACCCGGTCGCGGGTCGCGGCCGAGATGGTCTGGTGAGGGTCGTCGTTCAGTACGAAGCTGACGGTGGCGCGGGACACCCCGCTCGCCGCCGCCACGTCGTTCAGCGTGACTCTCCGGGAACCGCCCATCACCCCTGCTCCGCCGCCGTTCACGCGCCGGGCCCTCCGGCGGGTCGGCGCCCGGTCATTCTAGGGACCGGTCAGCGGGCCCGCCACGGGCGCCGCGGGCCGTGCCGCCGCGCGGAAGTGCGCGGTGGCGCCCGCCCCGGTGGCCCGCGGCCGTGTCCCGCGCGCCGTGCGCGAAAAAAGCGAGCCATGCCACTAGAACGATTTACCTGTTGCTTGTAACCTGACTGGCATATCGATTTAGCTTTCCAGCGCGCGGGCCCTCGGCCCGGGCGCGGAGGAGGTTCCTCCATGATCGACACACTGCGCCACCTGGCCGCCGGGCACCCGACCCAGCTCCCCGAAGGCCTTCCGCTCCCCCGGCACGGCAGATGCCTGGTGATGGGCATACTCAACGTCACACCCGACTCATTCTCCGACGGCGGCCTCCACATGGGGACGCGCCGGGCGGTGGCACACGGGCTGCGGATGGCCGAGAGCGGCGCCGACCTGATCGACGTGGGCGGCGAGTCCACCCGCCCGGGCGCCCTGCCCGTCCCGCTGCACGAGGAGCGGGTGCGGGTGGCCCCGGTGATCCGGCAGCTCGCCAGGGCGGGGGTGCCGGTCAGCGTGGACACCATGCACGCAGAGATCGCGCGCGTCGCGGTGGAGGAGGGCGCCTGCCTGGTCAACGACGTCAGCGGCGGCCTTGCCGACCCCGCCATGGCCGCCACCGTGGCCGCGGCAGGGGTTCCCTATGTGGCCGCGCACTGGAGGGCCCCGAGCCGCGAGATGGACGAGCGCGCCGCCTACGGCGACGTCGTGTCCGAGGTCACCGCGGAACTGCTCGACCGGGTCACCGGGCTGGTCGAGGCCGGCGTCGCCCCCGAGCGCGTCATCCTCGACCCCGGCCTCGGCTTCGCCAAGCGCGCGGGCCACGACTGGCGGCTCCTCGCGGGGCTGCACGCCCTGCGCGAGGCCGGCTTCCCCGTGCTCGTCGGGGCGTCGCGCAAGCGGTTCATCGGCGCGGCCCTCGAACGGGGCGGCACCCCCGCGCCCCCGCCCGACGAGCGCGACGCCGCGACGGCGGCCGTGTCCGCGCTGGCCGCCGCCGCGGGTGCCGCCTGCGTACGCGTCCACGACGTGCGCGCCGGCCTGCACGCCGTGTGCATGGCGGCGGCCTGGGCAGCGGGCGGCCGCGCGCCCACCCCCGCCTGACGCCCGCCGGTCAGCCGCACCCTCGCTCGGGACCCGTGCTCAGAGTCCGCGCTCCGACCGACATAACTAGATCGATTAAGTATCCATGTACGCCGCCCCTGCCCCGCGCAGCGGTCAGTCCCCGACGCCGGATCGCGCGCGCTGTCCGGCCCTGTTCCCCTCTCCGAAAGAAGGACCCCGCATGACGACTCCCAGCCTCCAGGACGGCATCGACAAGGCCGGATCGCCCGTCGGACTGCTCTGGCAGCCGGGCGCCGAGCCGTGGACGCCCGAGGTGGTGGACCGTGAGTTCGCGGGCTGGCGCGTGGAACAGCGCGCGTGGCACGAGGGCGTGGCCCTGCTCGACCTGTCCCACCACATGTTCGACCTGTGGATCGAGGGCCCCGACGCCACCCGTGTCCTGGCGGAGTACGGCGCCAACAACTTCGAGAGGTTCGCCGTCGGACAGGCCAAGCAGTACGTGCCGGTCACCCGGCAGGGCCACATCGTCACCGACGGCATCCTGTCCCGCGAGGGTGAGAACGCCTACCTGCTCAGCGGCATCCCCGCCGCCCAGCACTGGGTGCAGTACCACGCGGAGAAGGGGGGCTACGACGTCTCCTTCTTCACCGACCCGTCCTCCGCCTTCCGCCCCGGCGGCGGCGACCCGAAGCTGTTCCGCTACCAGATCCAGGGGCCGGGGGCCCTGGAACTCATCGGGAAGGTCTTCGGCAGCGCCATCCCGGAGACGAAGTTCTTCCACTCCACACCGGTCACACTCGAAGGGCGCGCCTTCAAGGCGCTGCGCCACGGCATGGCGGGGCAGGCAGGCTACGAGTTCATCGGCCCGTGGGAGCACGCGGCCGCCGTGCACGAGGCGTTCCTGGCGGCGGGCGCACCGCTCGGGCTCGTCCAGGTCGGCGCGCTCGCCTACGCCACCCCGAGCGTGGAGAGCGGCTGGGTCCCGTCGCCCGTGCCCGGCATCTACTCCGACCCCGGGCTCGCGGAGTACCGCGCGTGGCTCCCCCTCTTCGGCATCGAGGGCAAGCGCCCGCTCAACGGCAGCTTCTTCTCCGAGGACATCGAGGACTACTACGTCTCCCCGTTCGAGCTGGGCTACGGCAAGATGATCCACTTCGGCCACGACTTCCACGGCAGGGACGCCCTGCTCAAGGCCAAGGAAGACCCGGGCCTGCGCAAGAAGGTGACGCTCGTCCTCGACCCCGACGACGTCCGCCGGGTGATCGGCGGCGGCGAGGACCCGGGCTTCCACCTCAGCTACGCCCGCCACCGGGTGGAGTCGTCCACGGGCCTTGTCGGCGTCACCATGCAGGCGGCGACCATCGACCCGGTCGGCACCGTCCTGGCCCAGACCCTGGTCGCCCCCTCCCACGCACGGCCCGGCACCGAGGTGGCGGTGGTGTGGGGCGAGCACCCGGGCCCCGGGACCGCGCCCGACGCGGACCTCGGGCTCCCCCGTATCCGCGCCACCGTCCAGCCGAGCCCGTTCGACCGACACGCGCGGACCGAGTACCGCCGCGACGCCTGATCCCGTACGGCACCCCGCACCGGGCCTCAGCCTGCCGACCGGTGGCCGCCCGCCCCACCCGGCCGAGCCGCCCCGCGCCGCTCCCGAAGGGGACGTCCCGGCGGCCGGCCGCCGGGACGCGGTGCCGCCGCACCCAAGGAGCATGATGAACCACCCCGACGCGTCCTCCCTCACAGCCGGCACCTCGCTGCTCGACGACTCCTCCCTGGAAATGACCGGCAAAGACGTGCCCAAGCTGGAAGAGGCCGCCCCCTTCATCCCCGCGGGCACCCGGGTCAACGTCACCTTCCTCGGGAACGAGGACCTGACGATGAGGCTGGCAGCGGCCCGCGCTGTGCAGCGTCTCGGATTCCGCCCCGTGCCGCACATCTCCGCAAGGCGCCTCGGTTCACGCCCCGCGTTCGAGGAGTTCCTCGCGGGGCTGCGCGCCGACGCCACCGGCACCGACGTCTTCGCGATCGGCGGCGATCCGGCCCGTCCCGAAGGGCCCTATGCCGACTCCCTCTCCCTGATCGAGTCCGGGCTGCTGGGCGAGTACGGCGTCCGGCACGTCGGCATCACCGGCTACCCCGAGGGCCATCCGGCCATCCCGGAGGACGTGCTGTGGGCCGCACTGCGGGACAAGGCCGCCGCCCTCGCGGCGCACGGGCTCGGCGGCAGCGTCATCACCCAGTTCGGCTTCGACGTCGGCCCTGTGCTCGCCTGGATCGAGAGGGTGCGCGACGAGGGCATCGCCCTGCCCGTGCGCATCGGGGTCCCGGGCCCTGCGGGCGTGCGGCGGCTGATGTCGTATGCCGCCCGCTTCGGCGTCGGCACCAGCACCTCCATCGCCAAGAAGTACGGCCTCTCCCTCACCAACCTCATGGGCACGGCGGGCCCCGACCGCTTCCTCCGCGCCCTCGCCGACCGTTACGCACCCGAGCTGCACGGCGACGTGAAAGTGCACTTCTACACCTTCGGCGGCCTGCGGGCCACCTCCGAATGGATCACCGAGTTCAAGAAGGAAGCCCACGTATGACAGCCACTCAGGCCGCACCGGCCCGCACCGCGGGCAAGGGCAGGGGGACGGACCACCAGGCTTCGCTGATCGTGCAGGGCGACGACACCACAGGCGTCGTCGCGGGCGTCGCCTCGGTGCTCGCCCGGCACGGCGCCAACATCGTCGCTCTCGACCAGTACTCGGACAATCCGCAGGGCGGCTCCTTCTTCCAGCGCACCGTCTTCTCCCTGGACGGCCTCCAGGCGCGCCTGCCCGAACTCCGGGCCGACCTCGACGAGCCGGCCGCGAAGTACGGCCTCACCTGCACGCTGCGCGACCTGTCGGTCCCGAAGCGGATGGCGGTCTTCGCCTCCAGGTCCGACCACTGCCTGCTCGACCTGCTCTGGCGGCACCGGCAGGGCCAACTCCCCGTCAGCATACCGATGGTGATCTCCAACCACCCGGACGTGGCCGAGGAGGTGCGCAACTTCGGCATCCCGTTCTTCCACGTGCCCTCGGCAGGGACGGACAAGTCCGCGGCCGAGGCCGAGCACCTCCGCCTGCTCAAGGACAACGTCGACTTCGTGGTCCTCGCCCGCTACATGCAGATCCTCTCGCCCGGCTTCATCGAGCAGGCCGGCGTGCCGATCGTCAACATCCACCACTCCTTCCTCCCCGCCTTCATCGGCGCGGGCCCGTACGCCAAGGCCAAGGAGCGCGGGGTGAAGCTGGTGGGCGCCACCGCCCACTACGTGACCGAGGACCTCGACGAGGGCCCGATCATCGAGCAGGACGTCGTCCGCGTCACCCACGCCGACACCACCGCCGACCTCGCGCGCCGCGGCGCCGACGTGGAACGGGCCGTGCTCTCCCGCGCGGTGCTCTGGCACGCCGAGGACCGGGTGATCCGCGACGGCAACCACACCATCGTCTTCGCCTGAACGGCCCTGCCGTGCGCCGAGGCCACCCGCAGGGGCAGGGGGCACGGCGGACGGTACGGCCCACCGAGAGAAAGCGGTTGCCGCCATGACACACATCATCAAGGGCTGGGAGACAGCCCGCAGCGTACGCACCCGGGTCGCCGAGCGGGTCGCGGAGCTGACGGCAGGAGGCCGCTGCCGGACCCCGGGTCTTGCCACCGTCCTGGTGGGTGACGACCCGGCCAGCGCCGTCTATGTGGGGGCGAAGCGCCGTGCGGTCCGCGAGGCCGGAATGCGCGACGTCCACCGCCACCTGCCCGGCCATGCGGCCCAGGAGGACGTTGCCGCGGTCGTCGACCGCTTCGCCGCCGACCCGGAGGTCCACGGCATCCTCATCCAACTCCCCCTGCCTGCACACCTCGACGCCCCCGCGCTGATCGACCGCATTCCCGTGGCCAAGGACGTCGACGGGCTGACCACGGGCAGCGCGGGCCTGCTGGCCCGCGGCGAACGGGTGCTGCGCCCCTGCACGCCGAGCGGCATCATCGAACTCCTCGACGCCGAGGGCGTCGGGCTCAAGGGCGCCCGCGTCACCGTCGTGGGATGGGGCGAACTCGTCGGCCGCCCCCTGGCGCAGCTCCTGCTGCGGCGCGGCGCGACCGTGACGGTCGCCCACGAGTACACCGCCGACCTGGCCGCGGCCACCCGCCCCGCCGACATCGTGGTGGTCGCCACCGGCGTCCGCGGCCTCGTCGGACGCGAGCACATCACGCCAGGTGCCACCGTCGTCGACGTCGGCATCCACCGCACCCCGCAGGGCCTGGCAGGAGACGTACGCGCGGCCGAACTCGAAGGCGTCGCGGGCCGTATCACCCCCGTGCCCGGCGGTGTGGGGCCGATGACCATCGCCATGCTCCTCGCCAATACGCTCGAAGCCGCGGAGTGGGAAGCGGAGCGCGCGGCCGTGCCCGCGTGACCGCAGCGGCGGGGCCGTGTGCCCGCGCGGCCACTCTCCCGGGTCTCGAAAAGGGCAGGACATGAAGCACGTTCCTCCGCTGGCTGTCTTCCGCGACCGCGCGGCCTACGGCCTCCTCGACGTCACCGACGACCCGGAGGCCCTCGACTCCGAAGGCTTCTGGGCCGTCGTGGCCGATTTCGAGGGGCACTTCACCTGCGCGCGCTTCCGCGACGTCCGTGCCCTCTCCCGGCGCGCGGTGGACGGCGCGGCCTGGCGGGGCCCTGGGCAGGCGCAGTGGACGAGTTCGCTGGACCGCTCCGCCTACACGGCGGGTGTGCGCCGCATCCGCGAACACATCGCGGCGGGCGAGGTCTACCAGGCCAATCTCTGCCGTGTGCTGTCCGCGCCCCTGCCGCCTGAAGCGGACGCCGAGGCCCTGGCCCACCGCCTCCCGGCCCGCCACCCGGCGCCGTACGCCGCGCTGGTCAGGCTGCCGGAACACGGCGTCGAGGTGGTCTCGGCCTCTCCCGAGCTGTTCCTGCGCCGCGACGGCCGGGTGATCCACTCGGGCCCCATCAAGGGCACCGGCCGCACCGAGGCCGACCTCCTGGAGAAGGACCGCGCCGAGAACGTCATGATCGTGGACCTGGTACGCAACGACCTCGGCCGCGTCTGTGCGACGGGCAGTGTGAGCGTCCCCGCGCTGTGCGCCGTCGAGCGGTACCCCGGGCTCGTCCACCTGGTGTCGAGCGTCCGCGGCGTCCTCGGTCCGCGCAGCGGCTGGGCCGAGCTGCTGGCGGCGGCCTTCCCGCCGGGATCGGTGACAGGAGCGCCCAAGGAGAGCGCCCTCGGCATCATCCGCGCACTGGAGACCGTGCCCCGCGGCCCCTACTGCGGCGGCATAGGCTGGATCGACGCCGATCGCATGCGCGCCGAGATCGCGGTCGGCATCCGCACGTTCTGGATCGACCGCGCTGTGGGGACACTCAACTTCGGCACCGGTGCGGGGATCACCTGGGGCTCGGACCCGGAGCGCGAGTGGGAGGAGACGGAGCTCAAGGCGGCGCGGCTCGTGGGCATCGCCTCCAACGGCCCAGCCGCCGCACACTGAGCCGGCGGCCTGCAACCCGCTCGGCGCGGAACCCCCGATTCGGTTCACCTTAGGTTGCGTTCGCGAGGCCCTCTCGCGGCGGCGGCCCCGTTGTATGGTCCCCGCAGCCCCCGGCCCAGCAGTCAGTCCGCACCCGCCGCAGCGGCCGGCCGCCCCTCCCCCACCCCGCACGCCACAACCCCGCGACCATGTTTCGAGGTGCCATGTCGGCCATCGCCCCGTCCGCTTCGATGCCCCCTCCCCTGTCAGCCGGCACGGCCCGGCAGACCAGGATCACGATCCTGCTCGCCTGTACGGGGGTCTTCGCCGCCTATCTGCCGGTCGTCGGTGTGGCGGTTGCCCTGCCCGTCATCCAGCAGGCACTCGACGCTTCCACGGCGGAACTCCAGTGGGTCACCGACGCCTTCATCCTGCCGACCGCGGCCCTCCTGCTCACCTTCGGCGTGCTCGGCGAGCTGCGCGGGCGCAAGAAGGTCTGCCTCGCGGGCCTCGTCCTCTTCTGCGTCGGCTGCCTGGTGTGCCTGACCGCGCCAGGCGTCGTCCTCGTCTGCGTGGGCCAGGCGCTGACCGGCATCGGGGCCGCCGCGCTGCTCCCCTCGACGCTGGCGCTGATCAGCCATGTCTGCCCCGACCACCGCAGTCGCGCCCGCGCGATCACACTGTGGACCGCCTCGCTGGGGCTCGGGCTCGCGCTCGGCCCGATCATCAACGGTGTGGTCGTCGAGCACCTGAGCTGGCGCTGGATCTTCCTGCCCTCGCTCGTCATCGGCGTCATCGCCGCGGTGGCGGGTGGACTCCTCATCGAGGAGTCACGCTCGTCGCGCGAGCCCCACCTGGACGTGCCGGGCCAGATACTCGCCGCCGTCGCGATCACCGCGGCGGTCTACGGTGTGATCGAGGGCGGCAGCACCGGCTGGGCCTCCGCCCAGGCGGTCGTCTCCCTGCTCGTGTCCGCTGCCGCCTTCGCGGCCTTCGTCGCGGTGGAGCTGCGCTCCCCGTTCCCCATGCTGGACATGGGCCTCTTCCGTTCGCGGGCCTTCTCAGGGGCGGCGTTCGTCATGGCCGTCACACTGTTCGCCCAAGTCGGCCTGGTCTTCGCGCTGAGCGAGTACTTCGGGCTCGTCCACCGTGCCTCGACACTCGACATCGGCGTCCGGCTGCTCGCGCTCAACGGCGTCACCGTGGCGCTCGCCCCGCTGGTCGGACGGCTGATCAACCGCACAGGACCCGGCTTCCTCCTCTTCGCAGGACTCGTCGTCGGCGGCGCCGGGGCGCTGTGCGTGTGCTTCTTCCACGCCTCGACGGGAACCGGCACGGCCGCGCTGGTGATCGCCGTCCTGGGCGTCGGGATCGCGCTGGCCCTCGCGCCGGTCACCACCATCGCGATGAACAGCGTCCCCCGCCCCATCGCCGGCACGGCGGGAGCGGCCAACAGCGCCCTGCGCCAGATCGGCAGCGCGCTCGGCCCCGCCGTCTTCGGGGCCGTCCTCACCGACCGCACCGTCGCCGCGCTTCCCGGACACCTCGCCGCCTCCGGCCTGAGCCCCGCGGACCAGGGCCGGGTGGGCGGCGTCGTGTCGCGCATCGGCATCCAGGCCGGGGCCTTCCTGAGGCTGGACACCGCGGCGGCGACCGGGCGCGCCGTCACCGCGTACGGCGCGGGCTTCACGGACGCGCTGCATGTCTGCGCCCTGGTGAGCGGCGTCGGTCTGCTCGTGGCCGCGGCGGTGGCACTCCTCACGATCGGGCTGCGCGGCCGCGCTCCGCAGGAAAAGCCCGAGCCCGCGGCGGCGGCCGGCGGTGCTGCCGTTTCGCGCACCGGACCGGTCCGGAGCGCCCCGGACCAGCCTGGATCGATGTAGATCGTTCTAGTAGAATGCCGCCGGGGCGGCGCTCCGGGCCGGAGAGGTGTCGCACCGCGTACGCGGGGGAGGAGGGCCATGGACCGCCTGTCCCTGATGCACAGCTTCGCGACGGTCGCGAGGACCGGCAGTTTCAGCGGGGCCGCCAGAGAGCTCAACTTCTCCAGCTCCCTCGTGTCGAGGCATGTCGCCGAGTTGGAGCGGCAGCTGGGCGTCACACTGCTCAACCGGACGGCCCGCTCGGTCAGCCTCACCGAACCGGGGGCGCGCTACGCCGAGTTCGCGGCCCGCGTCCTGGGCGAGATCGCCGCAGAGGAGGCGGGGATCTCCGAGCTCCATGACCGGGCCGAGGGGGCGCTGAGCGTCGTCGCGCCGCAGTGGGCCTGCGACCTCGGCCTCGGGGAGGCGATGGCCGCCTTCGCGACCCGGCACCCGAGGATCCAGGTGCGGTTCGACCTCGGGGAGGCGTCGGGCCGCACGTACGGCTTCCTCGACAGCGGCTACGACGTCGCCCTGCACACACGCGAACTCCGGGACTCCAGCGTCCGGTTGCGGAAGATCACTGCACTGCCCTCCGTCCTCTGCGCCTCCGCGGGCTACCTCGGGCTGCGTGGGGCACCGATACGCCCCGACGACCTCGCGGGGCACGACTGCCTGGTCCACAGCGACGAGCCGGTCTGGCGCCTCGGCCGCGAGCCCGGCTGCCCGCAGCACAAGGTGCGCGGCGCCGTCTACTGCTCCAACTCCTATCGGGCGCTGAGGGAGGCGGCGGTGCAGGGCCGCGGCATCGCGCTGCTCCCCCTGCGGACGGCAGGGGAGGAGGTGCTCTCTGGCAGCCTCCTCCCTCTGCTCACCGAGGCCGGCACGCCCGAGTGCCCGCTCTACGCGGTCTACGGCCCCGGTGCCGCCGTCCCCCGCAAGGTCAGTGTGTTCCTCGACTTTCTCACGGCGTGGTTCAGGGAGAATCCAGCGCTCCCCGGCGCCGACGTCTAGCGGAGCGCCGTGGGCGCCGGGCGTACGGCCCCGCCGCCCGGCCCCGGCGACCGGGGCTACGCCCGGGACGCCGGTACGCCGTCGAGCGCGCCCGCCGGCTCGTCCGCGGTGCCGTCGCTCGCGAGGTCGATGTGGCGGGTCTCGGGGCCGATCAGCGCACCGCAGGAGATCAGCGCGCCGCCGAGGACGAGAAGCACCACCGATGTGTAGTCCTCGGAGATGAGGTGCCCGAGCCAGTCCTGGTAGTAGGCGTAGAACGACGTGATCAACAGGGGCGTGCTGTAGCCGAGGCCGAAGCCGCTGCCGCGCGTGGCGGGCGGGAACCGCTCGCACAGGTAGGACGGCATGACGGAGAACACACTGCCTCCGGCGGCCCGCACCACGAACGAGATCAGCAGGATGGCGCCGAAGCCGTTCCATCTGCCGAGCGCGAGCGCCGCGAACGCGCCGGCGCACAGGACGCCCACACCGACGCCGTTCCACGCGATGAATGTGCGCCGCCCGATGCGCTCGCTCAGCAGTCCCATGAAGGGGAAGAAGAGGGCGTGCACGCCCTGGGCGATGACCAGGGCACCCGTCACCTCCGTCGAGCTGATGTGGCCCTCCTTGTGCAGGGCGCTCGGCAGGAGGCCCGACGCGATCGCCGAGGCGAACCACACGCCGGTCATCAGGACGAAGACCTGGGCGAAGTCGCGGCGCGAGCGGCCCAGCACGATCTCGCGCAAGGGGTTCTTCGCCTTGGGTGCGGAGCGCCAGGTCTCGGACTCCTCCACGGAACGCGCGTAGTACACGAGGAACACCACGCAGAACACGGCCCCGACGGCGAACGGGATGCGCCAGCCCCAGGTCGAGTAGGCCGAGCCGGGGCCGCCCTCGTGCGCGAACTGCAGGACCACGAGGGTCACTCCGGCGATCGCGCAGTTCGCGAACGCCGAGCCCGCGCCGACCATGCCGCCGTACCAGCCGCGTTTGCCCTGCGGCGAGGCCTCCATGGCGAGCGGGGTCGCCCCGGTGTACTCGCCGCCCATGAAGACGCCGTCGACGAGCCGCAGCACGAGCAGGAGGACCGTGCTGGTGATGCCGAGCGTGGCGTATCCGGGCAGTACGGCGATGAGGGCCGTGCACACCGCGCAGCCGGTGACGGAGAAGAGGGTGACGCGGCGGCGGCCGATCCGGTCGGCGAACCAGCCGAAGACGACCGACCCCACTGGGCGGCCGAGCAGGGTCGCGACGAAGATGAGCGCGGAGAGGATCGCCCGGGGGCCCTCCGGCATGCTGTCGGGGGTGAAGTAGTTCATCGCGGGCACGAGGGCCACCGTCGGCAGATACACGTCGAACATGTCGACGAAGAAGCCGAAGGACGCCCCGAACACGGCGCGCCGCGTGCGCCGCAGCGCCGCCGGCGCCTGTTCCACGGCCGTCACGACGGGCTCCCCTGACGGCCGGGGCCGACCGCCCCGGCCCACTGCGCCATCTCCGAGTCGAGCACGATGATGCACCTCACAAAGTTGTCGTGGACATTCGCCGGCCGGGCCGGGCGGCTCGCGGCGCGCTACACCTGCGCCTGGCCCGCCCGTTTGCCGAGCCCGAGTCGCTTGAGGACGTAGTTGTCCAGCTGCGTCAAAAGGCTGTTGAGGATCAGTGACATCGCCACCAGGACGATGAGTCCGGCGAACACACCGGCGGAGTCGAGTGCCATGGCATCCGTGAACAGCAGGTGCCCGAGACCGTTGAAGGAGGCGATGAACTCGCCGCCGATGACCCCCAGGATGGCGAGCGGGCCGCCGGCCTTGAGCCCCGCGAAGAACGGAGGCGCCAGGGTGGGGATCGTGACGTACGTGAGCACGTGCCTGCCGCGCCCGCCCATCACGCGGATGATCTCGTTGAGTTCGCGGTCCACGAGCCGCAGCCCCAGGTAGAGGTTGTAGAACATGATGAAGGCCACGCCCGTGACGGCGATCGCGATCTTCGAGTACTCGCCGAGCCCGAAGAAGAGCACGAAGAGGGGCGCGATCGCGATCTTGGGGATGCCGTTGAAGGCGGCGGCGAGCGGTTCGAGAACCCGTCCGGCCAGCTTGAAGGTGCCGAGGAGCACCCCCATCACACTGCCGATCGCCACACCGATGACGAATCCGGCGGCCACCTCGACCGCCGTCGTCTCGATGTTCGTCCAGCCCGCCGACGACGTCAGCAGGTCCCACACCGCCACGGCGACCGACGTCGGCTTGCTGACCGCGTACTCCGGCAGGACCGGGCCGCTCATGACCTGCCAGAGGACGAGGACGAGGACGATCACACCGGTCCTCAGTCCCACGACGAGGGCGCTCTCACGCAGGTTCCCCGCCTTCTTCTTCCGCGCGACGGCCGGAGGGGTGTCCCCTTTGCCAACCACACTGCTCGTCGCTGTCAGCACCCTGTCGTCCCTTCGTCTGTCCGGGGCGTGCGGCTCCGGGCGGTTGGGCTGGCTCGCCGGACCGTGCGGCTCACGGCACGTACGTATTGGTCCAGTTGTCCTCGCCGATCCCCAGATGCGCGGTCGCGGCGCTCTCCTGTCGGATGAAGTGCAGCGAGGTGTTGAAGCCCGCCGTGCTCATCCGGGCGCTCAGCGGCCAGTCGACCAGCGCCACACTCCGCGCGAGCACGGGCCTCGGCACGCCGTGCAGCGCCTGTGCCGCGACGTCCAGCACGTCGTCGTCGTGCACGTGGAGGTGCGTGTAGCGGGACGCCTCGTCGGTGGCCTTCACCAGCTTCCTGGTCACGGCCTTGTGCGACGCGGCGTACTGCTTCGTCGTCACCACGAGCTGGCCGTAGCCCGAGGCCGCGTTGGACCAGGCGGGCACCTTCTCGGGGCCGACCACCACGACGCCGTCGCCTGAGTCCTGGACCTGGAGCGGCGTGGGCTCGGAGGTGACGAACCAGTCGATCTGATGGCTTTTCAGTGAGGCGTTGTCGGCCGCCGGGCTCGGCAGTGTGACGTACTTGATCCTGGCGGGGTCGACGCCGTACGAGCGCAAGAAGATGTCGGCCTGCCCCTTGGTGTTGGGGGAGCTGACACCCGCGGTCGAGCCGGTCAGCTCCTTGGCCACCGTGGCGGGCGGGGTGTCGGCGGTGAGGCCGTGCGCGTGGGCGAATGCCTTGCTGACGACGAGCCCGAGGGGTGAGCCGGTGCCGTCGACGGCCACGGACACCTGCTCGATACCCTCGTCGACGGCCTGGTAGAAGCTGTTGGGGCTGTCGTTGAGGAAATCGACCGACCCCGACTGAAGTGCCTCATTGACCGTCGACGCGGTGAGCGAGACGAAGGTGACGTCGAGGCCCTCGCGCCGGAAGAAGCCTTTCTGCTCGGCGACCCTGAGCGGTAGGTCGAAGATGTTGTTGCCCAGGCCCACGGTGACCTTGGTGAGTCCGTCGGCGCTGTCCTGGCCGTCGCCGCACGCCGTCAATGTCACCGCACAGAGGGCCAGGCCGACGGCGAGCGCCCCCGCCCGCCTTCCTCGCACGCGAGGTTTCATCTCTGCCTCGTTATCTCGGTCGATTGCGGCTGGGGAACGTGCTGTGTTCCCTCGATCGTCGTCTCCTGAGAGGTACCGGCGTCGTCTCCTGGGAAGTACCGGGACCGCGGTGGGCGCGGACGGACCCTCGGTGTGGTGCGGGTCCGGGGCTTCCCACGCGGTGCGACCGGTTGTCCCGGTCCGCGCGGCACGGCCACGCCACCGTCCTGAGCCGTGCGCCACCGGCGATCGCGGGCCGCGAGGTATCGGCCCTGCCTCGCGCCGGGCCACGTTCTTGTAGAACAATGTGTCCATCACGCTAACTCGCGCCTCGGCAACCCGCAAGGCTCTGTGCAGACATACCCCGTACAGCGTTCCGAGGCCTCTCTCAGCCGCTCAGGGATCGTGTAACAATCTGCCTGATTCTCACCAGGGTTGCCGGCTCGCGAAGAAGCGTTCCCAGAAGTCCAGGGCAGCGGGTTCCGCCACCGGCGCCCCGCCGAAGCCGTGGCCCACCTCCATGACCGCCGCGGCCGTCGGGTCGTAGGCGGGCCAGCGTGGCAGTTTGGGGCCGTTGGGGTCGCCCGTGCGCGCGAAGTTCACCCAGTACGAGGACATGATGTGGGCGATGTCGTGGTCCTCCGCCGTCCAGGCGGCCCGTGCGGGATCGAGGTTTCCGAAGACGTAGTCGATCTCCGAGCCGTGGCCGGCCCGGGGCGGGGACTCCGCGGGTGAGCGGTGTGTCCAGAAGTACGTGTGGACGGGGCCGCTCCCATGGGCCAGCCACTGGCTCGCCCACAGGTGGGTCGACACGCGGGCGTTGTCGCGCACCGCCCTGTTCGCGGCGCGTGCCGCCTCGTCGTCCGTGGCCGCGGGGTACAGCGCGAGGAACTCCTCTGCCATGGCGCCGTACTTCCGCCGGGCCGCCGCGACGTGGTCCGCGAGGGTCACGTGGACCGGCGGCGCTCCCGGCCTCCGCACAGCACCGCCCGCCGCCCTGAGGGCCGCGAAGGACGCCTCGGGCACCGCGCCGCTCTCGTCCAGATTGCCGCCGGCCAGGTAGGCGACGTCGTTCTGGCCGCCGGTGTCGTACGTCCGCGCGTACCCCTCGGGCAGTGCCCATCCGTCGACGACCGGTCTGAACAGCGGAGGCCGGGCGTCGCTGCCCGTCTCGACGGTGTCGTCGACCAGGTCGCCCACCGCGAGCAGCGACTGCCAGGGCAGCGCCCGCAGCTCCCGCGGCGAGCGGGCGCCGAGCGCCCCCGCGACCCGGTCCCCCGCCCGCTCGGCGTCGCGGGCCGTCCGGTACGAGGTCGACAGGTAGCGCAGCTCGGGGTCGCCGGGGCAGCGGGCGTGGCTCTGGGCGACGGCCCGGTGGAACAGCCCGCTCGCCAGGGGAGACATCGCCAGGAAGTTCACCGCACCGGCGCCCGCCGACTGGCCCGCGACCGTGACCCGCGCCGGATCACCGCCGAAACCCGCGATGTTGTCGCGCACCCATCGCAGCACCGCCACACAGTCGAGCAGCCCGTAGTTGCCCGAGGCGCCGTGGTCCGACTCGGCGCTGAGCCCGGGGGTGGCGAGGAAGCCGAGCGCGCCGAGCCGGTGGTCGAACGTCACCACCACAATGCCCTTGCGTGCCAGGTTCTCCCCGTCGGTACGCGGGTCGGCGCCCGTGCCGGTGCGGAAGCCACCGCCGTGAATCCAGACGAGCACCGGCAGCCGCGCCGTACCGGACACGGGGGACCACACGTTCAGGTGCAGGCAGTCCTCGCTCATCGGGGGCCGCCCGCCCGCCGGCGCGCCGTCCGGGCCCGGCTGCGGGCAGAGCGGTCCGAAGGAGTCCGCGAGGCGGACACCGCGCCAGGGCACGGGCGGCTCGGGCGGGCGCCATCGCAGTTCTCCCACCGGAGGAGCCGCGTAAGGGATTCCTCTGAAGACGGTGACCGAGCGGTCCCGGCCCGGTATGCCCTGGACCGGGCCCGCCTCGGTCCGTACGGGCTTTCGCATGAGCGCTGTCCTTTCCACGGCCGGGTCGTGTGCTCCTCGTCCGCGCGCGGGACCGGCCCGTGGCACCTCAGGCGGCGCTGCTCCCGTCCCGCACGCCCGGCCCTTCGCCGGCGTACGTCAGCAGCAGCGCGCGCCGCGCCGACGCGACGTGGTAGCGCATCGCCGCGCTCGCCGCCTCCGGATTGCGGGTGACGACGGTGGCGAGAATGGCCTCGTGCTCCTCCAGGGAGCCCTGGCGCGGGTGGCGTGCGGAGAGGTCTCGGTACTGCCGCATCACCAGGGGATACAGCAGCGAGTCGTAGGCGCGCGCCAGCGTGCGCTGGTGGGACGCCTCCTTCAGCAGCTGGTGAAAGGCCCTGTTGCCGCGCGAGTACCGGGCCTGGTCACTCGCGTGCTGCGCTTCGCGCATCCCTTCGAGTACCGCCCGCAGGCCGTCGAGCTCCTCTTTCGTGGCCCGCTCGGCGGCCTTGCCCGCGAGCGCGGCCTCCAGCACCTCCCGCGCCTCCAGGATGTCGGCGGCCTCCTCGACGGTGAACGAGCGTGTCCGCACACCGCGGTTGACCTCACTCGTGACGTAGCCCTCCTGGACGAGCCGCGCGAGGATCGAGCGGATCGTGCCGCGCGAGACGTTGAGCTTCTCGGTCAGCCCCGCCTCGGTCAGCCGTGTGTTCGGCTCGAAGCCGCCGGAGAGCAGGAGTGAACGCAGCGCGTCGTAGGCCTGGCTCCCCCGTGTCGCGGAGTTCCGTGTCGCGTCGTCGCGGCCGTCGTTCTCGTCCACCTGTTCCGTCCCTGTCGTCGTGACGGCGGCACTCCGTCCCACGGCCCGCCCGTCCCGCGGACGGGCGGGCCCCATCACGGGGACTGGGGGCGACGGCGTGTCACGCCTTGTCGAGCACACCGTAGAGTCGGCGGGCCGTGCCCGCAAAGATCTCCGCCCGCACGTCCTGCGGCAGGGTGCCGAGGACACCGCGCCCCAGCGCGACGAGTTCGGTGAGCGGCTGCTCCGCCGCGGGGCAGTTCGATCCCCAGGCGATCCGCTCGCCGCCAAACGCCTCGACGACGGGCCCCAGATACGCGTGCGCCTCGTCCCCCACGTCCCGCAGGCGCTCCAGGTTCCTGTGCGTGATCTTGAGGTGCAGCCCCGGGTGCTCGGCGAGCGCCGCGACCTCGCGGCCCGCCGCCGCGGGCGAGGCGGCGATGTCCGGGTAGCCCGAGTGGTCGAGGAGTACCCGCACCGAGGGGAAGCGTTCGAGCACCGACCGCAGTTGCGCGGTGGCGGGGCCGAGCCGCATCTGGAGACAGACGGTGGTGCCGAGCTCTCCCGCGCGCGTCCAGAAGGGGTACGTCTCCGGTGCGGCGAACCACTCCCCCTGGGTGGGAACGGTGCTGCCGGTCGTGAACAGCCGTACGCCGGCGAGGCCGCCCGCACCCGTCGCCTCGGCGAGCCGGTCGGGCGCGTCCGCGCCGAGCGGGTCGAAGGTCCCCACGGCCACGAAGCGGTCGGGCCACTTGCGGCAGCTGTCGAGGATGTACGAGTTGTCGTACCCGTACGCGGTCGTCGCCTGCACGAGCACGGCCCGGGAGATGCCGGCCTCGTCCATGCGCGCGACGAGCCCCTCCGCGTCGACCGGCCGCGAGGCGGCCCACGCAGACTGCTTGCCGCCGAGGGGCGCCCTCGGATACGTCCGCTCGTCCCCCGAGATGATGTGGCAGTGGGTGTCGATGATGTCCATGTGCCTCTTGGTCCCTCTTCGCTGTGTTCCCGCGGTGCCGGGGTTCTGGGACACCGCGATGCTGCTGACGACGTGTCGCCCGGCGCTCACGCGTCCGGGTAGTCCCCCTCGGCGTAGAGGCGGCCGGGCTGGTCCGCGTCGAGCAGGCCCTGGTCGCGTGCGAGGCGCAGCGCGGCCTGTGCGCTCGGCTCGTTGGCCGCGACACCATAGGGGATGGGGTCGCCGCCGACCAGCCGCGCCTGCTTGCCGAGCCGGGGCAGCGCGCTCCACCCCGGGTCGCTCGCGACCTGCCTGCGCTTGCTCTCGGCGAATGCCGCGTACAGCGCGGTCGGCAGGTCCGGGTCGCGCTCCACCAATTCGGAGCGGATCGCGATCACCGAGTGCAGCGGGTAGACGCCAGTGCGCAGGTACGAGTCCCGCGCGATCACGTCGGGGTGCTCGAAGAGGGGGTAGGGGCCCGCTCCCTGCGCCTCCTGGTCGGTGGCGGCGGCCGTCCATCCGGCCCGAGGCGAACCGGCCCGTCCCGTGCCCGCGTTGCCCGTCAGTGCCGCGTCCAGGTCGCCCGAAGCGAGCAGGGCACCGAGGGAGCGGCCGTCCGTGATGTGTTCGACGTTGGCGGGCACCCGGCCCTCGACGTGGTCCTCGTCGTCGACGACCCAGGTCATCTTGTCCAGCGCGACGCCGTACTCCTCGCGCAGCAGCCCCCTCACCCACACGCCGGTGCTCACCGAGTAGGCGCGCACGCCGATCCTGCGTCCTTCGAGGTCCTTGGGGGCGCTGATGCCGGACGCCGCGCCGCACTGGACGTCCGCGTGGTGGAACTTCCTGTTCAGGTAGACCGGGACAGCGGTCAGCGGCACGCCGGCCTGGACGGCCATGGTGTAGGAGACGGGCGCGAGTTCGCAGACGTCGAACTCCAGGTCGCGGATCATCCTGCGGTACGCGCCGATGATCGGCTTCACCTCGACGGGCTCGACCGTGTAGCCCTTGACGGGCACGTCGCCCGAGAGCAGCGCCTTGACGTGGGGGTAGTCGCCGAGGGCGACCGAGAGCGTGGACATCCTTGCCTTCCGTTCTGTCCGATACTGCGCGAGTCCGGTGCGGGGCCCGGGTGGCGGGCTCCGGGTGGCGGGCGCCGGTTTGTGTGCGCGTCAGCCGCCGAGCCGGGAGGGCGGCACACCGAGGGCGTCGCACGACCGCGCCACCAGGTCGTCGTAGTCGACGGGAGCGGGCAGTACGCCCTGCTCGGCCGCGAAGGCCGATGCCTGCGTCAGGGGGCCGCGCAGGGCGTCGAAGCCGACCGGGTTGAGGGGCACGGGCCCCTTCCCGCCCCCGGTCTCCGCCACCGTGGCCATCGCGTCGTACATGGCGCAGACGGCGCCCGCGTGCTCCCGCGCCGCCGCCTCACTCACCGCGATCACGTGGTTGACCGGCACGAAGCCCTTGCGGGCCGACCACTCCGTGGCGACGTCGTGCGCGTTCTCGATGACGGGATGGATAGTGTCGTCGCCCTTGGGCAGGTCGTTGCCCATGATCCCGAAGTCCACCCGGCCGTCGAGGAAGTCCTGCGGGAGCTTCGCGCCCGCGGGGGCGCGCCTGACCCAGGACGGGTCGGTGTACTCCCTGATGTGCCCGTCCTCGTAGGCGATCCAGTCGACCTCGCGCAGATCGACGCCGTACTGCTCGGTGAGAAAGCCGCGGACCCACACGCAGGTGGTCTGGCTCCACGACCGTACGCCGACCGTCCTGCCCTCGACGGCCGTGACTGGCAGGTCTTTGCGGGTGACCAGCGTCTGGTGCTGGAAGCGCCCCAGCGCGGTGACCGGGAGCAGGACGACGGGCTTGCCGAAGGCGACCGCCTGGAGCAGTGTCACGATCGCGATCTCGGACACGTCGACGGCCGAGTCGTTGACGAAACCCTTGGACGCCTTGTGGACGGGCTTCACATCGACCCGTTCGAACGGGGTGCCGGCCGCCTTCGCGCCCGCTGCCGCCGCCTCCGCCAGGTCGTCCCTGCCAAGAACTGCCTTCATCTGCTGTTTCCTTCCTCTTCCGCTCCCCTCGGGCAGCGGTGTGTCCCTGCTGCGGGCGGCGGGTGCGCGGGGCACGCCGCCGGGTCGTCACACGCTCCGCGCCGCCGCGGTGCGGTCCTTTCTGTGGTGGCGCTCGTGGTGCTGCCTCAGCAGGTCGGCGCCGTAGTCGTTGCCGTTGGGAGTGCGGACGACGGTGTGGATGTGGCGTCGGCTCGGGGCGTCGTTGTCGAACATGACGCCCGCCTGGTGCTCGAACTCGACGAGCACGACGGGACTGTGGATGCGGTAGTAGAAGACTCCGCCGGGCGCCGGGTCGCCGGCCCAGGACAGGTACGTCTCCGACTCGTGTGCGCGTACCTCCTCGGCGCGCAGCCTCGCGTGCTGCTGCTGGGCGCGGTCCACGTAGAGGCCGAGGAGCTCTCGTGCCACGTCCCGCTGCCCGAGGCCGAGTTCGTCGAAGCGGAGGCCCTCGTAGCGCAGTTCGAAGTTGTCGCGGAAGGCGCCAGCGAAGAGGTCGTCGGGAAGTGTGTCCGCCAGGGTGGCCGCGGCCAGCTGCCGGTCGGTGAGGCCGGCGAACAGCTCCTGGCCGAGCGACTCCTCCCGCCGGAAGACGGTGGTGCCGGCGTACTTGCCGCCTTCCGCCGTCACGGGCTCGGCTCCGAGGAACGTCGGTGTGAGGACCATCTGGCCGCCCACGAAGGCGCAGTTGACATTGACGTGGTGCCCGTCGAGCTGCCAGCCCCACGGCTCTCCCCGCTCGGGTGCGCCGTAGACACTGAACCAGTAGAGCCACTCGTTGAGCAGGTCCTCCTCGCCGCGCAGCTCCCCGACGGTGAGGTTCAGGTGCATCAGATCGAGGACGAGGCGGAAGCCGTAGTCGCTGAGGCTCCTGCGCACGATGTGGAGCGCGAGTTCGCGCCGGGCGGTGTCGAGGTCTTCGAGGCAGAGGCCGTGGCGCAGGAAGTACCGCGCGCCGTTGGCCCAGTGGCGCCACGACTCGTGGTCCATGGGGAAGCGCCCCGCGGCGAGTTCGGCGGGCGTCAGGGCCGCCAGGTACCGCTCCCCGGCCCTGGTGACGTCCCGTACGTCGGCGCCCGTGGTCCGCAGGGGGAAGAGGCCTTCGCGGAGCCCCTCCGCGCCCACCACACCGCGGAAGGGCTCGTGCGCGGCGCGCCTGCGCCATTCGATCTTCTCGACCAGTTCGGGTGTCCACACCGTGGGGCGGCGTGTCGGCGCCGCACCCCGGTTTCGCAGTCCGGTCACGTATTTCTCCTTCCAGCGCGGCACCGGCCGGTGCTTCTGTCGTGCTGTCGTGGGCCCCGTGCGGCACTGGCGGCTCCGCTCTCGGTGCCCCGAGCTGAGACGGGCCGTCGCGCCGGCCGTGCGGCGCGACGCCACGGCGGGGCCGCGGGCCGGAGCGCCACCGGATGCATGGGCTAGGCGGCCTCTCCGGCCGTCTCCAGTTCGGTCTTGAAGAGGTCCCACAGCTCGCGGTACAGCTCGGAGAAGTCCGGGCGGTCGACGAGCGAGACCACGTCGCGGGGCCGTTCGATGGGGATGGGGAGCACGGTGCGCACGGTGCCGGGGCCCTTGGACATCACCACGACCTCGTCGGCCAGGGAGATCGCCTCGGTCAGATCGTGCGTGACGAAGACGAGGGTGCCGCGCTGCCCCTCCCAGAGGTTGAGCAGGTCCTGCTGGAGCTTGAGCCTGGTGATCGCGTCGAGCGGGCCGAACGGCTCGTCCATGAGGACGATGGAGGGATCGTAGATGAGGGCGCGGGCGATGGCGCACCTCTTCTGCATGCCGCCAGAGAGTTCCCGCGGGTAGTGGTCCTCGAATCCGGTGAGCCCGACCACCCGCACCCAGTGGGCGATACGGTCGGCGCGCTCGTCCTTGGGCACGTCGCGGAATTTGAGGGCGAGTCCGATGTTCGCCCTGACGCTGAGCCACGGCAGCAGGTGGGCGGCCTGAGTGACGTACGCCGCCTCGGAGTTGACCCCCGTGATGCGCTGCCCGTTGAAGTGGACCTCACCCCTGGTGGGCTGTAGGAGGCCGGTGGCCAGGTTGAGCAGGGTGCTCTTGCCGCATCCGCTCGGTCCGATGACGGCGACGAACTTGCCGCGCGGCACGGCGAAAGAGACGTCCTGGATCGCCGGCCGGTGACTGCCGAAGAACTCCAGCGTGACGTTCTCGAACCGGAGCGCGTCCTCGGACGCGTCGGCGGGTTCCTGCACGATCGACATCGCGTCTCCTCGACCGATCTGTGGAGGCCGGGCGCGGGGGCGCCCGTCGGGTTGCCGGACCACGGTCGCCGCCTCGCGAGCGGCTCGGCCTGAAAGCCGTGGGCACACCGCGGGCCGGACCGGGAGCTCCGGGGACCGAGGACGGATATGCCTTACACACGATCAAGCATTGTCCAACAATGTAAGCCGAACGTATCACCGCAGGAAGGGGGCAGCAAGAGCCTGCTCCCATATAAGTGCGGGTAACTGGGCCGTCGCCCCGACAGGGCGGATCTGAATCGTCAAACAATCCAAGGAAAGGGTGACCAGCGGGGAGCGGCAGCGCCCACAGCCGTGTACCGCCTCAGCCGACGACCCGGCGCGGCAGCGCGGCACGGACCCGTGCGACGAGTTCCGGCCTGTCGGCGCGGGAGAGGATGACGCCCTGGGTCGAGTCCGCGCACCGGGCCGCGGCCTCCACCGCGAGGTACTCCGCCTCCAGCGCCGCCTTGCCACCCGCGCGGGCGAGCCGCTCGACGAGTCCGCCCGGCAGGCATCCCTCGGGCAGCTCGCGCCGGAGGGACTCCGCCTCGGCGGCGGAGCGCAGGGGGTGCACGGTGGCGAGCACCGGCACGGCCCCGTCCACCACGTCGAGCAGTGGTTCGAGGGCCTGCTGCGTGTAGACGGGGCTCGTGACAACGAAGTGGGCGCCCGCGTCGATCTTGGTACGGATTCGTGTGCGGTCCGCGGCGGAGAGGCGGGGCACCGCCCTGATCCGCACCCCGATGTCGAAGCGGGTGGCCGCGTCGAGGCGCAGCCCGTACCTGTCACGCCCCTCGTTCAGCCCGCGGAGCAGTTCGATCAGCCCGACGGCGTCGACCGTCCACCGGCCGTCCGCACGTGCGCGGTCCCCGCTGGGCGGCGGGGCGCCGCTGCCGCACACCAGCCGGGTGATGCCGCAGGCGTGCCCGCCGAGCAGATGCGCCTGGAGGGCCATGACGGTCCTGCTCCACGTGGTCACGGTCGCGAGGGCGGGCACCGCCGCCTTGCGCAGGCAGGCCGCCGCGAGGTCGATGGACTGGTTGGTGCTGGTGTACCGGGACCGCTCGGGCCCCGACGTCGCGGTCACGATGAAGTCGGCACCGGCCGCGCGCACCGCGCCGGCCGCGCCCGCGGCGGCGTCCCTGTCCCCCGCCTCGGGCACCACATAGGCGCCGAGGACGGGCGCGCCCCCGGAGTTCAGGACCTCGCGCACGCGTTGCCTCCCAGTCCGTTGACGATCTCCAGTGCCACCTGTGCCGCCAGCCGGTCGGCGTAGGAGCCGAGGTCGAGACGAGCGATCTTCTCGGCTCTGTGGATGCGATAGGCCACCGTGTTCGGATGCGTGTGCAGCAGGGCGGCGGCCCGTCGCGGACTGCCGTTCTGCCGGAAGTACGCGGTCAGCGTGGCGCAGTAGTCGGTGCCGTTCGCCCGGTCGTGGTCGATCAGCTCCCCCAGGACGTCCCGTGCGAAACCGCCGAGTTCCCCCGGGTCATGGACCTGGGCGAGCAGGCGGTGCACACCGAGCTCGGCGAAGACGACCACGTCGGGAAGCCCCGGCATCAGACGGCCCACGTCGATGGCGCGGCGTGCCTCGCCGTACGCCGTGCTGATACGGGCCGCGCCGGTGTGCGGATCTCCGAGACCGGCGATCACCCGGACGCCGGGGAAGCGCCCCGCCACGACGTCGTGGCACATCCGGGCCAGTGCGGTGAGCTGTCGGGCGAGTTCGCCGTCGTCCTCGCCGGGCACGAGCGCGACCACCTCCGTACCGCGGTTGACGACGGCCGCGGCGGGAGCGCGGGAGGCGATCATGTGCTCGACGGCGTCGCACGCCGCGGGCGCGGGAGGACCCGCGGCCGCGTCGAGCGCCACCACGAGGACGCGGTGGCGCTGCTCGGGATCGATGCCGAGGTGCCGCGCCCACGCCTCCGTGTCCCCTTCGGCGCGGTCGCCGACGAGCACCAGTCCGTCGAAGAGCTCCCGCCTTGCGCGCCCCGCCGCGACAGCGACGACCCGGCGCCGGCCGAGGATCACCGCGCACACCATGGCCGCGTGCTCCGTGACCATGATCCGGGCGTCCTCGCCGGTCTCGTCGGCATCGTGCCCCGCGGTGACGAGATAGGCGACCGAGTCGTCGCCGACGAGCACCGGCGCCACCACGACCGAGACCGCCGACGCCCCGGCCGCGGGCAGCGACAGGGCCCTGCGCATCCGGGCCGCGGCGGCGACCAGCTGCGCCACGGCCTCCGGGTCGCTTTCCAGCACCTTCTCCAGCCGCGCGCCGGCCCCGGGTGCGGTCGCGCACTCGGCGAGGACCGCCAAAGTCTCGTCGACCACCCCGGCCCAGACCCCGGCGCGTTCGGCGACCACGGACACGACGCGCTCCAGGTCGCAGTCGGTCGTCGCCAGGCTGGAGAGCTCCCCGCACAGGGCCATGACCTGGCGGAGGTCGGTGAAGTCCTCGTGTGCCGCGACCATCAGGACCGGTACTCCCGCCCCGGCACGCGCGGGACAGCACGCGTCCCGGCGCCGATTTCCGCGAACCGGCCGGGAAGCAGTGGTCCGCTGCCCGGCACGGGGGCACGCGACACGTCGAACCGATGCAGGAACCTCACCTCAGCCTCGACGGCGTGGATGGACTGGCTCACCGAGCGCGCCGTCGCACGGCGGCCGCGCAGCCCTGCCCGCGCGAGTCGTCCCGCGCGACGGGGCCGCGTACCAGCCCGGCCCGCGACGCGGAGCACGCTCTTTCGGGACGTTAACACGCCGCCCGGTCGCGAGGCAGAGGACAGCGGCCCGGAGCCCGGCGGGGCGACTCGGGCCACGCACCCGCCTGTGTTCCGCCACAACAACGGCACACACCGTTTTGGTCCCCGGGACCATGCGGCCAGCCCACCGCCTCTGCGAGCGTGGTCACGGCCCGCCCGGCGCGGTTGTTCCCCCGGGCGGGGCCCGGCCGACCCCGGCCCCCACCCCCTCGGCTGAAAGGCCCACCGTGGACAACGTGGCAGCAGTGGAAAAGAAGACACCCGAGAGCCTCCAGGCCGCGGTCGACCGCGTCGGGAACCCCGTCGACCTCATGCGCGACCAGCCCCGGCGGGCGTTCTCGCACGGCTTCGGCTTCGTTCCCGGCGAATTCACCAACTGGCGTGACGAGGCGCTCGCCTGGCACACCTCGTGCGCTCTCCTCGACCAGTCGCACCACATGGTCGACCTGTTCGTGCAGGGTCCCGACACCGTGCGGCTCCTCGAACGCCTCGGTGTGAACAGCTTCGCCGGCTTCGGCAAGGACAAGGCCAAGCAGTTCGTCACCGTGAACGAGCAGGGCCACTACATCGGCGACGCGGTGCTGTTCGGCCTCGACGACACCTCCGTCGACCTCGTCGGGCGGCGCACCGCGCTCGACTGGGTCGAATACCACGCGCAGACCGGCGACTGGGACGTCACCGTCGAGCGCGACCCGCAGTCGGTCGAGCGCGGCGGCCGGCCGCCCAGGCTCTACCGGTACGAGATCCAGGGCCCCTCGGCGGGCCCGCTGGTCGAGAAGCTGACCGGCGCCCCGGTGCCCGACGTGAAGTTCTTCGGCATGACCACCCTGTCGATCGCGGGCCGCCGGGTGCGCGCGCTGCGGCACGGCATGGCGGGCCAGGTCGGGTTCGAGCTGTTCGGCCCGTGGGAGGAGGGCGCCGAGGTCTACGAGACCATTCGGCGCGCGGGCGAGGAGTTCGGCCTCATGCAGGTCGGCTCCGTGGCGTACTCCACGGCCAACCTGGAGTCCGGCTGGATTCCCGGCCCGATGCCGGCGATCTACGGCGACGACCTCGCGGCATACCGTGCCTGGCTGCCGGCCGGCAGCGCGGGCTCGCTCGGCGGCAGCATGAACACGCGGGACGTCTCCGACTACTACGTCACGCCCTACGACCTGGGCTACGGCCGGCTCGTCAAGTTCGACCACGACTTCGTGGGCCGCGACGCGCTGCGCGCCCGCGCCGAGCAGCCGCACCGGCACAAGGTGACTCTCGTGTGGAACCCCGACGACATCGCCCGGGTGTTCTCCTCGCTGTGGACGCCGGGGCCGACGTTCAAGTACTTCAGCATCCCCAAGGCGCGCTACGGCCAGTTCCAGATGGACACCGTGCTGGCTGGCGGCCGGCAGGTCGGCATCTCCATGGACTGCGGCTATGTCGTGCGGGACCAGGCCGTCGTCTCGCTCGCGGTCGTGGACGAGGCGGTGGCACGCCCGGGTACGGAGGTGCGGGTGGTGTGGGGCGAGAACCCGGTCTCGGCGAAGCCGTCCGTCGAGCCGCACGAGCAGTTCGAGATCCGCGCGACGGTGGAGTCCGCGCCGCTCGCCCGGTTCGCGCGGACGAAGTACCGCACCGCCTCCCAGGTCTGACCCCTCGCCGTGCGCCGGCCGAGGTCCAGCGGACCGGGACGCGTTCGCCTCCCCGCCTCGCGTCCCGGCCCGGCTCCCGGACGCCCCCCCGTCACAAGGAGCAGCATGACTTTCGGCAGCCCCACGCCCGCGGCGGTGAACGCGCCGCTGCTCGACGACTTCTCACTGGAGATGACCGGCAAGGACATCCGGGCACTGGAGGAGTCCGCCGCGACGATCCCGCCGGGGACCCGCGTCAACGTCACCTTCCTGGGCACCGAGACGCCCGCCGTACGGCTCGCCGCCGCCCGCACCGCGCGGAGCCTCGGGTTCGTGCCCGTGCCGCACATCTCGGCCCGGCGGCTCGGATCGCGGCGCGAGTTCGAGGAGTTCCTCGCGGCGCTGCGGGCCGACGGCGCGTGCGACGACGTGTTCGTGGTCGGCGGCGACCCCGCCAGTCCTCGGGGTCCCTACCCGGACGCTCTCTCCCTGATCGGCAGCGGACTGCTCGAACGGTACGGTGTGCGCCGCGCCGGTGTCAGCGGCTATCCCGAGGGGCACCCGGCCATTCCCGGGCCGGTGCTGTGGTCGGCGCTCCGCGACAAGGACAGGGCCCTGGCCGCACGCGGTCTCGACGGCGACGTCATCACCCAGTTCGGGTTCGACGCGCACGCGGTCCTGACCTGGATCGCGGAGGTGCGCGGGCGCGGCATCACGCTGCCCGTCCGCGTGGGGGTGCCGGGACCGGCCGGCGTGCGGCGGCTGATGTCGTATGCCGCCCGCTTCGGCGTCGGCACCAGCACCTCCATCGCCAAGAAGTACGGCCTCTCCCTCACCAACCTCATGGGCACGGCGGGCCCCGACCGCTTCCTCCGCGCCCTCGCCGACGGCTACCAACCGGAACTGCACGGCGAAGTCAAGATCCACTTCTACACCTTCGGCGGGCTCGGGGCCACGTCCCGGTGGGTCGCGGCCTTCAGGAAGGAGTCCCTCGCATGACCACGACACGGACGAGGCCCGCGCCTCGGCGGGCCGCCGGGGCGGCGGCGCCGCTCCCGCAGGCTTCGCTCGTCGTCCAGGGCACCGACGCCACGGGCATCGTCGCCGCGGTGACGACCGCCCTGAGCCGGCACGGCGCCAACATCGTGTCGCTCGACCAGTACGCGGACAGCCCGCGTCACGGGACGTTCTTCCAGCGTGCGGTCTTCGGCATGGAGGACCTGGTGGCCGTCCTGCCCGCGGTCCGCGCCTCCCTGGACGAGCTGGCCAGGACGTACGGACTCGCCTACCGGCTGCGGGACCTGTCGGCGCGTCGACGTGCCGCCGTCTTCGTCTCCAAGTCCGACCACTGCCTGCTCGACCTGCTCTGGCGGCACCGTCAAGGACAACTCCCGGTCGACATCCCCATGGTGGTGTCGAACCACCCCGACGCCGCCGAGCAGGTGCGCTCGTTCGGCATCCCCTTCTTCCACGTCCCCTCGGCGGGACCCGACAAGTCGGCCGCCGAGACCGAGCACCTGCGCCTACTCAAGGGCAATGTCGACTTCATTGTCCTCGCCCGCTACATGCAGATCCTGAGCTCCGACTTCATCGACGAGGTCGGAGTGCCCATCATCAACATCCACCACTCCTTCCTCCCCGCCTTCATCGGCGCCGGCCCGTACGCCAAGGCCAAGGAGCGCGGCGTCAAACTCGTCGGCGCCACCGCCCACTACGTCACCGCCGACCTCGACGAGGGCCCGATCATCGAGCAGGACGTCGTCCGCGTCACCCACGCCGACACCACCGCCGACCTCGCGCGCCGCGGCGCCGACGTGGAACGGGCCGTCCTCTCCCGCGCGGTCCTCTGGCACGCCGAGGACCGCGTCATCCGCAACGGCAACCACACCATCGTCTTCAGCTGAGGCGCCTTCAGCCGAGGCGCCGTCCCCCCAGGCACCGCCCCCGTCACACCGGAAGAAAGCGGTACGCCACCATGACACTGCTCATCAACGGCGAGGACATCGCACGGCGGGTCCGCGAGCGGGTCGCCGGGCGGGTGGCCGGGGCCGCCGCGAACGGCGGTCTACGAGCTGTTCCATTGCGCGTGCCTGTTCACGGCGGTCGACAGCGAAGACTGCCGCCGCCGGGTGAGAACCAAACAGGGCCTCGTTCAGCCCGCGGTCCTGCAACCGGTGCTCTGCGAAGCTACGTATGGCGCCGCTGAGGGCGCGCCAGGGATCGGGCTCGCCCAGAGATGCCGCATGTCCCCACGGCATTCCGCGACAAGCTCAGCGAGCGCCGCCGCAACGAGGTCGGCGCGTGCCGGAAAGTGCCGATGGACCGTGGCAATGCCCAGACCGGCACGGCGAGCGATCTCCCGCAGCGGCAGGTCGAGCCCTTCGTCGGCGAAGGCGGCGCGGGCGACGGCGATGATACGGCGACGGTTGAGCTCCGCGTCCGTGCGTGGTTTCCGAGTCACTTCGATCTCCGCGGTTCTCACTTCAACCTGATACGGAACGCCTGCTCCACATCCATGTTTACCGTAAGGCAGCGCCCAGAGATGCCGGGCCGGAGAGGTGACCATGCAAGCAGTACAATTCGACCGTTTCGGTTCCCCCGACGTACTCTGTGTTCGCTCTGCGCCCGAGCCGCACGCAGGCCCGGACGAGGTGCGTATCGCGGTCCGCACCAGCGCGGTGTCGCCGGTCGACCTCGCACTGCGGGCCGGTGAGTCACCCTCACGCGACAGCCTTGCTCTGCCCCACATCCCCGGCGTGGACGCGGCCGGCGTGATCGACGAGGTCGGCGAAGGCGTCGAAGGCTTTGCCATCGGGGACGAAGTGTTCGGCGCCGTCGATGTCGTCCGACTGGGCGGGGCGAGCGCGCAGTTCGCCGTCCTGGCGTTCTGGGCGGTGAAGCCGGCCGCTTTGTCCTGGGAGGAGGCAGGTGCCGCCGGGACGAGCGTGGAAACGGCAACCCGTGCTCTGGACCTGCTCGGGGTGCGTGAGGAGACGGACACGGTATTGCTGATCGACGGCGCGACGGGTGGTGTCGGGAGCATTGCCCTGCAACTGGCCGTGGCCCGCGGAGCCCGTGTCGTCGGAACCGGCCGCCCCGGCAGCGAAGACTTCCTCGCCGGCCTCGGCGCGACCCCCCTGTCCTACGGGCCTGGCCTGTCCCAGCGGGTTCGCGCGCTGGGCATCCCACGCGTGGACCGCGCGCTCGACGTGGCCGGAGCCGGCTCGCTCGATGAACTCATCAGTCTCACCAACGGACCTCAGTCGGTCGTCACCCTGGCGGATTTCACCGGCCCCAGCCGTGAGGTGCGCCTCTCCCTCGGCCAGTTCGGCGGCCAGCCCGACGGACGGCACGGACTCGCCGTCGCCGCAGATCTCGCCGAGAAGGGACTGTTCCACGTACCGGTCCAGGCGGTCTTCCCCGCCGGCCAGGCGGCCGACGCACACGCGGCGGCGGGGACAGGCCCCCGCCGAGGGAAGACCGTCATCGATCTCACGACACTCACGCCTGGCCTCTGACGATGGTCAGGCGTGACCAACCTCCCTGAACCCCGCTGGCAAAGATCTCGGACGACATGGGCGTTGTGCTCGTCGATCTCGGTCGGGCAGTGTGTCCGGGGTGCGCGCTGATCGTGTTCCTGACGACCGGTGGGAGCGGGTTGCTCCGCTGCTGCCGGCCGCTCCCGAGCGGCGCCACCGCTCCCCCGGACGGTTGCGTGTTGCGGACCGGGCCGCACTCGCCGGCATCCTGTACGCGCCGCGGACCGGTGTCGCCTGGCGCGATGTTCCCGCGGAGACGGTGGGCTGCTCCGGGATGACGACCTGGCGTCGGCCGCGGGCCTGGACCGAGGCCGGTGCATGGCCTCGCCCGCACGCCGCCCTGCTCAGCGAGTTGCGCCGCAACGACCTCTTGGAACTGGACGACTGCGCCGTGGACGGCTCGCATGCCCGGGCACTCAAAGGGGGGATCACGTCGGCCCCTCGCCCGTCGATCGGCCCGCTCCGACTCGAAACACCATATGATCGTCGACCGTCACGGGACCCCGCTCGCCGTCACGCTCACCGGCGGCAACCGGCATGACGTGACCCAGCTTCTGCCACTCCTGGACGCGGGCCCACCGATCCGGGGCACGCGGGGACGCCCCCGCCGCAAGCCTCGCCCCAGGCTGCCGACTGCGCACGCGCTGTGACTCCGTCATCGAGACACTCCTCCGCCGCCGTCTGACCCTGAGTTCCGGCTTCACCCTCATAAGAGACCTGACAACGATTGATGTCAATAGTCGGTCGCAGGAGGTTTTCGTGCGAGTGACGCCACCGCCGAGCTTGCGTGCAGCGGAGAGGGGCATGGGTTGGCGAGGTGACAAACTGGATGGCATGACCGAAGCCACCGACCCCGCAGGCGCACCCGCCAAGACGTGGAAGGGCCTGACCGCCGACCAGCGCCGCGATCGGCGTCGTGCCCAGTTGCTCGATGCGGGCTTCGAAATCCTGGGCACACTGGGCGCCGCGGAACTAGGGGTACGGAGCGTGTGCCGGCGGGCCGGGCTCACTGAGCGGTACTTCTATGAGAGTTTCGACAGCAGGGAGAGCCTTCTCGAAGCCGTTGTGGACCAGGTCTCGACAGCGGGCTTCGCGCGCATGGGCGAAGCCCGCCACCGGGCGAACGCCGCTCGGGCCGACCCGGTCAAGCCTATGATCCGCGCGTATCTGGACTACTTCAGCGAAGATCCTCGACGCGGCCGAATCCAGTTCGTCGAAGCGGGGATCGCCTTCCCCCTGGGGCATCACCGGAAGCCCGGACATCCCCGTGCCGTCGCGTTGTTCACCGATCTGCTGGCCGCTGACTCCGACGAGGAGAAGGGGGACGCCGCGGATCTCACCCTGAACGCCTACGCCCTGGCAGGTTCCCAGGCCGAACTCATCATGCGGTGGCTCGATGGGCAGCTGCGCGTGCCGAAGGAGCGCATAGTCAGGCACATGCTCGGCGTTTTCCGTGCCGTGCAGGATGTGACCTCCCGTGCGGAGCGCGTCCCCAAGGAGCCTTTGGACTGATCACCGTCACTCACCGAGCTCCGCTCCGGGGTCAGGTTCGCGGCCGGGGTGAGGCAACGGCAGCGGGTCCCGCCACCAGTCGGTCCAAGCGGGCAAGGCCGTAGCCGAGGACGACTCTCGCCCCGGCCGCGCGCATCACGCGACGCACTCGGGCCACCGCGGTCATCCCGTCGGTGGGTCACGGAGGGGTGAGCTACAAGCGGGAAGCTGCGCTGAGCGGCTGGCCGATGTATCAAAAATTCAGCGCCAGTGTCTCCTCTTCGCCCACCACTGCGCCCTGGGCAGGAGTGCCGCGCTCAGGCGCGCGTCGCTGCGCAGTCAGCCCCCTGTCCCGTGCCGGTGCGGCTGAGGACGAGCCGAAAGCCACCCCCTTGCTCTGCGGTCTGTCGTAGACGGCCACCCGGATCGACTCCCCAGGCGCGCACCTGAGGAACGGAACACCCACCCCAGAAAGAAAAGACAACGCATGTTGTCAATGTACTCCGGTCGGGCGTAACCTCACTCAAGGGCACCTCCTTGACCGGACGGCTGACCAGTGCACTCGGTCGCTGCTCCCGCCGGGCGGCGCTACAGCCGCTGAAGCCCATAGACATTTCGGAACGGGACGAACATGACCACGGCACAGGACCCCCTGCAGTTCCCCGCGAGGTTGGTGAATCTCGAGGCGGCGCAGGATAAGCACGGTGAAAAAGCTGACCACATGGCCCGGATGCTCATGGTGGGCGATCCGTTGGCCGATGCGGTGATCGTGGAGATTGATGCTCTCGGGAAGGAGGCCCGCCGCACCCTCAGTCGTGGCCTGAACGACGGTCTGGACAGTCTGGACAATCCACCGCCCGCCATTGAAGCCCTCCTGCGCCAGCTCGAGACTGTCCCCGACTGGATCAGCCAGGAGTCGCTGGCCGCGGGTGACGAGACATCCCTGCTGGTGCCTCCGCGCTGGAATGCCTTGGCGTTCTCCGGTGGCTCACTGGCTCACACCTACAGCTCACCCAGCATCGCCAAGCTCTTGGTCCAGACCGGAAAGCTCGACCTGATGGCACCCCGCCGACTGGCTGAGACCAGCGTGTGGAAGGCAAGCGTCGTTCTGCCCGGGGGGCTCTTGCGCGGGGGCCCGGGGTACGTACAGACCGCACAGGTCAGGCTGCTGCATGCCCGAATCCGCTCCTCTGCCCTCAAGCATGGCTGGGACACGCAGCAATGGGGCGTTCCGATCAATCAGGTCGACATCGCTCGAACGTGGCTCGACTTCACGGTCGTGCCCTTCGCCTTCCTGGCGCGCGCGGGCATCGTGACCAACGAGGACGAACAGCAGGGTCTCTACCAGCACTGGTGGTACATCGCCCATCTGCTGGGCCTGAACGAGAGCTTCTTCCTCGACATCGGCGACCACGCTGCCGCCTCCGGCCTGCTGGAACTGCTCGACTCCACCATCACGCCTCCTGACGACAACGCGCGTGTACTGGTGAATGCCCTGTTCGACTCCACTACGGATGTCCTGTCCAGCCAGCCCAACGCCGTCCTGACCAAGGAGGGGGCCCGGGAGCTCCTGAACGCGCTGGCTCGGCTCTACCACGGGGACGCCCGGGCTGACGCCCTCGGCATCCCGGCCTCCACCGCCACGCCGCTGCTGCCGGTCATCGCGGCCGGCAATGCCCAGGTCAGGCGCTATCAGACCACCATCCCAGAGGCCGCGGCGCAGGAGCGGGCGGTGAACATCGAGCAATATCGCGCTCTCGTGGACAGCCTGCCCGGGCGCACTGAGTACCAGAGCCACGCAGAAGCCGCCAAGTGAGACTCTCTGCGGGATCTCGTCCCCCGAGAGCCGCACATGCCGCAGGAGAACTCGTGAAGTACATACACACCAAGCTCTTCATCGGCGGGGAGTGGGTGACGCCCCTCTCCTCCGACGTGAACACCGTTATCGGGGCCGCAACAGAAGAACCGATCGGCCAGACCCCGATAGCTGGGCCGGAAGACGTCGACGCGGCCGTATCTGCCGCGCGCCGCGGATTCGACAGCTGGTCCCGCATTACGCCAACTGAACGCGCCGACATCCTCGATCGCTTCGCCGCCGCCCTCGTCTCCCATGTCGACGTGATCGCTTCGCTGGTCTCCAGCGAGAACGGCATGCCGATCAGTCTGTCGGTCCACGCGAACGTGCGCGTGCCAGCCGACACACTGTCCTACTACGCAGGTCTCCTGCGTCAACTCGAACTTGAGGAAGACCGCCCCGCGCTTGCCAGGGAGGTGACAAAGGTGCGCCGTGAGGCGCTGGGCGTGGTCGGTGCCATCGTTCCGTGGAACTACCCGCTGATGCTGGCCATGATGAAGATCGCTCCTGCACTGGCCGCAGGCTGCACCGTCGTCCTCAAGCCCGCGCTGGAAACCGCCCTCGACGCCAACGAACTGGCTGCGGTCGCGCAGGAAGCCGGCCTGCCGCCGGGCGTACTCAACATCGTCCCCGGCAATGTGGCAGCCTCACGGGCGCTGGTCGCACACCCGGACGTCAACAAGATCGCATTCACCGGTTCCACCCCTGTCGGGCGCAGCATCGGCGAGACCTGCGGACGCCTGCTGAAGCCCGTCACCCTGGAGCTGGGCGGCAAGTCCGCCGCCATCATCCTGGACGACGCGGACCTGCCCACCACGGCGGCCGGACTGGCCGCGGTGTCACTGCCCAACAACGGGCAGACCTGCTACGCCTCCACGCGCATCCTCGCCCCCGCACACCGCTACGGAGAGGTCCTGGACGCGCTCACCTCGATGGCGACGTCCCTGCCGGTGGGCGACCCGCTTGACCCGGCCACCCGGATCGGGCCCGTGGTGACAGCCCGCCAGCGCGAGAGCATCGAGGGCCACATCGCCTCGGGCCGCGCGTCGGGTGCCCGTGTGATCGCCGGCGGCGGCCGTCCCGCCCACCTGGACCGGGGCTGGTTCGTGGAGCCGACCGTCTTCGGCGACGTACACAACAGCATGCCCATCGCGCAGGAAGAGATCTTTGGTCCCGTCCTCGCGGTCATCCCCTACCAGGACGACGACGAAGCCGTCGCCCTGGCGAACGACTCCGAGTACGGTCTGGCAGGTTCGGTGTGGTCCGCCGACATCGAACGCGCCAACTCGTTGGCCCGCCGGATCCAGACAGGTTCAGTGGGCATCAACGGCTACAGCATCGACATCGCCTCGCCGTTCGGCGGCTACAAGGCCAGCGGACTCGGCCGCGAGCTGGGCCCCGAAGGACTGTCGGCGTTCTTCCAGCTGAAGTCGATCTTCCAGCCGTGGCCCGCTCCACGCTGACCGAAGACTCAGCCGACCGCACCTCGGCCAGCGGGCATTTTCCGTGTAGGCGTGGGGTGTCGAGGGCTGAACCGTTGTGGGTGGAGACGTTCACAAGGCTGCGGATGCGGCAGTCCGGGCGGCCGCTGAAGGTCGTGCGGGGACGGGGCGGGAACGGTCCTGGCGGCGGTCGGCCGCGGTGCCTGCCGCTGGCGAACCGGGTACTACTGGTGGCCGTCTACTACCGCACGAACCTCACGATGCGGCAGCTCGCGCCGCTGTTCGGGGTCTCGCCGGCGACGGTCCGCCGGGTGATCCAACGGCTGCGGCCGCTGCTCGCGATCGTGCCGGCCACCCGCCCCACCGACGCCGTCGAGCGGCTGTGGATCGTGGGCGGCACCCTGATCCCGGTCCGCGTCCGCGCGGTCAAAGCGTCCTCGCGCAACGATCGTTTCTCAGCGAACGTGCAGGTCATCATCGACGCTGACACGAAACTGGTGGTCGCGGAGGCCTGGCCCGTGCCGGGCAACACCGCGGACGCGAAGGCATGGCGAGGCTCCGGCCCGGCACTGTGGGGGCGTGACCGTGCCGGCCGACGGCGCCTACATCAACACCGGCCTGGTGGTCCCGCACCGCAGCCACCCGGGTCGGCCCCTGCTGCCGGGCGAGGAGGAGGACAACACAGAACACCGTCGGGTGCGCGCCCGGGTCGAGCACGCCTTCGCCCGTATGAGGCACTACAAGATCCTCCGTGACTGCCGCCAACGCGGCGACGGCCTCCACCACGCGGTTCAGGCCGTCGCCCGCATGCCCCACCTCGCCGCATGACCAGGCACGCCCTGAAACCTGCCCTACCCTGCCCGGACACGGCCTTCTGCAACACGCTTTGGCGCATCAACGGCCTCCCGCCACAGCACGTGCGGGAACGGGTTCCCGCTTGCCCCCCTCTGCCGGCGCCAGGCACTTGGTCGCGGCTGTGGAACAGCCCATGCCGAGAGCAGACCGAGACACTTCAAAGCCAAAGCACCATCCATCGCACAGCCGAAGGGCCTTGCCTGGTCATCGGCCGTACCACCCGAGAAGAAGGAGCCCTCATGCGATCCACTACGGCGTACAACAGCATCCACCTCACCTGCTCGCCCCAGGCGGCGTACGAGTTCGTGACCAAGCCCGACAACTGGGTGGGGACGCACCCTGTGACAGTCGAGGTTGGCGGGGACGGCACCGGGCAGCCCGCCGGCCAGGGTGTCAGCTGGACGGAAATGATCTCCGCCCACGGGAAGGAGCCCTACCGGGTGGAATGGACGGTCACTGAAGCAGTCCCCGGTGCACGGTGGGTGATCGTGTGCCCCAATCTCCGGGGGCCGGGAGAGTACTGCCAGATCGTGTACACCTTCGATGAAAGCGACGGAGGGACGGAATTCACGCGCGTGATGACCATCCATTCTCCTGTCAATGACGTACACGGCCAGTACCTGGAGAACGTCAAGAAGGCACTGGAGGGCTGAATACCCCGTGCCGCATTCCGTGCAGGGCGCCCCTGATGGCGTCCCGCACACTTTGCGCCATCGCGGACCGCGAGGCGTAGGGCTCCACGGTTGAGGACTGCGCGGCGGATCGGTCACTGCATCAACCCGTCCGGGCCAGTGCCGGGCCACACCTGAGCCCGCGCCACGGCGTGACCCGTCACTGGCTCCTGACCGGCTGTCCGATCTCAGCAGGCGGCTTCCGGCGCCTACGCGCCCGCCGGGAACGACGCGACGACGTCCACGACGCCCTCCTCGGCCTCGCGACCTGCGTCGTCACCCACCGTCACGTCCAACGCCATTGTCAGGACCTCTACGGAGCGTTCGACGACCCCGTACTGCCTTGGAGATCCGAAAGCCGCTCGTCAGCAGCGGGAGCCCCGGGGACCTCTCCAAAACGCACAGCCTCATCAACTCGCGTGGACGTGAAGGAACCGGAAGGCCGTTCTCGCAGGTCAGCGACCGTCATCATTCATCGGAGCAGGACACTGCGCTGGCTGGTCTCTTCCGCGACATCTGATGCGAGGATGCCGCCGCACCCTGTCTGACCTGCCACTCAGGGGGTCAGGGAGGGGTGGGGCGGCGCCTCTGGGACTTCTCTGGGACGGTGAGCCAGCACTGGGGTACCTCCTGGGCCCACCAGGCCACAGCGTCGTCGTCCCGCTCCATCGCGCGCCGGGCCGGGACCTGGCAGGACCAGCCATTGCGCACCAGCGGCTTCCGCACGACCTGAACCGTGCAGATTCAGGTGGAAACGCCGGCCGGTCACCGTCTTCGCGGCTCAGGGGCCGGCGTTGGTCTCCCGGCCGTGCACGGCCGGCCCCCTGGTCGGCTCCGCCTCCAACTGGGCGAAGGGCTTCCCGCTCAGCCTCGGCAGCGGCGCCGGGAAGGCTGAGAGACGCCGCGGGCAGGGCCGCCGTCGCGAGCGCCGCGGTGCCGCCCGCCCGGACCAGCGGAACCTCTTCGTGACCGAGTGATGATCGGTCGTGGCGACGGACCCGCGAGGGCGGCTTGCTGTCGGGACGGCTGAGTAGTGCCCCACGCGCTCGGCCGGGAACTGACAGAGCGCGCATGCCCCACGCCTCCGAACTCCGGACCGAGAAGTGTTTGCATTGGAGCGCACTCCAGCTCCTAAGGTTCGGCGGCATGCGATACATCAAGCTCGGAACGACCGGACTGGAAGTCTCCGCCCTCACCCTCGGCTGCATGAGCTTCGGCGAGCCGGACCGGGGAGGCGAGCCCTGGTCGCTGGGCGCGGACGCCAGCCGGGACATCATCAAGCAGGCCCTCGAATGCGGCGTCAACTTCCTCGACACGGCCAATGGGTACAGCGCCGGAAGCAGCGAGGAGATCGTCGGCCAGGCGGTCAAGGACTTCGCCCGGCGCGAGGAGGTCGTTCTCTCCACCAAGGTCTGGATGCGGATGCGCCCCGGCCCGAACGGCGCCGGGCTGTCCCGCAAGGCGATCTTCGCCGAGCTCGACGCCTCCCTGAAGCGACTGGGGACCGACTACATCGACCTGTACCAGATCCACCGCTGGGACTACGACACCCCGATCGAGGAAACCCTTGAGGCGCTGCACGACGCGGTCAAGTCCGGGAAGGTCCGTTACATCGGAGCCTCTTCCATGTACGCCTGGCAGTTCGCCAAGGCCCTGTATCTGGCTGACCTGAACGGCTGGACCCGGTTCGTGTCGATGCAGGACCACTACAACCTCATCCACCGAGAAGCAGAGCGGGAGATGATCCCGCTCTGCGCCGACCAGGGCATCGGCGTGATCCCGTGGAGCCCGCTGGCGCGGGGCAGGCTGACGCGGGTCCGGGACACCGCCACGGCGCGCGCCGAGACCGACGAGAGCGGCAGGATCCTCTACCGCGACGAGGACCAGGCAGTGGCTGAGCGCGTTCACGAGATCGCGGGCAAGCGCGGTCTGTCCCCGGCCCAGGTCGCCCTGGCCTGGGTCATGCGCAACCCGGCGGTGACCTCGCCCATCGTCGGGGTCACCAAGCCGGCCCAGTTGGCCGACGCGGTCGCCGCGGTGGACGTCGAACTCGACGAGGACGAAGCCGCCTACCTGGAGGAGCCCTACCAGCCGCACGAGGCCGCCTACCTGGAGGAGTCCTTCTACAAGTCGCGCCCTGTGGCGGGCTCCCGGTAGTGCGGGCTACCGCCGGGCCTTCCACGAGCCCTCGGCCCCGGCCTTCACAGCCCTGTGGTCGGCCCGGCGTTCCCGGCGGACTCGCAGCCGTCGGAAGCCGAGCAGCCAGGCGAAACTTCGCTCCACCACCCACCGGTAGAGGGACTGTAAATCGCTCGGTGTAGCTGTCGCCTGGCGAAAGGTGACCGTTCTTACCAGGTAACGGGTAGTTCGTGTACTCCGTAGATGACGGCGTCGTATTTGAAAGGCACCTCCGCGACGTCGACCGCCGTGCGCAGCGTGGGGATGCGGCGGAAGAGCGTGGGATAGATGACCTGGAGTTCCATTCGGGCCAGGGGTTGGCCGACACAGTGGTGGGTGCCAGCGCCGAATGCCAGGTGGGAACGGGCGTCGCGGGTGATGTCCAGGGTGTCGGGCTCGATGAAGACGTCAGGGTCCCGGTTGGCGAGTTCACTCAGGAGGATGACACCGTCGCCGGCTTTGATGGTCTGGCCTGCTACCTCGATGTCCTCCAGGGCCGTACGGCGTCGGCCCAGGTGAACGATGGAGAGGTAGCGAAGCAGCTCCTCCACCGCATTGGCGATCACCCTGGGGTTGTCCGTGTCGCGGATGGTGGCGAGCTGATCGGGGTGCTCCAGCAGCAGAAGTGTGCCCAGAGTGATCATGTTGGCAGTGGTCTCGTGGCCACCGAGCAGCAGGAGTACCCCCATGGTCGCGGCTTGGCCGCGGGTCAGTTCTCCATCCTCGACGCGGCCGGCGAGTTGGGAGAGCAGATCCTCGCCGGGTTCGCTGCTCTTGCGCTCGACCAGGTCGTCAAGGTACTCGGCGAGATGGGTGTGCGCAGCGTGCCGGGCTGCGGCCGTGGCGTGGGAGGAGACGATGGTCTTGCTGTTCGTCTGAAAGAATTCGTGGTCCTCATAAGGGACGCCCAAGAGCTCGGAGATGACCAGGGAAGGGATGGGCAGGGCGAAGGACTGCACGAGGTCAGCCGGTTTGGGGCCCGCGAGCATGGTATCGATGAAGTCGTCGGTGATCCTCTGGACGAGCGGCCGCATCGCCTCGATGCGCTTCATGGTGAACACTCCGCTGACCATGCGCCGTAGACGGGCGTGTTCGGGGTCGTCCATCCCCACGAAGCTCATGTCCGTCTTGTGGTCTCCGACGCTCTGCGGGGCGACGGGGCTGGGGAACCCGGGCTGGGCGAAATCGGCACTGAGGCGGGGATCGCCGAGCAGGGCCTTCTGCTCGGCGTGTCGGGTCACCACCCACGGGGTGCTCTCCCCCCAGGACTTCACCCTGCTGACAGGTCCACGGTCCCTGAGGGCGCGCATTTCCGCCGAGACGCCGAAGGGACAGGCGGAGGAACGGGGGTGGGGGAACTCAGGGATGTCGGTGGTCAAGGGGCTGGTCCTGGGCGTCGTGGTCATGTTCGTCCTTCGGCGGTTGGATACGGTGCCCGGCACGAGTCCGGACCGCGGTGGGGTGTTGCGCGTCAGGCCGACGCTGACGGGCCACGAGGGTCGATGCCGGCTGTCGTACCGGTGGGGGTAAGCCGCGCAGCGCGCTCCCGGCTCGGCAGTCGGGCCTGCGCGGGCGTGATCCGGTCGGTCAGGGAGACAACCGGACCAGCCGTCCTGGACCGTGACACCTGTACCGCGGTGCGCGCGGCGCAGCTCTCCCTCGGCGGTCGGGCCGGCCGTCGGGGAGATTCACACGTCCTCACCGAGGTGAATGGCGGCGGCAGGACATACCCCCGCCGACTCCTTGACGGCCGGGTGCTGGTCTTCCGGCGGCTCGGCGTCCAGCAGAACGACGATGCCGTCCTCGTCGCGCTGATCGAACACGTCGGGTGCGATCAGCACGCACTGTCCGGCGCCGCAGCACTTCTCCTCGTCAACGACGATTTTCATACGCGCGGTTCCTCCCTTGTCGGTGCGGATCGACGGTCAGGTGTGGTTCGGTGCAGGGTGACCTCTGCGGTGAGGAGGCCGACGAGCGCGTCGACGAGCATGTCGGCTGTGTCTTCCCACGTACGGTGCAGGGGGGCGGCCCCCTCCGCCAGGGCGCGTTCACGTTCCGCACAGGTGTGAGTGATCAAGTGCCGTGCCATGTCACCGCGCGCCGCGCGGACGGGGGCCGGCAGGTGGGTGAGGCAGCTGCCGAGAGCATCGAGAATGTGCCAGAGGTGGGGGCGGGAACGCACATCCTCCATGACGAGGTTGCGCATCAGGGGGTCGGTCATCACCTGGACCGAAAAGCGGGCGTTCCAGGATGGTGCGCCCAGGCCGGCCAGATGGTCTGTGACAGGGCGGACCAGACAGCCGACCCAGCCCCTGATCGGGTCGCTTCCCTCGACTTGCGACACGTACAACTGCCGGATTCGGTCGACCTGTTCACCGTGGCGAGCCATGATCGCACCGATCAGTGTGATCCGGTCACCGAAGTGGTAGCTGACGGCCGTGACGTTCCGTTGCCCAGCGGCTTCTGCGATCTGCCTGTTGGAGACGGCGGCCGGACCGTGTTCGGCGATGAGCCTTTCCGCCGCGGCCATGATCGCCTGGCGGGTGTTTGTGGTACGGCGGGTGCGAGGCGTGTTCACGGTGGTCACCAAACCACCGGCAGCTCACGCAGAGGAGCAGTGAGAAGCCCCTCGTGAGAGCGGAGTTGATCGGCGCCCACCGCGAGGTCGAGGGTGGGCAGGCGCCGCAGCAGGACGCTGAGCGCCGCCTCCATCCCGGTACGGGCCAGTGGCCGCCCGAGGCACGAGTGGGCCCCGGCACCGAAGGCCAGGTGTGGGTTCGGAGTCCGCCCCAGGTCCATCTTGTCCGCGTCCTCCCAGGCGCGCTCGTCCCGGTCGGCCGCCGCCATGCCGCACACGACCGTGGTCCCCGCCCGCACCAGACCGCCGGGGAGTTCCACGTCCTCGTGCGTGTGACGGAGCATGCCGAAGTTGCTGCCGCTTGGGTCACATCGGAGACTCTCCTCCACTGCCAGGCGTGTCAGGGAAGGGTCGCGAAGCAGCCTCTCCCAACGCCGGCGGTCGGACAGGAGACGCGCCACCATGAGGGAGATGAAGCCTGCGGTCGTCTCGTGCCCGGCCAGGAACAGTGCCTGCCCGGTGGCGGCCAGGACGTCCTCGGCCATCGGTTCGCCCGTACCGCCCGCCCCGGCCAACAACAGGCTGAGCAGATCGTCCCCTGGCCGAGCGCGCTTGCCCTCGATGAGGCCGGACATATAGGCGGCGAACTCCGCGTGAGCCGCCTGCGTCTCCTCACGGGTGAACCGGGCGGTGTCGAGGAAGATGTCGGACCAGTTCTTGAACCTGTCCCGGTCACCCTCCGGCACCCCCAGCATGCGGCAGATGACGAAGACGGGCAGCGGGAAGGCCAGCCCTGCCACCAGATCCGCGGGGCAGCCCTGTTCGAGCAGTCCGTCGACGAGCTTGTCACACATGGCTTCCATGTCCGGGCGCAGGGCGGCCATCCGCTTGGCGGTGAACCATCTGCCGACCGTGCGCCGCCACCGGTCGTGCCCAAGCGCGTTCACCGTGCGGCCCATCGGACTGTCGAAGACGCCCCCGGAGTTCCCGGCCGCCGCTAGCGCGGCGTCCGGCCGCATCAGTCCTTCACGGCTGAAGCACGGGTCCGACAACGCGGTGCGCACGCCCTCGTACCGGCTCAGAAGTGCGGCCTCGTCGCCGCTGGGCAGCGCCACCCGCGCCACCGGACACTTCTCCCGCAGTCCCTCCCGCTGAGGTGCCGGCCGGAGAGCGGAGGGAGCTTTCACCGGGTAGGGAAGCGGCTCCGCGGCGCTTACCTCGGTCACGGGTGTCTCCTTGTCGGCCCTGGGTGAAGCGGCTCCCAGTGGAACACCCGGGCTGGATTAAGTCAATCGAATGACTTATTGTCGCGGAACGTCGTCCGCCGGTGGCAGCGGGCCGGGCCGGGACAGGGCGGCGGAACGGAGCCCCGGTCAGTCGGCCGCGGGGGCGCGCAGGCGGGCGGTCTGCCGGGGGTCGGCCTCCCAGGTGTCCGCTGAGGTGCGTACGAGCGCCACGCCGTAGTGGGTGCGGGCGGATTCGGGCGACACGTAGCCCTCGCGGACGTCGGCGACCACCTGTTCCACCGGGCGGGTGCGGGGGTCGCCGTATCCGCCGCCGCCCGCCTGACAGACGCGTACGACGTCTCCGGGCGCGAGGGTCACGCTGCCGCTCTCGACGGTGATGGCGGCCTCGCGGTCGGTGCCGGGGTTGACGGTGAGGACGGAGGGCCGGCCGGGCAGCCCGCCGTCCTTGCCCGCGGGCGGGGTGAGTTCCCGGCCGTTGCGGGTGGTGAAGCGGGCGGGCGCGAGGACCCGGTACTCGCGCAGGTAACCGAGGCCCCCGCGGTGGCGCCCTGGGCCGCCGGAGTCGGTGACGAGTTCGAAGCGCTCGACGCGTACCGGGAACTCCGTCTCCAACACCTCGATGGGGGTCAGGCTGCCGTTGGCGACGTGCACCTTGGACGCGGACACGCCGTCCTTGTTCCAGCGCGCGCCCATGGCGCCCGCCGGCAGCTCGTACTGCACCTTCGGGGAGGAGGCGCCGGGGAGCCGGTAGGAGAAGGTGCCGTTGGTGCCGCTGCTGCTCTCCGCGATCCGGCCGGCCGTCAGCGCCTTGCCGAAGGCGTCGAAGAGGGCCTCCGCCGTCGCCACCGCGACCGGCATGTACGTGTTGACCGGCGCGGGCGGCAGCGGGTCGAGGAGCGAACCGGGCCGGAACGACGCCGTGATGGCCTGGAAGAAGCCCGAGTTGGAGGGCATCTCGGGGTCGACGAGGCACTTGAGGGCGTACGAGCACACCGCGCGCACCAGCGGCGGGCGGATGTTGTAGGGACCGGTCATCTGGTCGTCGGAGCCGGTGAAGTCGAAGGCGACGCGGTCGCCCCCGATGGTGACGGCGACCCGGATCGCCACCGGCCGGCCGTCGGCCATGCCCTCGGAGTGCAGGAGCCGGGTGCCGGTGTAGCGGCCGTCCGGCCACTCCGCCACGGCCGCCCTGATCCGCTGCTCGGTGAGGTCGAGCAGCCGTCCTGAGGCGGTGTGCAGGGTGTCCTTGCCGTACTTGGCGCACAGCGCGCGCACCCGGTCGGCCGCGAGGTGGGTCGCCCCGACCTGTCCGCGCAGGTCACCGAGGACGAGGTGCGGGGTGCGGCTGTTGGCCCTCAGCAGGGTCTCCACCTCGGGCGAGGGGGCGAAGCCGCGGTGGTAGCGCACCGGCGGCACCATCAGGCCCTCGTGGTAGATCTCCCTGGCCTGGCTGGAGTTGGTGCCGGGCACCAGCCCGCCGATGTCGGACTTGTGGGCGATGCTGCCGCTGAAGCCGAAGACCTCGCCGTCCACCACGACCGGCGCCACGACCGCCATGTCGGTGGCGTGCGGACTGCCGCCGTAGTAGGGGTGGTTGACGAGGAAGGCGTCGCCGTCGCGCATCTCCTCGACCGGGTAGGCGCGCAGGATGTTCTCGATGGTCTCGGGGAACGCGCCGAGGTGCAGCGGGAGCACCGTGTACTGCGCGACGACCCGGCCCGCCAGGTCGGCGATGGCGCAGCTGGCGTCCTTCGACTCGCGGATGATGGTGGAATAGCCGGTGCAGAAGAGGGAGTTCTGCATCTCCTGAACCACTCCGATGAGGCTCTGCCGGATCACTTCGACAGTGATGGCGTCGGCAGGGCCGAAAGCCGTCCGTCCCGGTCCTTCGTCCGTGGTGGCGGTGGGGCGTGCCGCGGTCTCTTCGCTCACCTGCTTGACCTTTCTGCTGCCGGCCGGACCCGGGTGATCAGGAGGTTGCCGTGGCCGTCGGCCTCGGCCTGCTGCTCGGGGAAGACGACGACGGTGGAGTCGTACTGCTCGACGACCGCGGGGCCGGTGATGCGGTGGCCCGCGCCGAGCCTGGCCCTGGCGTAGACCGGGGTGTCCGCGTACGCCCCGGTGTCGCTGCCCGCCGAGTCGGGGAAGTACGCGGGCCGCGTGCCGACGACGGCGGCGGAGACGGGCCCCTCGGCCGCCGGGAGGGTGGGCAGCGACACGGGCGGTACGAGGCCGATGGCCTGGACCCGGTAGTTGACGACCTCCACCGACTGGTCGGGGGCGGCGTGGCCGTGGCACTGCTCGTGGATGGCGTCGAAGTCGCGCCGGTAGCGTGCGAGGTCGTCCGGGGTCAGCGGCACCGAGGCGACGGGCACCGGGTTCTCGTAACCCTGGCCGCTGTAGCGCATGTCGAGGAAGTAGCGGAAGGCCGTGGCGTCCTTGGGGAAGCCCTCCTGCGAGAGCTGTTTCGCGGCGGTGCGCGCCATCTGCTCGAAGAGTTCGTTGGCGTCCTCGACGCGCAGTTCCCCGATGTCGGTGAGCCTGCTGCGCACCAGGTCGTGCTTGACGTCCGACATCAGCAGGCCGAGCGCCGAGGTCGCGCCGGGCGACGGTGGTACGAGGACCCGGGGGATGCCGAGGTCGAGGGCGATCTGGCTGGCGTGCAGGGGTCCCGCGCCGCCGAACGCGACGAGGGTGAAGTCCCGCAGGTCGAACCCGCGTTCGGTGGAGATGGAGCGGATCGCCTGGCCCATCTTGACGTTGACGATCCGCACGATGCCGTCCGCCGCGCGTACGGTGTCGACGCCGAGGGGGCCCGCCACCTCGGCGACGACGCGCTCGGCGGCGGCCGCGTCGACGGCGAGGCCGCCGTCGAGGAGCGACACCGGGTTGAGGTAGCCGAGCACCACGTTGGCGTCGGTGACGGTCGCGGTGCGCCCGCCCTTGCCGTACGCGGCGGGGCCCGGCACGGCACCCGCGCTGCGCGGGCCGACGTGCAGCGAGCCGTGCCGGTCGACGACGGCCACCGTGCCGCCGCCCGCGCTGACGGTGTTGATGTCCAGCATCGGCACGGCGATGTGCCGGCCCTCCAGTGTGTTCTGGTCGGAGACCGTCGGCTCGCCACCCTGGATGAGCGCGACGTCGCAGCTGGTGCCGCCCATGTCGAAGGTGATGAGGTCGTCGATGCCCACGGCGCGGCCGATCGCCACGGAGGCGGTGACCCCGCCGGCGGGCCCCGACAGGATGGTCGCGACGCCCCGGTCCGGCGTCCGGTCGAAGGGCACGGAGCCGCCGTTGCTCTGCATGGTGAACCTGCGGCCCGGCGCGACGCCGAGCTGTTCGAGCGCGGCGGAGAGCCGGCCGACGTAGCGTCCCACCACCGGGGAGACGTACGCGTTGATCACGGTGGTGCTGAGCCGTACGTACTCCCGCATCTGCGGCAGCAGTTCGCTCGACGTGGTCACCCAGAGCCCGGGGTCGGCGGCGCGCAGGGCCTGCGCGAGCCGCTCCTCGTGCTCGTCGTTCATGAAGGAGAAAAGCAGGCTGACCGCGACCGACTCGACACCGCTCTCCCGGAAGCGGCGCACCGCCTCGGCGACGGCCTCCTCGGAGATCGGCTCCCGGACGGCGCCGTCCGCGCCGAGCCGCTCGGGGATCTCGACCGTGTCGCTCTCCGCGGCGAGCAGTGCGGGCTTGGTGTAGCCGAGGTCGAAGACGGACGGCCCGAAGGGGCGGGACTGCTCCATCGCCTCGTAGACGCCGCGGAATCCGCGGGTGACGGCGAGCCCGACGCGGGCGCCGCGCTCCTCCAGCAGGGCGTTGGTGCCGACGGTGGTGCCGTGGGTGAAGACGGATATGGCGTCCGGCGGCACGCCCTGCTCCTCCAGGGTGGCGAGCCCCGCGAGGAGCGCCTGGTCGGGCTGGTGGGGGCTGGAGGGGACCTTCATGATGCGGTAGGCGCCGGCGGACTCGTCGAAGACGACGAAGTCCGTGAACGTGCCGCCGGTGTCGGTCGCCACGCGGTAGGTCGGGGGGCGCTCTGGCATGGCCGCGGACCTGCTTTCTCGGGAGGTCGGGACACACGGTGCGTGTCGCGGTGGGGTGGGGCGGGGCCGGTGGCCCCGGCGGTGTGCGGGGCGGCTCCGGCGGGGCGCGCCCGTGGTGCGCGGATACCGCGCACGGCGCGGGCGGGGGAGCGCCGGGGCGCGGGCCCCGCCGGCGCGCCGGCGGGGGACGTGCCGGGGTGCGCGGGCCCGGCGCGGCGACGTCCGTCACTGGCGGCGGGGTTCCGGGGCCGCTGACGCGCGGCCCCGGAGGGAGGTTCAGTCGCCGGTCGAGATCAGCGCGCCGCCGTCCACCAGGAGGTCCGTGCCGGTGATGAAGCCGGCCTCGGCGCCTGCCATGAACGCGACGGCGCCGGCGATGTCCTCGGGGGTGCACGCGCGGCCGACGAGGTTGCGGCGCTCGCGGTTCTCCGGTTCGGCGTCGGTGCCGACGGGCGAGCCCACCTTGTTGGGGCTGACGGTGTTCACCCGGATGCCGTGCGGGCCGAGTTGGACGGCGAGGGAGCGGACGAGCGCGTACAGGGCGGCCTTCGCCGTGGGGTAGGCGAGGGCGTTCTTGCGCGCGAACTGCCCGGAGGTGGAGCCGATGTGCAGGACCACACCGCCCTGCCCCTCGGCCACCATCTTCTTGGCGAGGTACTTCGTGGTCAGGAACGCGGACGTGAGGGTCACGTCGAGCACCTTGCGCCACACGTCGTCGGCGAGGTCGAGGACGGTGGCGGGGCGGTCGGTGATGGCGACGCAGTTGACCAGGGTGTCGACGTGTCCGAGCTGCGCCCAGGCCGTCTCGACGAGCCTGCTGACGTCGTCCGCCGAGGAGACGTCGGCGGTGACCGGCACCGCGCTGCCGGGGTGTGCCTCGTTGAGCGCCTTGGCGACGCGCGCCGCGGCCTGCGGGTCGATGTCGACGACGGCGACGCGGGCGCCCTCGCGGGCGAAGCGCTCGGCGACCGCCTCCCCGACGTTGCGGCCGGCGCCGGTGACCACGGCGCGCCTGCCTTCGAGTGGGGACGTCATGTCAGTTCTCTCCTCCGTGGTGGTGTGTGCTGCCTGCCGGGTTCCGGGGCGTCACGCGCCGTACCGGTCGAGGTCGTAGCGGCGCGGCTTGAGGACCCGGCAGACCTCGCGGTTGACGGCGGCCTGGGGCAGGCCGATGCCCTTGGCCGCCGCCATCTCGGAGACGATCTTCATGTCGTCCTCGGCCCAGGCCATCGTCTGGTTGTTCCAGTTGTCCAGGGCGTGGTTGGCGGCGCTCGACATCTTGAGCGCCTCGCGCAGCGACTCGATGTCGACGCCGTGCCGGTGGGCGAGGGCGAGGCCCTCGTGGTCGGCGACGAGGCAGGCCCAGAGGATGAGGTTGTTGACGGCCTTGGCGACCTGTCCCGCGCCGATGTCGCCGATCCTGACGATGTCGGAGGAGTAGGCGCGGGCGACCTCGGTGAACTTCGCGGCGGCCTCCTCGGTGCCGCCGAGCAGGGAGAGCAGTTCTCCGGCGTCCGCGGCCCACGAGCCGCGGCACACCGGCGCGTCCACGACGTGCACGCCGTGCTTCTGGGCGGCTTCGGCGAGGCCGCTCATGACCTCGGGCGACACGGTGCTGAGGACGGCCACCACGGCGCCCTCGCGGAGGGTGCCGAGGATGCCGCCGGCGCCGAGCATGAGCTCCCTGAGCTGTTCCTCGTAGCCGACGCAGACCAGTACTGTGTCGCACTCCGCCGCGATGTCCGCAGGGGAGCCGGTGAAGCGGGCCCCGCGCTCGCCGACCGCGGGCTCCTTGCCCGCGTCCACGTCGTGCACGAGCACGGTGAAGCCGTGACGTACCAGGTGGCCGATGATGGGCATGCCCATCCGGCCCGCTCCCAGCACTCCTACCGTCGTCTGTCCTGTGGCCATGCCGGCTCTCTCCTCAGTTCGTGCGGAACGGGACCCGCGGGGTGCGACCGCGGCGGCGGGTCCCGGGGGTGCGCGCGGTGGCGCGGCGCGGGGGCGGCGCGGTCCTCGCCGTCCGGTCTTCGGGGGCGGTCAGTCGCGCTGCCAGCGCAGGGCCCACTGTTCGAGCAGGCCCACCAGCAGCATGCCGATCGCGATCATGAGCATCAGGACGACGATCCCGGCGAACACCGTCGCGGAGTCGAAGTTCTGCGTGGCGGTGTTGATGAGGTAGCCGACGCCGTCCTGCGAGGCGATGAACTCGCCGACGATCACACCGATCATGGCGAAGGACACCGAGGACTTCATGCCGGAGAGCACCGGGACGCTGATCTGCGGCAGTGTGACCCGGCGGATGATCGTGGTGCGGCGCGCGCCCATCACCCGCAGCACGTTGACCAGGTTGTCGGGCATGGTCAGCACACCCATGTAGGTGTTGTAGAACATCACGAAGAACACGGTCATGGCGGCGATGGCGATCTTCGACTGCACACCGATGCCGAACCAGATGAGGAAGAGCGGGGCGAGTGCGATCTTCGGGATGCCGTTGACGGCCGCGATCAGCGGGCTCAGCACGGCGGCGCCCAGGCGCCAGTAGCCGAGGACGAGCCCGACCACGAGCCCTCCGACGACGCCCACGGCGTAGCCGAGGACGAGTTCCTCCGCGGTGACGCGGATGTCGGTCCACAGGCCGGGCTGGACGCCGGTGGCGTATTCCCAGAGCGTCTTGGCGACATGGGTGGGGCTGCTGATGAGGTAGTCGGGGACGAGCCGGTCGTCGGCCAGCTGCCACAGCGCGAGCACCACGAGGAAGACGAGTACGCGCAGGGCCCAGGTGCCCCAGGCGGGTCCTGGGCGGCCGGCCGCCGCGGCGTCGGGCACGGGGACGGCCGCGGTGTCCTCTGCGGGGGTGAGGCCTGCTTGAGCGTTCACTTCGACAGTCCTCCCATCGAGATCTCGGCGGCGAACATGTCCCACAGGACACGGTGCTGTTCGGCGAACTCGCGCAGTTCCGAGATGTGGAAGGCGTCTCTCGGGCGCGGGATCCCGACGGGCTCCGCGGCCTTCACCCGGCCGGGGCGCCGGCTCATGACGATCACCCGGTCGGCCAGGGTGAGGGCCTCGGAGAGGTCGTGGGTCACGAACAGCACCGTCTTCTGGTGCTGGTCCCAGATGTCGAGGAGTGTGCCCTGCATGACGGCCTTCGTCATGGCGTCGAGTGCGCCGAAGGGCTCGTCCATCAGCAGGATCGGCGGGTCGTACACCAGGGTGCGGGCGATGGAGCAGCGCTTCTGCATGCCGCCGGAGAGCTGGTGGGGGTAGCTGGTGCGGAACTGGTCGAGCCCGACGAGTGTGATCCACTGGTCGACGAGCCTGTCCTGCTCCTCGGCCGGCGTCCTGCGGATCTGGAGGGGCAGCCGGATGTTCTCGTCCACGGTGAGCCAGGGCAGCAGGTTGGAGTCCTGGGTCACGTAGCCGATGTCGGGGACGAGCCCCGTGACGGGCCTGCCGTGCACCGTGACCTGTCCGCCCGTCGCCGGGGTGAGCCCTGCGACCAGGTTGAGCAGGGTGCTCTTGCCGCATCCGCTGGGCCCGACGATGGCGCAGAACTCGCGCTCGCGCACGTCGAACGTCACCTCGTGCAGCGCCTCCACCGGGGTGGAGTTGCGGCGGCTGCGGAACATCAGGGAGACCTTGTCGAAGCGGACGGCGTGGTCCACGGGGGCGGGGTCCTTCACCGTCGTGGCGGAGCCCTCGGGTCCGGGCCCTTCGTGGTGGCTCTGCATGCTGATCACCTGTTCGCGTTGGCGGCAAGCCGGTTGGGCGGGCGCCGGCGGGGGCCGGCGGCTCGCGGGGGCCGGCGGCTCGCGGGGGCCGTGGGGAGCCGGTGCCGGGCGCGGCCCGGGAGCGTGGCGTTCGGTGTGCGGGGAGGGGTACGGGAGGGCGCGCCGGGGAGTTCGGGCCGGGCGGCGCGCGGCGGGGCCGGCGGGCGAGGGCCGGCCGGGTCGGGCGGCTGGGCCGCGGGCGAGGCGGCCGAACCGGTCGGGCCGGCCGGGCGGGTCAGCCGGCGGGCGCGGCAGCCGGGCGCAGTCTGCTGGTCACGATGTAGTCGTTGGTCCAGGTGCCCTGGTTCTCCTTGAGGTTGACGCTCGACGTGTTCGGTACGTCGCTGCCCTCGGCCTCCTCGCGCACCCCCTGCCACCCGGCGGCGGTCATCTTCCCGTCGGGGGCGAAGGTGACGTACTCCAGGCTCTGGAGCAGCACGTCGTCGCTCATCTTCGGATAGTGCTCGCGCTCCACGTCGAGCACGGAGCGCGGGTCCTTCGCCATGGTGTTGTCGGCTCTGGCCAGGCCGGTGGCGACCGCCTCGACGACGTCGGGGTGGGCCTTGGCGAAGCGGGAGGAGACCACGAGGACGTCGTAGGTCATGCTGCGCAGCGCGGGCACCGAGTGCAGGGTCGCGACGATCTGCGCCTGGTTCTGCGCCTGCGCGAAGTAACTGTTGGGCGGCGAGAGGAGGATGGCGTCGACCTGTCCGTGCTGCACCGCGGCGAGCGCGGCGGACTGGGTCTTGATCATGATGGTCTTGAACTGGTCCTGGTCCACCCCCGCCTGCTTCATCAGGTAGTGGTAGTAGGTGAGGTCCGTGGTGGACACGACACCCAGGGTGGCCCCGGTCAGGCCGCGCATCACCGTGGTGAGCGGCTGCTGCGGGGAGAGATGGTGCGCGGCGATCCACTTCTTGGACGCGGCGAGCTGGAGGGAGACGCCGTAGTCGAGCGAGGCGACGGCCTGGAGGGGCACGCGTTTGGTCTTGGCGCTGAGCAGCGCGGTGGACGACGCCGTGACGAACTGGACGCTGCCGCTCTGGAGCGCGGCGAAGGCGGTACTGCTGCCGCCGAGCAGCTCCTGTCTGGCGGTGACGCCCTCCTTCGCGAAATAGCCCTTGGCCTGGGCGACGTCCACGGTGGTGAAGCCGATGGTGTCCACGGCCTTGCCGATGGTGACTTCCTTCGTTCCGTCAGGTGCGGTGTGGACGGCGGCGTTCGACAGGTTCGCGCAGGCGGTGGCGAGGACCGCGACGAGGAGGGCCGCGAGCGACACTCGCAACCGGTGCCGGCCTGGGTGGCGGAGGCGCGGTGGGCCACCGCCCTGCTGTGGGCCCTTGCGGGCACGTGCACACGTCTGATCTCGCATCGGGTGTCCCGTTCTCGATGGATGGCGGACACAGCCGGCGGCGACTGCGTGAACGGCGCCGAGAAACACAACGTCTCGGCCGGCGTTCTCCGAGGTGGTACGGGGTGGAGCGCTCCGATGGCCTTACCAACTAACCCTTGATTTGATTCGACCATCGGTGCGTCACAGGCGTCAAGAGTCGTGCACGCGTCGTGCGCGGGCGGAGCCGCTCCCCGTACGCGTGGACATCTCGCCGCTCGTCGGGGTGACACGGCCGTGGTGTGGCCCCCCGGTGGGCATGCTGCCCTTCCGGGGCCTCGCGGCCTGGACGCGGGGTGGAGCAGGGGGAGGGCGCGGATGCCACGGGAGGGTCTGCGGAGCGAGGATGTCGGGCTGCTTGCGGCCGGGGTGGCCGATCTGGCACTGAGTACCTGCGGTGCGGCGTTGCGGACGGCCGGGGGCCTGCTGGGGCGCTCCGACGCGGGAGACCTCGCGGCCCAGGGGCGGCAGGATCTCAGGGCGCGGGGCCGGCTGCCCCTGGACCGGCTGGGGGTGGGCGGCGAAGCGCATCTGGAGGTGCTGGCGCGCCACGCGCGTTCCCGCGGCGACGCGGAGGGCGCCGGTGCCTGAGCTGCCGGAGCAGACTGCGCTGCGGGCGCGGGTCGACCGGGAGTTGGCGCGGTTCGTCGGAGCGGAGACCGACGCGCTGGTCGCGGTGAACAAGAGCCTGGCCCCGCTCCGCGGGGTGCTGAGGGCGGCCACCGGGTACGGGAAGCGGCTGCGGTCCGCCTTCTGCTACTGGGGGCGGCGGGACAGCCGGACAGCGACGCGATGGTACGCGCCGCGGCATGCATGAAGCTGGTGCACGCGGCCGCCGTGGTGCACGACGACGTCATCGACGAGAGCGGCCTGCGGCACGGGCTGCCGACGGCGCACGCCGCGCTGCGCGACGCCCTCGCCGACGGCCCGCGGCCGGTCTCCCGTGCCAGGTCGCTCGCGCTGCCGGCCGGGGGTGTTCAGCGAGTACGGCCTGCCCCCTCGGCGAGGCGTTCCAGCTGCGGGACGGCCTGATCGGCCTGTTCGGCGAGCCCTCCACCACCGGCAAGGACGACACCGACGACATCTCGGGCGACCGGCCCACGGCACTCTTCGCGCTCGCCCATGAAGGCGCCACTCCGGCCGAGCGGCGCGAGCTGGGCTCCCTGCTCGGACGCGGCGGCCTGACCGCCGCCCGCGTGGAGCGGGTGCGCGCGGTGGTGGAGCGCACCGGGGCGCGCGACCATGTCGAGGGCATGATCACCGAGCGGGTCCCGGCCGCGACCGGCGCGCCGCGGAGCGCCGGGCTCCCTCGCACTGCCCAGCTGGCGCTGACACATCTGGCGAGCGCCGCCACCACGCGTGAGGACTGGCCTGTTCCGCGCCGTACCCCTGCCGAAGGAGCCGTCCATGACGTACACAGACGAGTTCCTCAACACCCTGCGTACCGTCGGCGACGAGCTGGCCGACGCCACGGTGGCGACCCTCTTCGAGCGGGGCGAGGTGGGGCGAGGTGGGGCAGTGCAACACACTGATGCGCTACGTCACCACCGCCGGCGGCGGCGCGTTGCCTGAGGGGCTGCCCGAGGTGGCCCGGGAGTACCTGCACACGACGAGCAGCCCTCCCGCGTGGGTGGACCGGGACGGGATGGAGAAGGCCCGGCTGCTCTTCATCCACAACAACGTGCACATCTCCACCGCGCTCTCGTTCGCCGCCATGCCGGCCTGCTACGTCGTGCCGCATGTCGCCAAGCCGCTGTCCGCGACGCACTCCCTGTGGTACCCGTCCAAACGCACGGCGGAGACGGGCCGGTCACCGTCCGTCTGATGCAGCCCGGCGCGTCCGAGGCGGGCAGCAGGTTCGCCCCGGCTGCCCAGAAGGTGCGGCTGCTGCACACCTCGATCCGGCACCACCTGGCCCGGGAAGGGCGCTGGGAGGTGGCGGCCCTCGGTACACCGATCCGCCAGGAGGACGTGATCGGCGGTCCAATGATGTTCTCCGTCCAGGTCCTGGACGCCCTGCACCGCCTCGGCGCGCACATGAGCGTGGACGGCGCGCCGGCGCCGGGCCGCCGATCGTTTTAAGTCACCCGCTTGACTTGTCGGGGCGCCACGCGTTCACTGATCGCGGAAGCCGGGACGAGGGGAGAGCGGGATGCGCGGGGACGAGCACGGCACGCCGGCCACGGGCTCCCCACGGGCGGGGTGGTGAGGGTGGCAGGCAGGACGGCCAGGTCCGAGCGGGCCGCGGGCACCGGCGAGGTGCTGCTCGCCGTCGCCGAGCGGCTGTTCGCCGAGCACGGCGTGTTCGCCGTGTCCAACCGGCAGATCAGCGAAGCCGCGGGGCAGGGCAACAACGCGGCCGTGGGCTACCACTTCGGCACCAAGACCGACCTGCTGCGGGCGATCGTCCGCAGACACGCGGAGCGCATCGAGGCCCTGCGCGAGGAGATGCTGGAGCGCACGGGCGACTCCGCTTCCGTACGGGACTGGGTGGCCGTCCTCGTACGCCCCGGCACCCAGCACCTGGCCGAGCTGGGCAGCCCCACCTGGTACGCGCGTTTCGGCGCGCAGCTGATGACGGACCCCGTGCTGCGGGAGCTGATGGTCGACGAGACCTTCGGCCCCACGATCCGGCGGACCCTCGAAGGACTCAACCGCTGCCTGCCCGAACTCCCCCTGCCGGTACGGCTGGAGCGCGCGGACATGGCGCGCAACCTCATGGTCCACATGCTCGCAGAGCGCGAACGCGCCCTGGCCGAGGGCGCCCACACGGCGCGGACGAGCTGGCACGCGTACGCCACCGGACTCATCGACGCGCTCACCGGCCTCTGGCTCGCACCGGTCACCACGGACGGCTGACGCGCGGCGCGGGCCGCGCGGGCAGACGTGCTCCGCGCCCGGTGTCCACACGTCCGTCCCGGTGCCGCCACCGTGCCGGCCGGACGCCCCCGCGCCGGGGGGCGAGGACTGCCCGCGGCCCGCCGCGGTGGACCTGCCCGTGTACGGGCCGCCCCGGACGGCCCCCTTCCGACCGCCGCCCCGCGCAGACCGGGGCGGCGGGGCTCCCCCATCCACCGCGGAAAGGACGCCATGCCCCCCACATCGCACCCGGTCGAGCAGGAGCGGACCGAGATACCCGAGTACCCCATGGCCCGCGCGGCGGGCTGCCCCTTCGACCCCCCTCCCCCGCTGCGGGAACAGCAGCAGGAGTCCCCGCTCACCCGGGTCAGGCTCTGGGACGGCAGCACCCCCTGGCTGGTGACGCGGTACGCGGAACAGCGCGCCCTGCTCGCCGATCCCCGGGTGAGCGCCGACATCACCCGCCCCGGCTACCCGGCCCAGGCGCCCGTCACGGGCAACAGCATCGGCTTCATCCTGATGGACGATCCCGAACACGCCCGGCTGCGGCGGATGGTCACCGCGCCGTTCGCCATCAAACGGGTGGAGGCGCTGCGGCCCCGCGTACAGGAGATCGTGGACGGCCTCATCGACGAACTGCTCGCAGGCCCCCGGCCGGTCGACCTGGTCCAGGCGTTCGCCCTGCCGGTGCCCTCCCTGGTCATCTGCGAACTGCTCGGCGTGCCCTACGCGGACCACGACTTCTTCCAGGACAACAGCAAGACGATCATCAACCGCACCACCTCGGTCGAGGAGCGCACCGCCGCTCTCGGCCGGCTCACCGCCTACCTGGACGACCTCGTGGGGCAGAAGCTCGCGCACCCTCGGGAGGACCTGCTCTCCGGGCTGGCCGAGCGGGTGCGCGGCGGGGAGCTGGAGCGCGCAGAAGCGGCCAGGATGGGCGTGCTGCTGCTGATCGCCGGGCACGAGACGACCGCGAACATGATCGCGCTCGGCACCCTCGCGCTGCTCGAACACCCCGACCAGCTCGACGCGTTGCGCGCCGCCGACGACCCGAAGGACGTGGCGAGGGCGGTCGAGGAGCTGCTGCGCTACCTGCATATCACCCACACCGGGCGGCGGCGCGTCGCGACGGAGGACATCGAGGTGGCGGGCCGCACGGTCCGCGCGGGCGAGGGACTGATCCTCGCCAACGACATCGGCAACCGCGACCCCGAGGCCTTCCCCGACCCCGACCGGCTCGACCTCGGCAGGGACGCCCGCCACCACGTGGCGTTCGGCTTCGGGGTGCACCAGTGCCTCGGCCAGCCGCTGGCCCGGATGGAGCTGCAGGTCGTCTACTCGACGCTCTACCGCAGGGTGCCCACGCTGCGCCTGGCGGCGGACCTCGGCGACATCCCGTTCAAGCACGACGGTTCGGTCTACGGCGTCTACGAGCTGCCCGTCACCTGGTGACCCGCGCTCCCTCCCCCCGACCCCACCAGCACACCGAAGGAACGCCCATGAGGATCGACCTCGACCAGGACAGGTGCGTCGCGTCCGGCCAGTGCGTGCTCGCCGCGCCCGACGCCTTCGACCAGCGGGAGGAGGACGGCATCGCCGTGCTCCTCGTGGAGGAGCCTCCGGCCGGGGCCGAGGAGGACGTCCGGCAGGCCGCGACGGTCTGCCCGGCGCTCGCCATCCGCCTGGCGGAGTGACACCGCAGGTGCCGGGCCGCCGCCGTGCACGGGGGCGGCCGGGCACCGGGCGGGACGCCCTGGCAGAGTGGGCGCGGAACACGCCGCGCCGCGAAGCGCCGCCCGCGGCGGGACACCGCACGACACCCCGCCGCACGACGACGCATCGAGGAGCGGCCCGCGCATGAAGTCGGAACACGAGTTCTTCGACACCTCCACGCAGGAGTGGACCCCGGCGGAGGGCTCCCCCGGCGTCACCGAACGGGTCCTGGCCCGCGGCGAGTCGGAGGCGGAGCTGACCCGGCTCGCCCGCTGGGCGCCGGGCCTCGACACGAGCGCGGCCGGTGTCATCCGGCACGCGTACGTCGAGGAGGTCTACCTGCTGGAGGGGGAGTTGGAGGACCTGACACTCGGAAGGACCTTCGGCGCGGGCCACTTCGCGTCCCGGCCGCCCGGCATGCCGCACGGCCCGTACCGCACCGCGACGGGCTGCGTCATGCTGGAGATCCGCCACCCGGCCCGCTGAGGCCGGGGTACTCGGGCCCGGGTGCCGCGGCCGGGCCCGAGGGGCCCGCGAGCAGCGCCGCCCGGGTGGCGTCGAGGTGGGCCCGGATGGCGCAGGCCGCGGCGTCCGCGTCCCCGCCCTCCAACGCGTCGGCGATCGCGCGGTGTTCGCGCAGCACGGACTCCTGCCGCCCGGCCGAGCGGAAGACCGCGCTGATGCCGCAGCGCACCTGGCGCGCGCGCAGCCCCTCGTACGTCCTCGTCAGCATGGTGTTGCCCGCCGTGCGGACCAGGGCCATGTGGAAGTGGTGGTCCCACCCGATGAAGTCCCCGGCCTGGCCGGGGCCGCTGACCTGGGCCTGCTCGTCGGCGAGCCGCCGCATCTCGGCGACCGGCGCCCTGCCCTGGGCCAGGACCACGCGCGCCGCGTGCGACTCCAGCACGGCGCGCAGGTCCATCAGTTCGGTGACCTCCTGGCCGGACAGCGGGGCCACGTACGCGCCCTTCTTGGGGATGAGGCGGACCAGGTCCTCGGCTGCCAGCAGCAGCAGCGCCTCCCTGATCGGGGTCCTCGACACGCCGATGCTGTCGGCGACCGCCTGCTCGTTCACGAACCGCCCCAGCATCGCCGGGTCGGCGATCACCGTGTCCCTGAGGTAGGCGTACGCCTTCTCGCGGCCCGAGGTGCCTGGCACGGTCACCGGTCCCGCCTCCCTGTGCGCCGTTGTGCGCCGTTGTGCGCGGTGTGGCGCGCTGTGCGCCTCATCGTATCCACCGGTCGTGCGCGGGCCGCGGCGCCGGCCACCCGCGCACGGGCGGGGCCCCGCCACCCCCTTCCCCGTCAGCCGATGGGCTCGGAGAGCCGCGCCACGTCGTACGCCAGCGCGCAGGTGTCGCCGGTCGCGGGGTCGCCGAGCTCGACGCGCCAGCGGCCCGCGAACTGGTCCACGCCGGGGCGCATGGGGATCGTGCCGGAGAGCAGCACGGTGCCGGGTTCGAGTTCGCCCCGGCCGCGCAGCACGTCCACCCAGTGGGCGGGCGGGAGCAGTTCGGCGGCGGTGCCGTCCTGGACGAGTTGCTCGGCGCCGCCGCCCTCGGGGGTGACCCAGGCGCGCAGGGTCAGGGAGTCGAGGCGGTCGGCGACGTCGGCGAGCCGCCAGGCGCGGCGGGCGAGCACGTCGGGGGCCGCGTTCTTGCTCCAGGCGACGCCGTGGGCCTCCAGGGCGCGGTCGGTGTGGTCGCAGGCGGCGGTCAGCAGCAGCTCGCCATCGGCGTCCACGACGAGCGCCCACTCGGCCTCGCCCGAGGTGCGGGCGTGCTGGGCGGGGACCGCGCCGGTCTGCTGGGCGAGGTAACCCGCGACCGGGTAGAGCGCGGGGACCTCGGCGGGGGCGGGCACGCCGAGCGCGGCGAGCTCCTCGACATGCGCCGCGACCTGGTCCTGGGCGCGGCCGGCATATCCGGCGTTGAGGAGCCTGCGCACCTCGACCGTGCGCCGTGAGCCGTCGGGGAGTTCGAACGTGAGCGGGTTCACCTGTCTCGTGTCTCCTTGCGGGATCGGCCGCCCCGCACCGGTCCTCGTGGACCGGCCGGGTGGCGGGGGTTGCGCATGCCTCCTGTATACAGCAAGTATTACCGCCGTGGAACAGGACCATGGACGAGCTCGGGACACGGCACAATCCGGTGGAGACCGGTGCCGGCATGGAGGTGATCACCCGTGGAGGACGTGAGCGAGCGGCCGTCGCGCGAGGGCGGCGGCAGCGGGCAGGGGGTCAGGCTGCGGGCCTTCGTGGCGGGCCTCACGGGCACCTCGCTCGAGTGGTACGACTTCGCCGTCTACTCGGCCGCGTCCGCGCTGGTCTTCGGCAAGCTGTTCTTCCCCTCCTCGGACCCGCTGACGTCCACGCTCCTCGCGTTCTCGACGTACGCCGTCGGCTATGTCTCGCGTCCGCTCGGCGGTTTCGTCTTCGGGCGGCTCGGGGACGTGGTGGGCCGCAAGAAGGTGCTCGTGTGGACGCTGACGCTGATCGGCGCGGCGACCGTGCTGATCGGCTGCCTGCCCACGCAGGCCGCGATCGGCCCGGCGGCGCCCGTGCTGCTGGTGCTGCTGCGGTTCGCGCAGGGTGTCGGCGTCGGCGGCGAGTGGGGCGGCGCGGTGCTCCTGACCAGCGAGCACGCGGACGAGGAGCACCGCGGGTTCTGGGCCTCGGCCGCGCAGATCGGGCCGCCTGCGGGCAATCTGATGGCCAACGGCGCGCTGGCGGCGCTGGGGGCGCTGCTCACCGACCACCAGTTCCTGACCTGGGGCTGGCGGGTCGCCTTCCTGCTGTCGTCGGTACTCGTCCTGTTCGGCCTGTGGATCCGCAGCAGGCTTGAGGAGACACCGGTGTTCCAGCGCCTCGCGGAGAGCGGCGAACGCCCGGAGGCCCCGATCCGGGAGGTGCTGCGCACCGAGCGGCGCGGCCTGGTGGCCGCGGTGCTCGGCCGGGTCGCGCCCGATGTGCTGTACGCGCTGTTCACGGTGTTCGTGCTGACGTACGCGACGGACCGGCTCGGCATGGCGCGCGGCAAGGCGCTCACGGCGGTGCTGATCGGCTCGGCGCTGCAGCTGGTGCTGATCCCGCTGGCCGGGGCGCTGTCCGACCGGTGGAACAGGCGGCGGATGTATCTGGCGGGGGCGGTGGCCGCGGGCGTGTGGCCGTTCGTGTTCTTCCCGATGGCCGACACCGGCTCCTGGGGGCTGCTGGTCGTCGGGGTGGTGCTCGGGCTCGTGGTGCACTCGCTGCTGTACGGGCCGCAGGCGGCGTTCGTGGCCGAGCAGTTCAGCGAGCGCCTGCGCTACACCGGCTCGTCCCTCGCGTACACGCTGGCCGGGGTGATCGGCGGCGCGGTGGCGCCGCTGGTGTTCACCGCGCTGCTCGGCTCGTCGGGCAGCTGGCTGCCCCTCGCGGGGTACGTGGCGGTGACCGCGGTGGTGACCGTCACCGGGGTGCTGCTCGGCCGCGACGGCGTGCGGCCCGCGCCGGCGCCCGGGGCTCCCGCCCCCGGCGGCGGGGTGCCCCAGGCGGCCAGCGGCCCCGGCCGGGGCCGCTGACGCTGACGCTGACGACAAAACGACAAGACGACGGAACGGCGGGCAGGACCGTACGGCGGACAGGACCGTACGACGGCGGCTGACGGCCGACGAGACCGTACGACGGCGACAACGGCGAACGACGAGGAGTGGACGGATGCGGATCAGCCTGTGCCAGCTGCGGTCGGGGCCCGACCCCGAGGACAACCTGGAGGCGGCGGTCGCCGCGGTGCGGCGCGCGGCGGAGGACGGCGCGGCGCTCGCGGTGCTCCCCGAGGCGGCGATGGCGCGCTTCGGGGTGCCGCTCGGACCGGTCGCGCAGCCGCTCACCGGCCCCTGGGCGGGCGGGCTGCGCGCGGTCGCGGCGGAGACCGGGGTGACGGTGGTGGCGGGCATGTTCACACCCGCCGCGGACGGCCGGGTGGCGAACACCCTGCTGGTCGCCGCGCCCGGCGGCGGGGACGGCGACAGCTACGACAAGATCCATCTCTACGACGCGTTCGGCTACCGGGAGTCCGACACGGTCGCGCCCGGCGGCCGGTTGGTGACCGTGGACGTCGCGGGCGTCCGGGTCGGCCTCGCCACCTGCTACGACGTGCGGTTCCCCGAGCTGTTCCGGGCCCACGCGGACGCCGGCGCCGTGCTCTCGCTGCTGCCGGCCTCCTGGGGCGCCGGCCCCGGCAAGGCGGAGCAGTGGGAGCTGCTGGTACGGGCCAGGGCACTGGACGCGACGGTCTGGCTGGCCGCGGTCGACCAGGCGCTCCCCGCCCCCGGCGCCGACCCCGAGGAGCCGACCGCCGCGCCGAACGGTGTCGGACGCAGTCTCCTCGTCGCCCCTGACGGCTCCGTACGGGCCCGCCTCGGCGGCGACCCCGACGTGCGGACCTTCGACGTCGACCCGGCGGAGGCGGACCGGGTCCGCGCGTCGATCCCGGTGCTCGCCAACCGGAGGCTGCCGCTGTAGGCGGGCGGCACCGCGTTCACCGGTCCTGGCGGGCCGGCGGTGCGCGAGGCCCGGGAGCCCCCGGTGGTGGCGGGGTGTGGTGCGGGAAGTACTGTCCGAGTTGTGGCACACGTCCCACGACGGACGGCTTGTCGCCTGCTCGACCACGCCCCTACTCTCCGGGAAGGCCGGACCCGCTCGCACACCGTCCTCGAATACGGAACGCTCCCTTGCCCGACAGTCCCCGCCTCTCCCCGTGGCACATCGCGCTCCCGCACACGGCGGCCGCCGTGCCGATGGCGCGTGCCCTGGTGCGGGCCGCGCTGGCGAGTCTCGAACGGGGCGCGGAGGCGGAAACCGCCGAGCTGCTGACGGCGGAGCTGGTGGCGAACGCCGTCGAGCACACGCGGGGCGACGAGCCGATACGGCTGGTAGTGACGCTGCTCCCGTCCGGCTGCTGCCGGGTCGAGGTGCACGACGCCGACCCCCGGCCGCCGGGTGCGCTCGACGCGCCGGGCCCCGCGGCCATGCCCGACCCGTGGCAGGAGGACGGCAGGGGGCTGCTGCTGATCCGCACCCTCAGCGAGGAGTGCGGCCACCGGCGGACCGACGACGGCAAGGCCGTGTGGTTCACGCTGCCCGAGCCGTGCCCGCCGGGGCGCGCCGGCACCGCTCCGCTCGTGCCGCGCCAGGGGACGCGGCGGCCGCAGGTGTGACCGTGGGGCCGCCGCGCCCGCGGCGCGGGGGCGCTACGCGTCGCCGAGCGTGGCGACGAGGACGGCCTTGATGGTGTGCAGGCGGTTCTCCGCCTCGTCGAAGACGACCGAGTGCGGGGACTCGAAGACCTCGTCCGTCACCTCCAGCTCGCGCAGGCCGTAGCGCTCGTGGATCTCCCGCCCGACCTCGGTGCCCAGGTCGTGGAAGGCGGGCAGGCAGTGCAGGAACTTCACGTCCGGGTTGCCGGTGGCGCGCAGCACGTCCATCGTCACCGTGTACGGGGCCAGGGCGGCGATGCGCACGTCCCAGACCTCCTTGGGCTCGCCCATCGACACCCACACGTCGGTGACGACGAAGTCGACGCCCGCGACGCCCTCGGCGATGTCCTCGGTCAGGTGCAGCCGGGCACCGGTCGTCTCGGCGGTCTTGCGGGCGGCGGCGAGCACCTCGTCGGCAGGCCAGAACGCGCGCGGCGCGACGATCCGCACGTCCATGCCGAGCAGCGCCGCCGTGACCAGGTAGGAGTTGCCCATGTTGAACCGTGCGTCGCCGAGGTAGGCGAAGCTCGTTTCGCTCAGGGGCCGCTCGCAGTGCTCGGTCATCGTGAGCGCGTCGGCGAGCATCTGGGTGGGGTGCCAGTCGTCGGTGAGGCCGTTGAAGACGGGCACGCCCGCGTGGGCGGCCAGTTCCTCGACGGTGTCCTGGGCGTCGCCCCGGTACTGGATGCCGTCGAACATCCGGCCGAGGACCCGGGCCGTGTCCTTCGCCGACTCCTTCTTGCCGATGTGCGAGCCCGCCGGGTCGATGTAGGTGGTGGCGGCGCCCTGGTCCGCGGCGGCCACCTCGAAGGCGCAGCGGGTCCGCGTGGACGCCTTCTCGAAGATGAGCGCGACGTTCCTGCCGCGCAGCCGCTGCACCTCGGTGCCCGCCTTCTTGGCGGCCTTGAGTTCGGCGGCGAGGTCGATCAGGCCGCGGAACTCCTCCGGCGTGAAGTCGAGCTCCTTGAGGAAGTGGCGGCCGGGAAGGTGTATCGCCATGGGTGCTGCTCCTGAGGGGTCGACTGCGGCCGCGTGGCCGGGTACATGGTCGGCATGGGACGGTCCTGCGGTGCGGTCCGGCGGTCGGGAACCGCCGCCCGGCGGGTGGAAGGACAACGGACTCCGTAACTATATACGCTATACCGCATGGCTATACAGACTGGAGGCGGACAGCCTCCCGGCCGCCTCCCGCGCGGCGTCTTCGCTGCCCGCGGCGCTTCCGGCGCCCGCGGCGGCCCGCGCGCTCAGACGCCGTCCCGTTCCACCGGGCAGCTCATGCAGCGCGGCCCGCCCCTGCCGCGCCCCAGCTCGCTGCCGCGGATCTCGATCACCTCGAAGCCCTGCCTGCGCAGGTGGCTGTTGGTGGTGGAGTTCCGCTCGTACGCGACCACGACGCCCGGCTCGACCGCCAGCACGTTGCACCCGTCGTCCCACTGCTCGCGCGCCGCCGAGTGCACGTCCTGGGTGGGCGTGAGGACCCGCACCCGGTCCAGGCCGAGCGCGGCGGCGATCGCCCGGTGCATGTGCTCCGGCGGATGGTCGGTGACCTTCAGCTCGTTGTCCCCGACGCCCGGCTCGATGGTGTACGAACGCAGCATCCCGAGGCCCTCGTACTGGGTGAACGTGTCGTGGTCGACCATCGTCATCACCGTGTCGAGGTGCATGAACGCCCGGCGCTTCGGCAGGTCGAGCGCGACGATCGTGGTGGCGGAACCCGCGGCGAACAAGCCGCGCGCCAGCATCTCCACGGCCTGCGGCGTGGTGCGCTCGCTCATCCCGATCAGCACGGCTCCCCGGCCGAGCACCAGCACGTCGCCGCCCTCGATCGTGCAGGGGTGGCCCTGGCCCTGCGCCCAGTGGTGGAAGGGGCCTGCCCCGTCCCCGGTGAAGAGGGGATGGTGCCGGTAGATCGCCTCGAAGTGCACGGACTCGCGCTGCCGCGCGGGGCGGCTCATCGCGTTGACCGAGACTCCGTCGTACACCCAGGCCGAGGTGTCCCGGGTGAACAGGTGGTTGGGCAGCGGGTCGAGGAGGAAGTCGTCCTGCTCCATGACGTGGAAGCGCACCGACGTGGGCTCCGCGTGGCCGGCCAGGTACTCCCGCTTGGTGACGCCGCCGACGAGCGCCTCGGCGAGGCCGGCCGCGGGCAGTTCGTCGAAGGCGGCCCTGAGGTGGTCCGTGGCGAGCGGGCCGTACTCCTTCTCGTCGAAGACGCGGTCGAGGACCAGCTCCCTCGCCGCCGGGACCTCGAGCGCCCCCCGCAGCAGGTCGCCGAAGAGATGCACCTCGACGCCCCGCTCCCGCAGCACCGCGGCGAACCCGTCGTGCTCCTCCTGGGCGCGCCGCACCCACAGCACGTCGTCGAAGAGGAGCCCGTCCGCGTTCTGCGGGGTGAGCCGCTTGAGTTCGAGGCCGGGGCGGTGCAGGATCACGCGGCGCAGCCGCCCGGTCTCCGAGTCGACATGGAAGGTCATGCCTCCATCCTGACCGCGCCGCCCGCCCTTCACCCCTCGGACCTCACCGCGGCCTCCCGCACCGTCCGACGCGCCGGGCCGTACCGGGGCCGGCGCCCTCCCGTGCCCTGCCGCGCCCCGGTCACCCTCCGCCGCCGTGCAGCGCGGCGGAGAGCGCGGCGATCGCGCGGGGCCCGACCCGGCAGCACCCCCCGGCCAGCCGGGCCCCCGCGTCCCGCCACGCAGCGGCCCGCGACGGATCGAACGCCGCAGGGCCGCGGTAGTCCTCCGCCCCGGCGTCCCAGCTCTCCCCGCTGTTGGGGTAGACGACGACCGGCTTGCCCGTGGCCGCAGCGAGCGGCACGGCCGCCTCCGCGTCCTGTGGCGTGCAGCAGTTCACGCCGACCGCGATCACCTGGCCGTCCCCGGCCGCCAGGGCGAACGCGTCCGCGAGCGGCTGCCCCGCGCGCGTACGGCCGCCCGCGACCGTGTAGGAGAGCCACACCGGAACCCCGGTGCCGCGCGCCGCGGCGAGCAGCGCCTCTGCCTCGTCGGTGTCGGGCACGGTCTCCAGCGCGAGGACGTCGGGCGCCGCGGCGGCGAGCGCCTCGATCCTCGGCCGGTGGAACCGGGTCAGCTCGCGCACCGTGAGCCCGTACCGCCCGCGGTACTCGCTGCCGTCCGCGAGCATCGCCCCGTAGGGCCCCGCGGACGCGGCCACCCACACCTCCTCCTCGGTGTCCTCGCCCGCGGCCCGCGCCAGCTCCACGCTGCGGGTGAACAGCGCCGCGGCCTCGGCGCGCGAGGCCCCGCGCCGCGCGAACCCCTCGAACGTGGCCTGGTAGCTCGCCGTGATCAGCACCCGCGCGCCCGCCCGCACATAAGCGGCGTGGGCGGCCGCGACCTGCTGCGGCGCGTCGGCGAGCAGCCGGGCCGACCACAGCTCGCCCGACAGGTCCGCGCCCTGGTCGGCGAGTTGGTTGGACAGGCCGCCGTCCAGTACGACGGGGCCCTCGGCGAGGGCCTCGGCGAGCGGTCTGACGGGCCGCACGGCGGTCACCTCCTTCGGGCCGCGGCGGGCGGCCCCTCCCTGGGGCCCTTCGTCCGGATCGTGCCGGGCTCGCGTGCCCCGGCACCTCCCCCAGCCTCCGGCCGGGGCGCCCCGGGCACCGGCCCCCGCTCCCCGATCCGCCCGGAGCCGAACGAAAAGCCTCAGCCGAGCTGCGGCGCGACCTGGGACGCGACCAGCTCCAGGTGGTCCAGGTCGGCCATGTCCATCGTCTGGAGGTAGAAGCGGGTCGAGCCGACCGCCGCGTACCTGCCGATCTTGTCGACGACCTCGGCGGGCGAACCCGCGAGGCCGTTCTCCTTGAGCTCGTCCACGTCGCGGCCGAGCACGGCTGCCCGGCGCGCCACCTCCGCGTCGTCGCGGCCCACGCAGATCGGCAGCGCGCTGGAGTACACCAGGTCGGAGGCGGGGCGCCCGGCCTCCTCGACCGCCGCGCGCACCCGGCCGAACTGCGCCTCGGTCTCCTCGACCGAGCCGAAGGGCAGGTTGAACTCGTCCGCGTACCGCGCGGCGAGCCGCGGGGTGCGCTTCGGCCCCTTGCCGCCGACGATGACCGGCGGCTTCGCCTGGGCGGGCTTGGGGAGCGCGGGCGAGTCGGTCAGCCGGTAGTGCGCACCGTCGTAGGAGAACTTCCGGCCGGCCTCGGTCGCCCACAGCCCGGTGACCACGGCGAGCTGCTCCTCCAGCCTGCTGAACTTGTCGTCGGGGAACGGGATTCCGTACGCGGCGTGCTCCTCGGCGAACCAGCCGGCGCCGAGGCCGAACTCGACCCGGCCGCCGGACATCTGGTCGACCTGGGCGACCTGGATGGCGAGGACGCCGGGCAGCCGGAACGTCGCGGCCGTCACCAGCGTGCCGAGGCGGATCCGCCGGGTCTCGCGGGCGAGGCCCGCCAGGGTGATCCAGGCGTCCGTGGGCCCCGGCAGGCCGTCCACACCGCCCATGTGCAGGTAGTGGTCCGACCGGAAGAAGGCGTCGAAACCCAGGTCCTCGGTGGCCTTGGCGATGCGGAGGATGGTGTCGTACGTCGCGCCCTGCTGGGGCTCGGTGAAGATGCGAAGATCCATACCCCCATCCTGCACCTCGCGCCCGCGGCCCGGCCGCCCGCACCGCACGCCGCTGTCCGCCGGCACGGCACCGGACGCCCGCCGCGGCGGTCCGCCCCGCGGGGGGTCAGGAGCCGCCGCCCGGTGGTCCGGGCCCTCCACGCCCCCGGATCCCCGGCAGCCGCAGGAGCGCGGCCACCCGGTCGCCCGACTCCGCCGCGGCGTCGATCGCCTCCATGCACTGCCAGTAGACGCACGCGTCGTCCGCGGCCGTGGCGACCACGACGAGCGCCGCGCCGGCCTCTTCGAGGAGCGCGCCCAAGGCTGCCAGCGCGGCCTGCGCGTCCGCCGGGCCGGTGAGCGCCGCAGCCCTGAGCCCGCCCGCGGCCCGCAGCGCGGGGTGCTCGGCGGGCCCCCTGCCCCGCTCCCCCGCGTCGGCGAGCTCGCCCGCCGCCGTCCTGGCCTCTCCCGTGTACCGCCCGGCGAGCAGGTCGCCGAGCGCCCGCGCGAGCGCCTGTTCCTGCCATGCCTCAGCCACCACGTCGGCCGTGGTGCGGCAGGCCGCCAGCGCTTCCCTGCCCGCCTCCGCGATGCGTACCGCGTCCATGTGCACGTCCCCCTCGTCCTGCGCGCCGTGCGCGTCCCGCGCGGCGGGTGACCGCCCGCCACGTCCGCATCACCCAGAGTGAGGGAACATGGCGCCCGGAGCCAGGGGGGTGCCGACCTCTGTGGACAACCGGCCGGGGCGAAGGGGGAGATCACACCGGATGGGGACAACTCCCTCACCCCGGAGAGTGACCAGCGCTCAGGAGGATGACGTTCCGGGATGCCCTCCGAGCTGGGTACTCGCCGAGCCCGGGTAACCGCCGAGCCCGCGGGCCCCGGGCTCACGAGAGCCCGGACCCGCGCCGCCCGCGCGGCTCAGCGCGCCGGAGCGGCCGGGCCGGCCGCCGGCGGGAACCGCGTCTCGTTCCGCTCGATCTTCGCGGCGAGCGCGGTCAGCGGGTCGATGTCCAGCACCTCGCAGAACTGGAGGAGGTACGAGAGCACGTCCGCGACCTCGTCCTCGACGCGGAAGGCGGCCTCCTGGTCGGCCATGACCCCGGCGGACTGCTCGGGCGTGAGCCACTGGAAGATCTCCAGCAGTTCGGACGCCTCGACGCTCAGCGCCGCCGCCAGGTTCTTCGGCGTGTGGTACGGCTCCCAGCCGCGCGCCGCGGCGAACGCCGCCAGCCTGCGCCGCAGCTCCGGCACGCCGGGCACCGGCCCCGCGGCCTGCGGCCCCGGCACCGGGCCGCCGCCCGGCACGGGGCCCTCACCGTCCTCCCCGCCCCCCGCGTCCTGGGCGTTGCGGGTGTCCCGTCTCCCGCTCATGTGCCCGGCACCGCCGCCTCGGGCGCGCCCTCGACCTCGGTGCCCGCCGGTGCGAGCAGGAAGACGTTCCTGTCGACCCGGTGCATCCCGCAGCCGAGGCCGAACACCACACCGCTGCTGAAGTCGAGGATGCGCTTGGCCACGTCCGTGTCGGCGGCCGTCAGGTCGAGCAGGACCGGGATCTGCGCGAGCAGGTGCTCCGCGACTTCACGCGCGTCCCCGAAGACCTGCACCCGCAGCACCACGAAGCGGCGGTGCTCCTCCGCCGTGTCCTGCGGGACGGTGCGGTGGTCGACCCGGGAGGGCCACATGTCGCGGTTGCGCAGCGGCACGACCTGGGCCAGGCCCTCCCACTGCTCGTCGGTGACGTCGTACTCGTCGTACCTGTTCACCGCGCCACCCCTCCCCTGTGCTGATTCTGCATCGGGCCATCCTCCCCCGGCTCACCCGTTCAGCCCATCAGCGACACGGGGTGGCGCCGTACGCAGATGCGCGGCGCCCGACCTGACGGCCCAGCCGAAGACGGCGAGGGCGACCAGCGCGACGGTCACCGAGTCGTACGGGGCGGGCAGCCGTCCAGAGCCCCCGAAGGAGCCGAGCCAGGACAGCAGGGTCAGGGCGGCCAGGTAGCAGACAAGCCAGACACCCCGGCGCAGTTCGGCACTGCGCGGTGGCCCGTCCGGCGGGCGCCGCAGCAGCAGGAAGACCGGCAGGCCGATCAGGACGAGCGGCAGCGCGAGCCGCAGGCTGTGCCAGCCCGACCAGTACACGAACTCCCCCGCGACCGCGAAGCTGAGGGGCGCGATCCACCGCATCCCCGGAAGCTGCCCGTCCCTGCGCCCCGCGCCGCGCTCCCTGTCGTGCGCGCGGAACGAGGCGACGGCGACCGCCGAGGCCGCGTAGATCAACAGGTACATGTCGCCCATCACGCTGACGATGCTCTGCCAGCCGCCGAACGGCAGCAGGAAGACCACGATCACCGCGAGGTTCAGCACGAGGGCGCGGCGGGCGGTGCCGGAGCGCGGATCGATGTGCAGGAAGAACCGCGGCAGCAGGCCGTTCTTGGCGAGGGCGTAGGTGTGCCGGGCGTCGATGGCGACCCCGACGTAGGCGGAGCCGCCGGGCGAGATGACCGCGTCCGCGTACAGCAGTGTGGCCAGCCACTGGAGGTTGAGGAGCAGCGCGAGCTGCCCGAAGGGCGAGTCGAAACTGACGCCCTGCCAGCCGTGCGCGAGCGTCGAGTCGGGCACGGTGACCAGGAAGGCCAGCTGGAGCAGCAGGTACACGACGACGGCGAGGCCGATTCCGGTGAGCACGGCGGCCGGTACGGTACGGCGCGGCCTGCGCGCCTCGCCCGAGAAGTCGAGCGGGGCCTGGAAGCCGTTGACGGAGTAGACGATGCCGCCGCCCGCGAGCGCGGTCAGGCAGGCCGCGTACCCGTAGGGCGCGAAGCCGCCGTGCGTGCCGCCGGCGAGGCGCCCCGCGTGGGTGCCCGACGCGAACAGTGCGACCACGGTGATCAGCGGGATGAGTACCTTCAGCAGCGAGACGAGGTTGTTGAGCCGGGCGAACAGCCGTACCGCGAACCAGTTCAGGGCGGTCAACAGCACGCTCAGGCCGCAGGCGAGCGCGAGTCCGGGCCAGGTCAGCGAGGAGCCGCGGTAGACGCCGGGGACGTAGTGGGCCGCGTACTGCATGATCGCGCTGATCTCGGCCGCGGTGCCGCCCACCGAGAGCAGCACCGACCAGCCGACCATGGTGCCGACGAGCCGTCCGCCGGCGTAGAGCGGCCAGCGCACGGTGCCGCCGCCCTCGGGGCGGGTCGCGCCGAGCTCGACCATCACCAGCGCGACGAGCGCGCACAGCGCGCCGGCAGCGATCCAGGACAGCAGGGCCGCGGGGCCCGCGGTCTGCGCGGCGAACATCGCCGCGAACAGCCAGCCGGAGCCGATGATGTTGGAGAAGCCGATCGCGGTCAGGCCCCAGAAGCCGAGATCGCGCTTGAGGCGGTGCTCCTGCGACAGTTCGGCCGGCAGGCCCGGTGCCGCGGGCGGCGGTGGTGACAGTGGCTTCGGCGGCACGGGCCGGGTCCCCTCGTGCGGTGGTCCGCGCCGGGCCGCGCCGGGTGGGCGGCGTGCGGGCTGCGGACGGATGGTCGGTGGCGGGTCGTCAACGGTTCGGTTCGTCGGGGCAGTTGTGTACGGATGGGTCGTTCGCGGACGGTGTCGCTGCCGGGGTGACGACCGCGTGGATGCTACGCGACCGGCCCTGCGGGACCTGGCCCGGGGCGAGAGCCTGCCCAGCCTGGCACGGTCGACGCGTGCCCCGGCCCGCGGGCCCGCGCGCTCCGTGCGGCAGCTTCGGGCGCGTGGCCGTACCCGTGCTCCTGCCGCAGGCCCCGAGCCCGCCGTTCGGCCTTCGGAGGCCCTCCGGGTTCCGCACCTGCCGGGCAGGGGACGCGCCCGCGCCACCACCCGGGAACCGGGCCTCCGGGGCCTCCGGTGGCTCCGGGGCTCCGCAGGTGTCGCGAGGAGGCGTCCTACCCCACTTCCCGGCCGTCCGCACGCCGGGCGGCTCCCGTGGCCGGGCGCCGCGCCGGGTCCGGTGGTGGGGGCACGCGGACCGTGAGACGTTCCGAGCACCTCCACCGACCGCAGCTCCCCTTCCCCGACCACAGCTCCCCTTCGCCGCACCCGAGGATTTCCCCACACCCCAGGAGGCCACGGTGACCGCCGACGCGACGTATCCCGCGCGCCCGGAGACGGGTGCCGACGACACCGGCGACGTCCAGGACCCGGCCGCCGCCCGGCGCGCGGTGGCCGCCCGCTTCGCGGCGCTGACCTGCGCGGGCGACCCCGCGGGCGGCGCCGGACCGCCGCTCGCCGAGGTGCCGCTGCGCAGGCCGCGCCGCACCGCCGCGCGGCTGCGCGCCCTGTACGAGCTGGGGCGCGCGGACCTGTCCCTGGCCCGGCTCGCCGAGGGCCACCTCGACGCGGTGGCCATCCTCGACGAGGTGGCGGGCGCGCCGGTCGGCCCCGGAGAGCGGTGGGCCGTGTGGGCGGCGCGCCCGCCTGCCCCCGCGCCCGGGGCGCGGTGCCTCGACGGCCGGTGGCTCCTCGACGGCGTGCGGCCGTACTGCGCGGGCGCGCACTGCTGCACGCACGCGCTGGTCTCGGCGGACGCGGTGGACGGCAGGCGGCTGTTCGCGGTCCGCCTGGCCCAGTCCGGGGTGCGGCCCGTGGCGGGGAGCAGGCGCGCGGTGGGGATGGCGGGCAGCGACGCCTGCGACGTGGCGTTCACCGCGGCAGAGGGGGTGCCGGTCGGCGGAGTGGGCGCGTACACGGACCGCCCGGGGTCCGAGCACGCGGCGGCCGGGGTGGCCGCGTGCCTGCTCGGCGGGGCCCGCGCGGTGGCGGAGACGCTGTACGCGTCGGCCCGCAGGCGTACCCAGGACGCGTTCGGCGCCGCGCACCTCGGCGCCGTCGACACACTGCTGTCCTCGGCCGTCACGGTGCTCGAACGCGCGGCGCGCGACATCGACGCGGACCCGCTGGACGCGCGGGGCGCGGCCCGGATCCGGGGCCTTCGCGTGCAGGCGCTCGCCGAGTTGGTCTGCGCGGAGGTGCTCGCCCACGTGGGGCGGGGCGCGGGCGGCACGCCGCTGTGCCACGACGCGCGGCACGCGCGGGCCGCGGCCGACCTCTCGGTGCTGATGCGCCTGCACCCGGTGGAACGCGGGCTGGCCGAGCTGGGACGGCTGTTCTGCGCCCGCGACGACAACGGCAACGACGGCGGAGAGGACGTGCGATGACCGACGCGCCAGAGCACACGACGACCGGCACGGCGGGCGCGGGAGCAGCACCCCCGCCCGCGGCGCCCCCCGGCGGGGTGGGCGCGACCGTACGCGCCACGGCGGCCGGCCGGGTACGGGGCGGCCCCGCGGACGCCGGGCTGCGCGAGACCGCGGCCGTGGCGGCGGGCGCCGAGGGCACCGCGTGCCGCAGGGCGGCGGCGTACGACGCCGACGCCGGGGGCACGCCGGAGTCCCGGTGGGCGGCCTGGGACGGCCTGGGCGCTCTGCCGGAGGCCCTGGTTCCGCCGGGGCCCGTGCTCGTGGTGGCGGCACACCCCGACGACGCGGTGCTCGGCTTCGGCGGCACGATGGCGGCACTCGCCGCGGCGGGGACGCCCGTGCGCCTGCTGTCGGTGAGCGACGGGGAGCGGTCCGGGCCGCGGCCCGCGCGCCCTGCCGTACGCCGTCCGGACGGCCGCCGGCCGGGTGACCGCCGTTCGGCCGAGCTGCGCAGGACGGAGCTGGCGGCAGCGCTCGGCGAGCTCGGTCACCAGGGGCTCGGGCCCGCGCGGCTCGCCGTGCCGGACACGGCCGTCGACCACTACGAGGACCGGGTGCGGGAGGCCGTGGCGCGGCTGCTGCAGGAGACCGGCGCCCGGCTGTGCGTGGCGCCGTGGACCGGTGACCTGCACGGCGACCACGAGGCGGCGGGCCGCGCGGCGTTCGCGGCGTGCACGGAGGCCAGGGTCCCGGTGTGGTGCTATCCGCTGTGGCTGTGGCACTGGTCGTTCCCCGGCGACCCGCGGGTGCCGTGGGGCAGCGCGGCGCGGCTGCCGCTCGACGACGACAGCGCGGCAGCCAAGCGGCGTGCCGTACGGCGCTTCAGCAGCCAGACCGAGCCGGCAGCGGACGGCGATCCGGACACGGCGATCCTGCCGCCCGCCGACCTCGCCCACCACCTGCGGGGCTTCGAGGTGGTCTTCCGATGAGGGCGGTCCTGTGAGCGTGCCGCCCGCGGCCGTCGCGGTGATCGTGCCCGCGCACCAGGAGGGCGCCTCGCTGCCCGCGACGCTGCACTCGCTGCGCGCCGCGGCCCGTCATCCGGAGGCCGCGGCCGTGCCGGTGCTCGTCGTGGTGGTCGCCGACGCCTGCACGGACGGTACGGCGGCGGTCGCGCAGGACGCGGGCGCGCTCGTCGTACGGGAGTCGTTCCGCAATGTCGGCAGGGCGCGGGCGAGCGGCGCGCGGGCCGCGCTGCGCCGGCTCGCCGCGTACGGCGAAGGGCTGTGGCTCGCGACCACGGACGCGGACACGGTGGTACCGCCGCGCTGGCTCGCGCACCAGCTGCGCCACGCGGGCCAGGGCTGGGAGTGCGTGGTGGGCACCGTGCGGCTCGCGCCGCATCCGCCGCTCAGCGCGGCGACGGCGGCGCGCCACGACGCGCACTATTTCGCGCAGCGGCCGCCGGGCCGCGGGACCTGGCGCCATCCCCACGTGCACGGCGCCAACCTCGGTGTGGCGGCCGGGGCCTACACGGCGGCGGGCGGCTTCCCGCCGCTCGCGCACAGCGAGGACCGCGCGCTGGTCGCGGCCCTCGACCGGGCGGGCCGCCGCGTCCTGCGCACGGACGGCTGTCCGGTGCTGACCTCGGGGCGCGGCGACTCCCGCGCCCCGCACGGCTTCGGCTCGTTCCTCGGCGCGCTCGGCGGCATGTGAACGGACCGGCGCGGGCGGCGCGCGGAGTGGCGTCTGTGCCCGTGTGTCCGTGCCGCCCCGACCGGCGGCACGGACACACGGGGGTCCTCGCGGGCCCGGCTCAGCCCGCCGTGGCGGTGCCGGCGAGCGGGGCCGCGTCCGCCCCGCCGGGCGCCGCGTCCGCCGGGATGGCGATGGCGGTCTCCTCGTCGGGTGAGACGAACACCGGGTCGCCGTGGGAGAGTCCGACCTTCTCCTTGTAGATGCGCGAGCGCAGCAGGGTGTCGCCGACCCGCACGTGGTAGTCCCAGCAGTCGCCGTGGTAGATGCTGAACTCCACGGTGCCCTTCCAGCCCTTGCCCGTCGCGTCCTTGCGGGACAGCGACAGGCTCTCCGGCCGGATGAAGACGTTGACCTGGCTGCCCTCTTCCAGGTCGCCTGCCGCGACGCAGCGCAGCGAGCCGTGCGGCAGGGTGATGTCGACCAGGTCGTCGTCGCAGGCGGTGACGGTGCCCGGGATGCTGTTGGAGATGCCCATGAAGCGCGCGGTGAACTCGCTGCGCGGGCGGGCGTAGATCTGCTGGGCGGGGCCCCGCTCCACGATCCTGCCGAACTCCATCAGGATGACCTCGTCGGAGACGGCGAGCGCCTCGTCCTGGTCGTGGGTGACGAACACCGTGGTGATGCCGAGGCGTTGCTGCACCGCGCGGATCTCGTCACGGACCCGGTCGCGCAGGCCCTTGTCGAGGTTGGAGAGCGGCTCGTCGAGGAGCAGCACCTCCGGCTCGCGGGTCAGGGCGCGGGCCAGGGAGATGCGCTGCTGCTGACCGCCGGAGAGCGCGGGCGCCGGGCGGTCGGCGAGGTCGGCGAGGCCGACCAGGTCGAGCGCCTCCATCGCCTTGCGGCGCGCCTCGGGCACGGGCAGCTTCTTCTGGCCCGAGCGCAGCGGGAACATCACGTTCTGCACGGCCGTCATGTGCGGCCACACCGCGTACGACTGGAACACCACGCCGATGGGGCGCTGGTGCACGCTCACGTACACGTTGTCGTCGGACGAGTAGACGGCCTTGCCGCCGATGCGGATCTCGCCCGCGTCGGGCCGTTCGAGCCCGGCGATGAGGCGCAGGGTGGTGGTCTTGCCGCAGCCGCTGGGGCCGAGCAGGGTGACGAGTTCTCCCTCGGGCACCGTGAGGTCGATGCCGTCGACGGCGTTGCGGGTGACGGCTTTGCCGTCGAAACGCTTGATCAGTCCGCGTATTTCGATCACGAGACTCTCCTTCGAGCCCTTCGAGCGCTCAGTGGCGGTTCCGGTTCAGCCCGGTCTTCCGGGTGACCAGGCTGACGAGGCCGACGATGACGGCCAGGAAGACGACGATGAAGACGCCGAGCGCGGCCACGATCGGGTAACTGCCGTTCGCCCACTCGGTGTAGATGGTCACCGACACCACCTGGGTGTTCTCCGTGTACAGGAAGATGGCCGCGGAGATCTCCCGGAACGCGACGATGACGGTGTAGAGGAACGCGGCCAGCAGCGAGGGCGCGAGCAGCGGTACGTAGATGCGGCGGAAGGTCCTCAGCCAGGACGCGCCGCTGACCGCGGCGGCCTCCTCCAGTTCGTCCTTGATCTGGGCGATGCCCGGCACGATGTAGCGCATGCCGTAGGGCAGGCCGATGGTGACGAACGCGATGACGAGGATGGCGAGGGTGCCGTACAGGTGGAACGGCAGGGGCGCCGTCAGGTACCAGTACAGGATGCCGACGCCCATCACGACGCTGGGCACGGCGATGGGCACGGTCGCGAGGCCGTCGAGGATGCCGCGGCCACGCGCCTTGGTCTTCACGGTGATGTAGGCGACGAGGGAGCTGAGCACGGTGACGATGGCGCCCGCGAGCACCGCCGTGATCAGGCTGTTGGTGACGGACTTGGTGAGCGCGGGGGTGTGCAGGACCGCGCTGTAGTTGGACAGGGTGAGCCGGTGCAGGGCGGCGATCGACGGGGGTTCGTAGCCGGGCAGCAGCGACGACCACACGAGCATCAGCAGCGGCAGCGCGACGGCGACGACGAAGAACACCACGAACGCGGCGAGGCCGAGCCACTTCCACTTGCCGAGGTCGATGGAGGTGGGCCTGAAGCCCTTGCCCGTGATGGTCTGCGCCTCGGCGCCCGAGCCGCCGAGCTTGCGGGAGAAGTACAGGCCGACGCTGGCGACGGCGAGGATGAAGATGCCGATGACGCCGACCGTGCCGTAGTCGGTGGGGAACTGCTGGAGCGCGTTGTAGATGCGGCTGACGAAGACGAACTTGTGCCCGGGGACACCGATGAGCTGCGGCACCTCGAAGGTGGAGATGGTCTGGACGAACATCAGCAGCACCGCGGACATCACGGCGGGCCTGATCAGCCGGGCCGTGATGGTGCGGAAGACCCGCCACGGCGGCGCGCCGGAGCTCAGGGCGGCCTCTTCGAGCGAGGAGTCCATGTTGCCGAAGGCGGCGGTGCCCATCAGGAAGGCGACCGGGGCGACGTGCATGGACTGCACGAGGACCATGCCGGCGAGCGAGTAGATGTTGAAGGCCGGCAGGTGCAGGTCGCGCAGGAGCACGTTGAGCGCGCCGGTGTGCGGCGCGAACAGCAGGGCCCAGGCGACGGTGTTGAGGATGCCCGGGATGATCAGCGGCACCAGGGCGGCGATCTGGGCGAAGAACTTGGCCGGCGTGTTGGTGCGGGACACCAGGTAGGCGAGGCCGAAGCCGATGACCGTGCAGACGACGGCGGTGGCGGCCGCGTAGGCGAAGGAGTTGCCCACCAGCGCCCAGAAGTCGGAGGTGCCGAGGGTCTCGCTGTAGTGGCGCAGCGTCCAGGTGACCTTGTCGGCCGAGAGGAAGGAGCCCTGGAGGCTGGCGATCACCATCGTGCCCGCGGGGACGACGGCCAGGTAGGCGACGACGAGGGCGACGACGGCGAGCAGGATGTTCCGCGGGTTGCGGAACCACGCCAGGATTCGGGACGTGCCGCGGCCCGCGGGCTGTGGCGTGTCGCGGGTCGGAGGTGGCGCGGGGCGCGACCGGTCGATGAGGCTCATTGCTTGGCCGTCCTCGGAGTCGGAAGGGCGAGGCCCGGGAGTGGTGGGGTCACGCCGGGTTGAGGGTCGGGGCAGACGGTTGCGGTCGTGCCACGGGAGCAAGGAGAAGAAAAGCGGGGAAGGGCGGGGGCAGTGGGAACCGGTAAAAGGGTGTACGGGAGGCCCCGGACCGCCCGGTGGGGAGCGGGCTCGGGGTCGCGGTGGTGCGGGACGTGCCGCCTGGTGGGCGGTGGTCCGGGAGGCCGCCGGGTACGGCGGCGGGTCGTGCGGTGGGCCTGCGGGGTCAGATGGCGTGCAGGGCCTTCTCGTACTCCTGGAGCAGGATGTCGTACTTGTCGGGCTCGATCACCGGTGTGGACCAGGCCGGCTTCCACTTCTTCTCGTTCCACACGGCGGGGTCGTCGTGTTCGAGGTCGCTCAGCGATACGTGGTTGGTGATCGAGACGACCTGCTTCTGGCCCTCCTTCGACATGATCCAGTCGATGAACAGCTTGGCGGCGGCCGGGTGCGGCGCCTTCTTCGCCAGTTCTTCGAGGACGGCGGCCGAGGGCAGCGGGTCGGGGTTGGAGAAGGCCAGCCGGGTCGGGGTCTTCTTCTGGAGGGCGGCTGCCTTGTAGCCGTAGGCGTTGGCGACCGCCGCGGGCTCGCCGCCCTGGACCTCGGTGATCGACTGGGTGTGGCTCTCCACGAGACGGGGCTGGTTGTCCCCGAGCCGCTTGACGAGGTCGAGCGCCTTGTCGTGGCCGTACGCGGAGATGAGGCCCTCGTACCAGTTGATGGCCTTGGGGTCGATGGAGAACTTGCCCTTCCAGGCGGGCTTGGTGAGGTCCTCAAGCTCGGTGGGGACGGGCAGGTGCTGGGACTTGACCGCCTGCGGGTTGTAGGCGATGGCGCTGGTGTTGATGTAGACGACGTTACGGTAGCCGTCGGGGAGGTTCTGCAGTTGCTTGGGCAGCGGCGGGATCTCCGGCACCCGGTAGGGCGCGAGCGTGCCGACCTTGATGAGCTGGTACACGGGCTCGGAGTCGGCGGAGATGACGTCCGCGTTGAACTTGCCGCCGCGCTGCTCGGTGACGAGGCGGGAGGGCAGCTTGTCGGCGCTGAGGCGCAGCGCCTCGACCTTCACACCGGGGTAGGTCTTCTGGAAGGCGGTGATCATGTCGTCGACGTCGTCGTCCGCGAACGTCGTGTACCAGAGCAGCTCGCCTTCCTTCTTCGCCTGGGCGAGGAGCTGGTCAGGCTGTTGTGCGGGGGCGACCTTCGTGATGGCGCCGCCGCCGGCGCCTCCCCCGCAGGCGGTCAGCGCGCCCGCGATGAGCAGGGCGCCCGATGTCCGCAGAGGGGAACGGAGTGTTCTCATCACGGCTCGCGGTGCGTGCGGTGCGATGCGTCCGCGCATTCCGCCACCTCCAGTCGAGGGCCCCGTGGAACCCGACCGGTGGGTGTCTTTCGTGGGGCCTCGCCGAAAAACAAATGCCATTCTGGGCTGAGGGTATGACCATTGCAATAGTCGTGCGGGGTTTTCTTGCGAGATGCGCAACCGTGTCCGTACCGCCGCGAGAAGGGCTGCCACACCCGGAACGTTCACTTCAGCGGGCAGGCGCCGCGCGGGAGTTGAGCCGTGGGACACTGGAGCAAGGGACCGGCGCGGGCAACCGGCGGGAGCGACCGGAAAACGCGACCGGAACGGCGACCGAAACCGCTTCAGGAGTTACGGTGAGCGGCCCGGGACACAGGGCCCATTGGTCATACCCTAATCCGGTAGACTAGGACGGTCAATACATGACGAAAGGACTCTCCATGCCGGCGCGCCGAGCGAGTGCCAAGGACGACGGCCGCCAGGCCGGGCTGCTCACCCCCGTGAACGACCGCCGCATCTCCGCGTTGATCGTGGACCAGGTGCGGACCCTCATCCATGAGGGCAAGCTCAGCTCCGGCGACCGGCTGCCCCCAGAGCGCGAGATGTGCGAGCGCTTCGGAGTGAGCCGGGTGACCGTGCGGGAGGCCCTGCGCGTGCTGGAGGCCAGCGGCCTGGTGGAGATCAGGGTGGGGGCCCATGGCGGCGCCTTCGTCACCAAGCCGACCAGCGACCGGGTGGGCGCGAGCATCGTCGACCTGCTGACCCTCTCGTCGGTCACGGCGACCGAGGTCACCGCGGTCCGCATGGTGCTGGAGGTCGGCATCATCCCGCTGCTGTGCGAGAGCGTGGACGAGGAGGACATCGCCGAGCTGAGCGCCATCTGCGACCGGCAGGAGCAGGCCCTGGACAGCGGCGGGTACCACGTCTCCCTGTCGGCCGAGTTCCACACCCGGCTGGCGGCGGCGACGCACAACACCGCGTTCGAGATGCTGATCCAGTCCTTCCACGGCCCGCTGCTGATGTCGCTCGCCAAAGCCAAGAGCACGGCGCCCGAGATGGGCCGCCGCGGTCTCGACGAGCACCGCGCCATCGTCGAGGCCGTGAGGACGGGCGACGTGGCGACCGGCGAGCGCATCATGCGCGAGCACCTGTCGCGCACCGCGGACCGCCTCTGCCTCGACGAGATCCCCGCCCAGCTCGACGAGGTACCCGCGCGGAACGCGTGACGGAGCCGCGGGGCCGGACGTTCCGGCCCCGCGGCCCCGCTCCGCGCCCGGTGGTGCCTCAGTAGCCCTGCGGTCGCAGGACCATGCAGCAGCCGAAAGAGATCAGCACGGACAGGAACAGCACTCCGAAGCCGGCCGTGTACGAACCGGTGGCGGTCAGCAGGGTGCCCATCAGGGCGGGCAGTACCGCGCCGACCAGGTTGGTGAGCGAGGAGAACAGACTGCTCGAGTACTCCGTCTGCCGGGTCGGCATCAGGCTGTGCAGCAGCGTCCAGTTGGTCACCACGCACCACGCGTTGCCCGCGAGGCCGAGGAAGATGAAGAAGCTGTCGAGGCCCGCGTTGCTGAACAGCGCGGTGCCCGCGATGCCGATGCCTTCCACGGCGAAGCCCCAGGCGGCCCAGCCGGCGCGTTTGACCTTGCGGTCGGAGGCCCGGCCCACCAGCACCATCACCACGATGGACAGCACGTTGGCGACGGTCAGGACGATGCCGATGTTGCCGAGCGTCACGTGCCGGGCCTGCTGGAGGTAGAGCGGCACCCAGGTGACCAGCCCGTAGAAGGGCGCGTTGGTCCCCACGTACATCAGCATGGTCAGCCAGTAGCGGTAGTTGCGGAACGGCGACTCGGGGCCGAGCTTCGGCACCGTGGTCGTGTTCTCGAACCGGTCCGCCTCGATGTGCTTGACCTCCTCCTCGCTGACGCTGCCCGCGTCCTCGGGGCGGTCCTGGAGGAGGACGAGCACGATCAGGAAGGCGAACACCGCGGCGACGACGGCCTGGGTGAGAAAGGTGAAGCGCCAGCCGGTGCCGCTGATCATGACGGTGGTCAGCGAGCTGCCTATCGCGGAGCCCACGAAGATGCCGGAGAGCCACGACGCGTTGGCCCGCGCCCGCTCCTGCATCGGGAACCACCGCGCGGTCAGCGTGTGCGCGACCGGATAGAAGCACGCCTCGCCGATGGCGAGCAGGATGCGCGTCCCGTAGAGCTCGCCCAGGGTGTTGACGAACGGCGGGAGCGCCAGGGCGAGCACCCAGATCGCGGTGCCGATGAGCATCGACTTCCGCGGGCCGAGCCGCTTGAGTACGAATCCCCAGCCGAACAGCGCGATGCCGTAGGCGTAGAGGAAGAGGCTGGTCAGCCAGCCCACGGAGCCCGGGTGCTTGTCCAGGCCGAACTGGTGGCTGAAGGCGTGGTCGGTGACGATGACGCCGATGGAGGACTTGCTCAGCTGGGCCACCGAGAAGGCGATCAGCAGGGGCAGGCTGACGTGGAGCCATCTTTGGAGGTGACGGCCGCGCAGGGCGGTCGTGCGGCGGGGTGGGGAGTCGGCCCTCAGTTCTGTCTCGGGTGTCACGTGCTTGCGTCCTTGCATGTACGTACGAGTGAGCACGCGGCCCTGCGGTACCGGGCTCGCGTGCTCGGAGGGTGCGCGGTGGTGCGCTGCGGTGTGCTCGTGTGGTGTGTGGTGTGCTTGCTCGGTGTGCGGTGTGCCGCGGCGGCCGGAGGAGTTCGTGGCGCGGGCGGCGGCCGGGCGGTGCGGCCCGCGCGTCGCGCAGCGCTCGGTTGCGCGACGCCGGGCCCGGTGGAGCTCAGCCCTGCGGGCGGCGGCCCGCGAACAGGCAGGTGTAGAACGCCTTCCAGGCGACGTCCACTTCGGTCAGGCCCGCGGCGCGGTACCCGTCGAGGTGGTCCTCCACACTGGTCAGCGGATAGTTGTGGTGGTGCTTGGGCGCGGGCTTGCGCGGCGCCCAGTGCTTCTTGCGCACCGACCGGTAGCGGCGGTCCCAGACGTCCTCGGGGCCGATGTGGTCCAGGTTGACGAGCCAGCCGTCCGGGGCGAGCAGCCCCGCGGCCTCCTGGTAGAAGGCGTGCAGCTGGGCCCGGTCGAGGTGGTGGCTGGCGCGTGAGCTGAGCACGACGTCCACCCCCTCGGGGAGTCCCGCGGCCCGCAGGGCCTGCATGTCGCCGACCTGGAAGGTGACCCGGTCGCCGAAGTCCGCGAGGTCCTCGCGCGCCTGCCCCAGCATGGTCTCCGAGACGTCCGTCCAGACGCCCCTGGCCTTCGGGAAGGCCGTGAGCAGGACGGAGAGGAACTTCCCCGCACCGCTCGCGATGTCCACGACCAGCTCGGGTTCCGGCTTCTCCTCGGCGACCAGCTGCGCGGCGATCGTCCGGGGCAGGGCCAGCAGGTCCCGCGCTCCGTCCGGGTCGCCGCCCAGCCACGCCGTGGCGAAGGCCGGGTCCGACCAGACCTGGGCCGCAGTGGGCCCCTGTTGTGCCATCTCGTCTCCTCGTCGGCTCTGCGCGGGGCGCCGGGGCCCCGCGCCATCCGGGCTACGGATGAGGTCGGGCGGACCGGTGCTCGGGTCAGGAACGGGCGCCTTCCGGGCCGTCGTACTCCGGGGCGTTCTCCAGGAACACGGTGTTCTGGTAGCCGAGCTGCTTGAACTGGCGGTTCTGCGCGGAGATCAGCTTCACCGGCGTCCCGTCGGCGGCGAAGTGCTGCGCGACCGTGTTGTGCGGCACGTAGACCGTGTCGCCGGCCTTGAAGTCGTGCCGGGTCGGCTCGTTGGCGATGCGGGCGTAGTACTTCTCCGCGATCTCGGCCTCGACCTCCCAGTGGAGGCTGTAGCCGGAGCCCTCGCGCACGTAGAGGACCTCGTCGGCCATCGTCCAGCGCTTGCCGGAGCGGCTGCCACCGGGGATCTCCAGGACGTACGAGTCCACACTGAAGGTGCGCACGTCGTCGCCGGGCTGCGACATGACGCGGACCTTGCCGAGCGGCGTGGACTCCCAGGGGGTGTCGGCCGACTTGACGACCTTGCGCATCTTCTCGACGTTCGGCGTCCACAGCTGCGACCAGTCGACGCGCTCCCCGAACTTGTCGGGGTTGTCGATCGGGCCGCTGCGGCCCTGCTGGATCAGACCGAGGTACATCCAGAGCGACTTGGCCTTGAAGATGATGCACTTCGCCGTCTCGTCGTACGGGTTGAAGTGCCGGTGCACCGAGTCCGTGTGGACGATGACGAGGTCGTCCTTCTCCCAGTCGTAGCGCTGGTCGTCGTGGATCTCGTAGCCCGCGCCCTCCAGGATGTAGAAGGCGGCCTCGTTCTGGTGGCCGTGGCCGTGGTTCGAGGACTGCGGGGGCAGCTCCACGAAGTGGACCTGGAGGCTCTGGGTGAGGAACGGGTCGTCGCCGGGGCCGATCCGCCACCAGGTGCGGGACTTCTCCGAGTCACCGGAGTGCGCGACCTTCGCGTCGTCGACGACGATCGAGTCGTCGCGAACACGCGGGGCGTCCAGCTGGCTGCGGCGGAACTCCTTGAGGCCGTAGGTCTCCGACGTGATCCCCCGGAGGAAGACCCGCCCCTTCTTGTCGCTCATACACTTCTCCTCGTGATGTCGGACCGGGGCGCACCGGCGTCCACCGGTCCGTGCGGCGGTCTTGTCCCCGGCACCTGCCGGGGAGGGACGGACTTGTACGCGCAGCCCACATCGACCGGGCACTGCTGGGGAGTTGGAAGTCCGTCTGGCCGGAGACCGCTGGCTCGGCCGGGATTGATTCGGGCATTCAGCCTGACTTCATTGGCCTAACCTTTATATCAACGGGCCGGAGAGCGAGTCAACGATTCGGGGACGTAACCCCGTACTCACAGGTACGACACCGACCTCCTTCCCTGCGATGGTTCAATGGTATTACATTAAGAGCATCGAGCACCGACTGAGAGGGGTTTCCGATGCCACGCAAGGACGGCGACGGCCGCACGACGAGCGGCGGCACGCTGATCGTCGGCGCCAGCCAGGCGGGGCTGCAACTGGCTGTCTCACTGCGGCAGCTGGGGGACGCCGGAGCGATCACCCTCGTCGGCGAGGAGCCCCACGCGCCCTACCAGCGGCCCCCGCTGTCCAAGGAGTTCCTGGCCGGCACGGCCGAGCTGGAGTCGCTGGCCTTCCGGGCCCCCTCCTTCTACCCGGAGAACGGCATCGACCTGGTCTGCGGCGAGCGGATCACCGCGCTGCGGCCCGGCCTCGCCACCACCGCGTCCGGCCGCGAGCTCCCCTACGACCGGCTGGCGCTGACCACCGGCGCGGGGCCGCGCAGGCTGCCCGTGCCGGGCGCGGGGCTCGACGGGGTGTGCTATCTGCGCGACCACGCCGACGCGGCGGGCTTGCGCGGCCAACTGGCGTCCGCCGCCCGCGTGGTGGTGGTCGGCGGCGGCTTCATCGGGCTTGAGGCTGCCTCCGTGGCGCGCGCCGCGGGGCTCCCCGTGACCGTGGTGGAGGCGGCGGACCGGCTGCTGGGCCGCGCCGTGGCGCCGGTGGTCTCCGACTTCTACGCGCGGGCGCACCGCCGCAGGGGCGTCGAGGTGCTGCTCTCGACCGGCGTGACGGCGATCGAGGCGGACGCCTCGGGGCGCAGGGCCGCCGGTGTGGTGCTCGCCGACGGCACGGTCCTCCCCGCCGACCTGGTGCTCGTGGGCATCGGCGCGGTCCCGCGCACCGAGCTGGCCGAGCAGCTCGGCCTGGTCTGCGACGGCGGCGTCGTGGTCGACGCGGCTGCCCGCACCAGCGACCCCGCGGTGGTGGCGGCCGGCGACTGCACGGTCCAGCCGCACCCGCTGACCGGCGAGGGCCGCCTGCGGATCGAGTCCGTGCAGAACGCGGTGGCCCAGGCGCAGACCGCGGCCGCCACCCTGCTGGGGCGCCCGGCCCCGGCGAAGGCGGTGCCGTGGTTCTGGTCCTACCAGGGCGACCTGCGGCTCCAGATCGCCGGCCTGTCCACCGGACACGACGCGTCCGTGGTGCGCGGCACGGTGGACGACGAGCACTTCTCGGTCCTGTACTACCGCGAGGGCCGGCTGATCGCGGTGGACGCGGTGAACCGCCCTGCCGACTACATGGCGGTGCGCAAGGCGCTCACCCAGGGCGCGACGATCCCGGCCGAGGCGGCAGCGGACGCCGACGCGCCGCTGAAGTCCCTGATCACCGAGGTGGCGAGCGCGGCGCCCGCCGCGTGACACGGCGGGCGCCGCACGGGAAGGGGGCCAACCGCCGAGGCGGCCGGCCCCCTTCCCGTGTGCCCGCGCGCGGGTCATGCCGCCGCGCGCGGATCCTCGCTGAAGATCAGGGACTTGATGGTCACGGGGACCGTGTTGGAGGGGAAGCGCCGGCGCCCGATGTCGATGTAGTCGAAGTCGCGCAGGCTCACCCCGTCGATCACCAGGATGTCGCCGGACACGCCGAGTTCGTCCCGCAGCAGCCGGCCGAGTGTCATGGCGACGTCGCCGTCGAGCATCACGTAGACCGGGCGCCCCAGGGCGGTGCGCTCCGCGAGCCCGTCGCGGACGCCCCGGGCGAGCGCGGCGACGCGCTCGTAGCTCGGCAGGCCCTGCCAGCCCATGGCGAGCGCGACATCCGCCTCGGGCGCCACGTCCAGCGCGACGAGGTGGCGGCGGACCGCGTCCGCGATCTCGGCCGCGTCGACGCTCTCCCCCAACGTGTAGACGGGCTTGACGACCTGGAGATTGCGGCGGGGCAGCAGTGTGTCCGGGGCCGTGATGAAGCCGGTGTTGCCGCTGAGCTGCACGCTGTACTCGCTCGCGCCGAGCGCGGTCGCCCTGATGCACTCCCCCGCGGGCAGCAGCGGGTAGGGCAGCGCCCCGGTGTCGAGGCGGCGGCGAAGGGCGTGGCCGAGCGGCATGCCGAGGTCGCCGAAGCGGCGCTCCTCGCGCTCGTAGACGTACTCGGCGACGCCGCCGGAGACCATCACGCCGTCGACGCGGCCGAGCGGCCCGAGCGGCTCGGTGAGGAAGAGGGCCGCCACGTCGTCCGGGAGCGGGTCCGCGGTCAGTGCGGTGATCAGGGTGTCCGCCATGGTCTCCGCGACCTTGGCGGACTCCTCCGGGGTGGCGGTGTCGCCGAGCTCCCAGCGGAAGCCGGCGCGCGCCGCGTGGGCGCGGCCCGCGGGGTCGAGCCGGACGATGCGGGCCCCCTCGTCGGTGACCTGGAGCCGCCCGCCGATGTGGACGGCGGCGGTGCGCAGCACCCGGCCGCCCTCGACGAGGGCGAGCTTGGTGGTGCCGCCGCCGATGTCGACGTTGAGGAGGCGCAGGCCCTTGTCGTACGAGGTCTGCGCGGCGCCGGAGCCGTACGCGGCGAGCATGGCCTCCATGTGGTGGCCCGCGGTCGCGGTGACGAGTTCGCCGCCGCGCTCGGCGAGCACGCCGGCGATGGCCTCGGCGTTCTGCCGGCGCAGGGCCTCGCCGGTGAGGATGACGACGCCGGTGTCGACCCGGTCCGGGTGAACGCGGGCGGCGTTGTAGGCGCGGTCGATGATCGAGCCGAGCGCCTCCGCGTCGATGTGCTCGGCGCTCGCGTACGGCGTCAGCTCGACCGGCGAGCGGTAGGTGGTGGCGCGGCGCACCACGATGTAGCGGCTGGTGAGGTCCTCGCTGATGCGGCGCAGCCGCAGTTCGGAGAAGACCACCTGGGTGCCGGACGAGCCGATGTCCATGCCGACGCTGTGCAGGGTGACGTTGTCCTGCTGCCAGATGGGGTTGTCCTCTAGGGCGCCGAGCGGCTCGTCGTCGTGGACGTGGTCGTCGTCGGGGGCCCAGGCGGCGGAGTACACGGTCCGCTCGTCCCCCGCGCCGGCGTCGTGCCCGTGGGAGTGGCTGTGGTGCGCGTGGCCGCCGTGCGGGTGGCCGGGGTGCTCGTCGTGCTGCACGGGGGTGCTCCTCCTGTGCCGTGCGGCCCGCCGGATGCTCGGGCGGGCCGCACGGGGTCGGGACCGGGGATGGCGGGGGTGTCCTGCGGCCCTCCCGGCGCGGGCGCCGCGCGGGCCGGGGAACTCCGGGAGCTACGGCTTGGGCGGCAGGTTGGGGATCTCGGCCTCGTAGACCTCGTCCATCTGCGGCTTCAGGCCGACCTTCGCCAGCTCCTCGCGGAACATGTCGCGCACCAGGGGCGACTCGTCCGCGTAGTCGATCTGGTCGCCGCCGATGCGCATGCTGATCCACGCCTTCGGCACGCCCTGCGCGTTGCGCACGGACACGACCTCGTGCTTGAAGGCGAGGTAGCGGCCGGGCTCCTCGCCGGTGTTGAAGTGCTGGTGGAACCACATGTTGGGCGGCACGATCAGGCTGCCGGGGCCCCACTCGTAGCGGCGGGGCTCCTCGCCCTCGGGCCACATCAGGCTGTAGCCGGTGCCGGAGAGGATGATCACGTGGGCGCCGGGCCCGTGCCGGTGGCCCTTCTTGTACGTGCCCACGGGGAACTGCGAGATGTGGCTGTTCATCGAGCCGCGCGCCATGTTGAAGCGGATGTGGCCGCCGCCTGCGCCGCGCTCCTTGGCCTCGATCAGCGGCAGGTTGACCGCGTCCGCGACGAAGTTGGTGTCGAGGAGGAGGCCCTTCTGCTCGCCCTTGGGCGCGAAGTAGTCGGGCTCGCCGTCGAAGCGGTTCGGGAAGTCCTTCTCGGTGCCGAAGACGAAGTCGACGTCGTCGTAGAGGTTGATGATGGGCGGCATGTTCGTCGACGAGACGAACCGGGCCGCCTTGCTTCCCGAGCCGTTGAAGTGCTGGTGGTGGGCGTTGAGCGGGATCGCGAACAGCGCCCCGGGCCCCCACTCGAAGGTGACCTCCGCGCCCTTGTCGTTCCACACCTTGGTGGAGCCGTTGCCGTCCAGGACGAGGATCATCTCCTCGAACAGCTGGCGCTGCGGGGCGAGCTTGCCGCCCGCGGGGATCTCGCAGACGTAGCAGTCGTTGGACGTGCGGGTCGCCTCGTGGTTGATGAACACGCCCCGGCCGCCGCGGCGCTCCCACGGTTTGAGCTCCACGGTGCGCAGGTCCGGCACGTAGTGCGCGGCGATGATGTCGAGGCCCTCGTCCGCGACCCAGCGGGTGTAGGGGGAGTCCTTCTCGGTGGCGAACTTCGCCGCCAGGCTGTCGTTGACGATCGCGTCCTTGGCCATACGGGGCCCTCCCTGTCGTCGTACCCGGTCCCCGCGACGAGGGGCCGGCGCGCCGCGGGACGGTCTCGTCCGGACCTCTCCTTCGCATCTTCCCGACCTTTTACTCGGAGGGGAGTGCCATGGCGGCGCATTGGTAGGACCCTAAGGCCAGGGTTTTCGGCGTGTCAACGGCGTCGATGTCCGCCCGGCGGGGCCGTCGCACAGCCCGCGACAAGCGCTTGTGCCGCCGACGGGCGTTCTGGTCTAATGGACATACCAACGGCCCCGTACGACAGAGGCCGTGCGTCCCGGCACCTCGGGGACGTCCGAGTGAGAGGACACGAGGGATCTTGTCCAAAGTGACCTATACCGACAGCTCAGGCCGCGCCTACACGGTCGATGCCACGGTCGGTGAATCCGTCATGGCCGCGGCGGTCAAGAACGGAGTCCCCGGGATCGTCGCGGAGTGCGGCGGCAACTGCTCCTGTGCCACCTGCCATGTCTACGTGGGCCAGGACTTCGCCCCTCTGGTGGGGCAGCCGGGCGACATGGAGGAGGACCTGCTCGACATGGCGGTGGCCGACCGGCGCGAGACGAGCCGCCTGTCCTGCCAGATCCGTGTCACGGAGGAACTCGACGGACTGACCGTCGAGATCCCCCCGGAGCAGCCCTGACCGCTGCGCCGCGCGTCAACGCAGGGTTGCCGCCACCCCGCTGGCGGGCCATCACGTGAAAGGGAAACGGCCGTGCTTAGAAAAGACATCAACGAGCTGCTCACGCAGACCGGTCCTGGGACGCCCATGGGCGAGATGTTCCGGCAGTACTGGCTTCCGGCGATGCTCGCCGAGGAACTGCCGGAGGACGACTGTCCCCCGGTGCGCGTGAAGCTCCTGTCCGAGCGCATGGTCGCCTTCCGTGACAGCGAGGGCCGCTACGGCCTCATGGACGAGTTCTGCGCCCACCGCGGCGCCTCGCTGTGGTTCGGCCGCAACGAGGGCTCGGGCCTCCGCTGCCCGTACCACGGCTGGAAGTACGACGTCACCGGGCAGTGCATCGAGGTCCCCTCGGAGGCGGACAACAGCAGCTTCTGCGAGAACGTCAAGCTCACCTCGTACCCGCTGGTCAAGATCGGCGACGTGCTGTGGACGTACATGGGCGACCCGGCCAAGACGCCGCCGCTGCCCGAGTTCGAGTTCGTGCATGTCCCGGAGGAGCAGAACTACACGTCCAAGCGCTGGCAGCAGTGCAACTGGCTGCAGGCGTTCGAGGGCGGCATCGACTCCAGCCACGTGACGTTCCTGCACTCGGGCGGCCTCAAGACCGACCCGCTGTTCAAGGGCTCCAAGGGCAACGACTACAACGCCAACGACACCAAGCCGTTCTTCGAGGTCGCCGACACCGAGGGCGGGCTGTTCGTGGGCGCGCGGCGCAACGCCGAGGACGGCCAGTACTACTGGCGGATCACCCCCTGGGTGATGCCCTGCTTCACGATGGTGCCGCCCCGCGGCGACCACCCGGTGCACGGCCACTTCTGGATACCGATCGACGACGAGAACTGCTGGGCGTACTCCTTCGACTACCACCCGGTCCGCGCGCTGACCGAGGCCGAGCGGCAGCACATGAAGGACGGCTACGGGGTGCACAGCAAGAACATCCCCGGCACCTACCGCCCCGCCGCCAACATGGACAACGACTACCTCATCGACCGCGAGGCGCAGAAGCGCGGCGAGACCTACTCGGGCGTCGAGGGCATCGCCATGCAGGACGCGTCGCTCCAGGAGTCCATGGGACCGATCGTCGACCGCACCAAGGAGCGCCTCGTGCCCGCAGACAGCGGCATCATCAAGGCGCGCCAGAAGCTGCGGAAGGCGGCGCTCGCGCTGCGCGACGAGGGCGTGACGCCTCCCGGGGTGGACCCCGAGCACCACAAGGTCCGCTCGGCGGCGATCGTCCTGCCCCAGGCCGAGTCCTTCCTCGACGCCTGCAGGGACGCCGTCACGGTCCAGCCCGGCGTGCGCCAGACCACGGTGTGACCATGGCGCGGACAACCGAGCTCGACCGGGCCCCCGCACCGCCCCAGGTGCCGGCCCTCAGCGAGTGCGCACGGGCCACTTCCGCCTACGAGTCGCGCTTCCGCATCGACCGGCCGATCGTGCCCGCGCGCGCGGCGCGCGTCATCGCCCTCGACGAGCGGGCGGTCGCGGTCGCCCGGCACGTCGCGGGGCGGCAGTGGGCGCACGCGCGCTTCTACGCCTGCGAGGGCGGCGACCCCCTCGACCCGCTGCTGCGCCGGCTCGACGGCGTGCCCGCGCCGCTCGCCCAGGTGCTCACCGGAACCGACGTGGTGGTCGTGCTGGCCACCGAGGACACCGGCAGACAGTACGCGGAGGCGATCGGGCGGATCTGCCGCGAGCGCGGGATCACGACGGCGGGCCTCGTGCTCGGCATCGACTACGAGGCGCAGGACGCCGTCGCCGCGCTGCGCCCGTACGCCCGGGTGCTGCTCCCGTCGGCCGACGAGAGCGACGTGTTCGAACTGCTCACCGCCCTGCGGGTGTGAGCGCCGCGAGGGGCCGGCCGTACGGGGTGGGAGAGACCCGGCCGGCCCCTCGCGCGGGTCATGGGCCGGGCGTCCGGCCGTGGAGACGAAGGAAAGGCGGCAGGGCCCATGGCCGAGAAGGTCACGACAGGCACGCTCCAGCACATGAAGGACGAGGGCCGCAAGATCGTCGGCGTCGTCGCCTGGGACTACCAGATCGCCCGGCTCGTGGACCGGGCGGGCGTGGAGATCGTGTCGGTGGGCGACACCGTCGGCGTCAACCTGTGGGGGCAGGCCAACCCCTTCGAGATCACCATGGACCAGATGGTGACCGTCGCGCAGGCCGTGCGCAGGGGCGTGAGCCGCGCGCTGGTCAGCGTGGACTTCCCGTTCGGCCCGCTCCAGGAGGGGACGGCGAGCGCGGTGAGCGCCGCGATCCGCTTCGTGAAGGAGGCGGGGGTCGACATGGTGAAGGTCGACGCGGCGTCCGACTTCCCCGAGGCGGTCACCGAGATCACCCGCGCCGGCATCCCGGTCTTCGCCCAGTTCGGCATCACCCCGCAGACCGCGCTGCGCTACGGCGTCGAGTACAAGGCGATCCCCTCGGCGGCCGACGCGGTGCCGGTGGAGATGAAGGACGCCATGGTCGCGGAGGCCAAGCGCCTCGAAGAGGCGGGGGCCGTACTGCTCAACTTCACCAACTCGGGCCCCGTGGTGGGCGCCGCGGTCGCGCAGGCCGTCTCCGTGCCGGTGGTCGGCGGCTTCGGCGGCGGACCCTGGCTCGACGGCCGGATGCGGATGGCGCACGCGGCCATCGGGTACGCGGCCTCCGCCGTGGACGACCCGCCGGACACGTACGCGAACGTCGCGCGGATCACGCTCGACGCGATCAGCGCCTACGCGGCGGACGTACGGGCGGCCCGGCAGGTCGCGGGCGGCATCCCGGTGCCTCCCGCTGACAGCGCGACCACCGCCGCGAACGCCGAGACCGCCGAGAACTGAGGGGAAAAGGGCCCATGGCTACCACCGAGACGCAGGACAGGACGGGCACGGCGGAGATCGGCGGACTGCGCACCCGCTACCGGGTGGCCGGCAGCGGCCCCGCGCTGCTGATGTTCTCGCCCGGCGGCTTCGACTCGACGCTGGAGAGCTGGCGCACGGTCGGCGTCTACAAGCGGCTGAACCTGCTCGACCACCTCTCCCGCTCGTACACCTGCGTGACCTTCGACCGCCGCGAGTCGGGGCAGTCGGGCGGGCGGGTGGAGCGGATCTCCTGGGCGCACTACGTGGCGCAGGGCGCGGGCCTGCTCGACCACCTCGGCATCGAGCGCGCCCACCTGATGGGCGGCTGCGTGGGGTGCTCCACGGTGGCGGCGTTCGGCGTCGCGCACCCGGAGCGGGTGCTGAGCATGGTGCTGTACTCACCGGCCGGCGGCGTGAAGTACCGGATGAAGCAGCACGCGCGCTTCCTCGAACACCTCTCCTTCGCGCAGTCGGAGGGGCTGAAGGCCGTCGTGGAGCTGGCACGCTCGACCACGGCCGGCTTCACCGCAGACCCGCGGGTGGGGCCCTGGGTCTCGGTGCTGCGCGCCGACGAGGAGTTCGCCGGGCGGTACGCGGCCCTCCCGCCCGAGCGGTACGCGACGACGGTGACGGGGCTCGTGCGCCACCTCTTCGACCGGGACACCGTGCCGGGGGCCGAGCCCGAGGACCTGCTGACGCTCGACGTGCCCGCGCTGATCGTCCCCGGGCAGGACACCTCGCACGCCCCCTCGGCCGCCCGCTACCTCCAGGAGTGCCTGCCGCACAACGAGTACTGGGACGTGCCGGTGGCGGAGCAGACCGAGGAGAACGCGCCCGCGCGCATCGCACGCTTCCTGTCCGGCGCCTGACCGCGCGGGCCGGCCGGGACCGCTCCCCCTCGGCGATCCCGGCACCGGTCGGCGCACGCCGCTCGGCAACCCCGTCACGTACGGGTAAAAATGGCATATGGCACGACATCGGCATCAGGGTTCTCCCCGGCCGGGCCGGGCCGCCGCCCGCGAGCGGCGGCGCGGCCGGGCCAGTGCCTGGTCGCTGCTGAGCCCGCGCTCGGTCGTGGGCCAGATGTTCCTGCTCCAGGTCGTCGTGGTGCTGCTGATCGCGGTCGGCGCGGGCGTGCTGCTCGTGCTCACCGTGCAGCACGAGAGCTCCCAGGACGCCTCGCACCGGACGCTGGCGGTGGCCGAGGGCTTCGCGAGCGCGCCCGGCGTGGCGCGCGCCATCACGTCGCCCGGCGCCTCCGAGGTGCTCCAGCCGCGCTCCCGCGCCGCCGCGGACAGCGCGGACGTGGACTTCGTGACGGTGGTGGACCGCACGGGCGTGCGGCTGACCGCGGCCATCCCCGACCTGATCGGCCGGCACACCAACGAGGACATGGCTCCGCTGCTCGCCGGTCACACCGTGCAGAGCAAGGCGGTCGGCGCGGTCAGCCCGCAGTACCGGGCCTTCGTCCCGGTGCGCGACGACGAAGGCCGAGTGGTCGGCGCGGTCGGCGCCGGGGTGCGCACGAGCAGCGTGAGCGGCGCGGTGAGCCGCCAGATGCCGGTGCTGCTCGGCGGCGCGGCCTCCGCGGTCGCCGTGATCACCGGGGGTGCCGGGCTGATCAGCAGGCGGCTGCTGCGCCACACCCACGGCCTCGGCCCTGCCGAGATCACCCGGATGTACGAGCACCACGACGCCGTCCTGCACGCGGCCCGCGAGGGCGTGCTCATCGTGGACGGCGACGGCGCGCTGCTGCTCGCCAACGACGAGGCGCACCGGCTGCTCGACCTGCCCGAGGACGCGCGCGGGCGCCCGGTGCGCGAGCTGGGGCTGCCCGCGCCCGTGGCGGACCTGCTGACGTCGAACCGCACCGCCACGGACGAGGTGCACCTGGTGGGCGGCCGGGTGCTCGCCGTCAACCAGCGGCGCACCGGCACGGACGGCGGGCCGCCAGGCAGCGTCACGACGCTGCGCGACTCCACGGAGCTCAAGGCGCTCTCGGGCCGCGCGGAGGCGGCGAGCAGCCGCCTCGAACTGCTCTACCGGGCGGGGCTCGGCGTCGGCACCACGCTGGACGTGACGCGCACCGCGGAGGAGCTGGCCGACGTGGCCGTGCCGCAGTTCGCGGACTTCGTCACGGTCGACCTGGTGGAGCAGGTGCTCGCGGGCGACGAGCCCAGCGGCGCCGCCGTACGCTCCTTCCGGCGCGCCGCGTGCGCCGGGGTGCTTGAGGACCATCCCCTCTTCAGGCCGGGCGAGCGGCTGTGGCTCACGGAGACGTCCCCGCAGGTGCGGGGGCTGCTGAGCGGGCACTCCGTGCTGGAGCGCGACCTGCGCGGCGCACAGGCGTGGCACCGGCAGTACCCGGAGCGTGCGCGCGAGGTGGTGGCGTACGGCATCACCTCGCTGCTCTCGGTGCCGCTGATCGCGCGGGACACGGTGCTCGGCGTGGTGAACTTCTGGCTCTCCGAGCGCTCGGGGACGTTCGAGGACGACGACCTGGCGCTCGCGGAGGAGCTGGCCGCGCGGGCCGCGGTCTCCATCGACAACGCCCGCCGCTTCACCCGTGAGCACGGCATGGCGGTGACCCTCCAGCGCAGCCTGCTGCCGAGCGGGCTGCCCGAGCAGAACGCGCTGGACGTGGCGTACCGCTACCTGCCGGCGCAGAAGAGTGTGGGCGGCGACTGGTTCGACGTCATCCCGCTGCCGGGCGCGCGGGTGGCGCTCGTGGTGGGCGACGTGGTCGGGCACGGCGTGCAGGCCGCGGTGACGATGGGGCGGCTGCGCACGGCGGTGCACGTGTTCTCCGCGCTCGACCTGCCGCCCGACGAGCTGCTCGCGCGCATGGACGAGCTGGCCGACCGCATCGGCAAGGAGGACGGCTCCGCCGAGTCCGACCAGGGGATCGTGGGGGCGACCTGCCTGTACGCGGTCTACGACCCGGTCGACCGGCGCTGCACCATGGCGCGGGCCGGGCACCTGCCGCCCGCGCTGGTGACGCCGGAGGGCCGGGTGCGCTTCCTCGACCTGCCCGCGGGGCCGCCGCTCGGCGTGGGCGGGCTGCCGTTCGAGACGGCGGAGGTGGTGGTCCCCGAGGGCAGCGAGCTGGTGCTGTACACGGACGGCCTGGTGGAGGAGCGCGGGCGGGACATCGACGAGGGCCTCGCCGGCCTCGCGGCCGTGCTGGCCGGGGCGCGGGGCTGCCCCGAGGAGGTGTGCGCCGCGGTGCTCGACACGCTCGTGACGCCGGGGCGCAGCGCGGACGACACGGCGCTGCTGGTGGCGCGCACCCGGGTGCTGCCGCCGGAGCGGGTGGCGCGCTGGGAGGTGCCGAACGACCCGGCGGCGGTGGCGGACGTGCGCACCGCGGTGTCGGCGAAGCTCGCGGAGTGGGGCCTCGGGGAGACGGCGTTCGTCACCGAGCTCATCCTGAGCGAGCTGGTGACCAACGCGATCCGGTACGCCACAGGTCCCATCGGGGTGCGGCTGCTGCTCGACCGGCAGCTGATCAGCGAGGTCTCCGACGGCAGCAGCACCGCCCCGCACCTGGGGCAGGCGGCGGCCACCGACGAGGGGGGCCGCGGCCTGTTCCTGGTGGCGCAGTTCGCGGAGCGCTGGGGCACCCGCTACACCTCGACCGGCAAGATCACCTGGGCCGAGCAGCAGCTGCCCACGGGGTACGCGGGCCCGCGCGGCCTGCCGGAGGGCTCGGCGGCGCACCCGGCGTGAGCGCGGCCGCCAAGCACCGGGGTCCCGGGCGGGCCGCCGGGCCCGCCCGGGGGTTCATGGGGTCCTGCCCGGGGTCAGGGCAGGGGGCCGCCGCGCTCCAGGGCCTCGATCTGGGCGACCCTGCGGGCGTGGACGCCCCCCTTGAAGGGGGTGGCGAGCCAGGTGGCCGCGATCTCCTCCGCGGCCTCGGGCGGCAGCGTCTTCGCGGCGAGGACGAGGACGTTGGCGTCGTTGTTGCCGCGCGAGATCCCGGCGCTCCACAGGTCGTGGCAGAGGCCGGCCCTGATGCCGCGGACCTTGTTGCAGGCGATGGTCTCCCCGAGGCCGCTGCCGCCGAGGACGATGCCGCGCTCGGCACGGCCCGCGACCACCTCGGCGCAGACGTCGGCGCAGAGCGCGGGGTAGTCGACGACGGTGTCGCCGTCCGGTGCGCCGCCGCGGTCGTCGACCTCGTACCCGCCGGCGGCGAGCCGCGCCGCGAGGCGGGCGCGCAGGGCGGCACCGTTGTGGTCGGCGGTGAGGGCGACGCGCATCAGCCGGTCACGTCCAGGGTGGTCTTGGCGAAGACGTCTTCGAGGGCGGCGGGCCTGCGCAGGATGCGCTGGTCGACCGCGTGCCGCATCAGCGTCTCCAGCACGGCCCTGTTGGGGGCGATGCCGTACGGGAGGGGGTCCTCGCCCGTGGTCTCCAGGACGCGCGCGTACATCCGGTCGGTGGCGGTGGGGTTCTCGATGGCCCCGGCGCGCAGCCGGTCGACGTAGAGGCGCTTGGCGCGGGCGAACGCGTCGAAGACCTCGGCGCCCAGTTCCGGGCGCTCCCGCAGGAGTTCGTCCTTGACCACCACCAGGTGGTTGATCGGGTAGAAGCCACGGGTCTGGAGTGCGGCGAAGCCGGCCTCCTCGGCGTCCGGGATGAGCGGGGCGGCGCCGGGCACGTCGGCGCCCGCGCCGATGCAGGCGGCGAGCTCCCCGTCGGCGAGGAGCTGTTCCAGGGTGGCGCCCTCGGGCATGCTCTCGACGTTGGACGGCGGTTCGTAGGAGGCGACGTGCTCGTCACCGGAGAGCACCCAGGTGATCGTCGACAGGTCGACGCCGTACTCCTCCTGGAGGACGGCGCGCGCCCACACCCCGGTGGTGACGGTGTAGCCGCGGCTGACGCCGACCTTGTGCCCCTCCAGGTCCTTGGGGCTCCTGATCGAGGGCCGGCGCGCGGGGTTGTAGTGGATGGCGCCGTGGTGGAAGCCCCGCACGAGGAAGGCGGGGACCGCGGTGAAGCGGGCGCCGTGCTCCTTGGCGACCAGGTAGGTGGTGAGGGCCATCTCGCTGACGTCGAATTCCAGGCCGCGCACCATCCGGCGGAAGGCGTGCACCAGGACGGGGACCTCCTCGAAGGCGAAGGACCAGCCCTGCGGCTTCACCTCCCCCGTCTTGAGCGCCTCGTTGTCCCCCTGGGTGCGGGTCACCGTGAGAATACGGCGGTCGTCGGCGGTGCCGGCCGTGTCTGCCATGTCTGCTGCTCGATTCTGTCGCGCACGGACCTATCGACTGCCGAAAGGTAGCATGGTCAGTCCATCAGGCCATAGAGTATCGTCCCGCACGCAAACCATCGCGGGAAAGCCCGGAGAACGTTCCCCACGGGTGAGGAGAAGTCATGGCAGAGCAGGTGTTGGCGGCGGTCAGGACGGGGCCGGGCACGACCGAGCTCCGGGAGTTCGCGATGCCGGACATCCCGGCCGACGGCGCCCTCCTGAAGGTCGAGGTCGCCGGCATCTGCGGCACGGACGTCAAGATGTACGGGAAGCCGCCGTTCGCCGACCCGGTGATCATGGGGCACGAGAACGTCGGTGTGATCGCCAAAGCCGGCCGCGAGTTCACCGAGCGCAAGGGCCTGCGCGAGGGCGACCGCATCTTCGTCGAGCACTACGTGGGCTGTATGCGCTGCGACTGGTGCCACGCGGGCGAGTACCGCCACTGCGAGGCCACCGACTGGCGCACCAACCCCGACGCGCGCCGCTACGGGTACACCTCCGCGAACAACCCGTACCACCTGTGGGGCGGCTTCTCGCAGTACCTCTACCTCCCGTGGAACTCGGTGACGCACCGCGTGCCGGACGGCGTCTCGGCCGAACTGGCCGGACTCGTCACGCCGCTGTCCAACGGCATCGAGTGGGCGCTGGTGACCGCGGGGGTCGGCTACGCCAACACCGTGCTGATCCAGGGCCCCGGGCAGCAGGGCCTCTCCCAGGTCGTCGCCTGCAAGCAGGCCGGCGCCTCGCTGATCATCATGACGGGCACCACGAAGGACGCGGCGCGCCTCGCGATGGCCAAGGAGCTGGGCGCGGACGCCGTCATCGACGTGCGCGAGGAGGACCCGCTCGCCCGGGTCATGGAGCTGACCGGCGGGCGCGGCGTGGACGTCGTCCTCGACTGCACCGCGGGCGCGGGCACAGCGCCCGTGCTGCTCGGCATCGACGCGCTCAAGCGCCGCGAGGGCACCATGGTGGTCCAGGGCGAGGTGGCCGCCTTCCCCGACTTCCCGCTGAAGAAGCTCACGGAGAAGTCCATCGCGATGAAAAGCGCGCGCGGCCACAGCTTCCGTGCCTGCGAACTCGCCCTCGAACAGCTGGCGTCGGGCCGCTTCCCGCTGGAGAAGCTGGCGACGCACACCTTCCCGCTCAGCGAGACCGACCGGGCCATCCGCACGGTCGGCGGCGAGAGCGGCGAGGACGCCGTGCACGTCTCCCTGCTCCCCTGGGCGGAGGCGGCATGAGCGGCACCGTCATACGGAACACACCGCGCGCGGACAAGGACGCCGTCGAGGCACTCGCCCGCTTCGGCGTGGCCACCGTCCACGAGGCGCAGGGCCGCACGGGCCTGCTCTCCTCCGCCCTGCGGCCCATCTACCCGGGAGCGCACATCGCGGGGTCCGCGGTGACGGTCAGCGTGCCGCCCGCGGACAACTGGATGCTGCACGTCGCCGTCGAGCAGTGCAGGCCGGGCGACATCCTGGTGGTCTCGCCCACCTCCCCCTCCGACGCGGGGTACTTCGGCGAGCTGCTCGCCACCTCCGTGGCGGCGCACGGGGTGCGCGGCCTCGTCATCGACGCGGGCTGCCGGGACATCGCAGAGCTGACCGCGATGGGCTTCCCCGTGTGGTCCCGCCACGTCTGCGCGTTCGGCACGGTCAAGGAGACCCTGGGCGACGTCGGGGTGCCGGTGGCCTGCGCGGGCCAGATCATCCACCCGGGCGACGTGATCGTCGCGGACGACGACGGCGTCGTGGTGGTGCCGCGGCTGACCGCCGCCGACGTGGCCGCGGCCTCCCGGGCGCGGGAGGACAAGGAGGCGCGCTCCCGCGACCGGTACGCGAACGGCGAACTCGGCCTCGACGTCAACACCATGCGCGAGCGCCTGGCCGCGAAGGGCCTCACGTACACGGACTACACCGCTCCCGCGGCCGGGGAGTGAGGCCGCGGTGATCATCGACATCCACGGCCACTACACCACCGCTCCCCCGCAGCTCCAGGCCTTCAGGGACGCCCAGTTGGCGCGGCTCGCGGATCCGGCGCTGCCGGTGCCGCGGCTCGCGCCGATCAGCGACGACGCGGTCCGCGAGTCGGTGGAGAACCACCAGCTGAAGGTCCTGCGCGAGCGCGGCGGCGACCTGATGGTGTTCTCGCCGAAGGCCTCAGGCATGGAGCACCACGTCACCGACCGGGCGACGGCGTCCGCCTGGGCCGAGGCCGGCAACGACCTGGTGCACCGGGCCGCCTCGCTCTTTCCCGAGTACTTCGCCGCGGTGTGCCAGCTGCCGCAGACCGCGAACAGTCCACTGGACGACGTCATCGCCGAACTGCGGCGCTGTGTTGAGCAGTTGGGGTTCGTCGGTGCTAACCTGAACCCGGACCCCTCGGGCGGCCACTGGACGTCGCCGCCGCTGACCGACCCGTACTGGTTCCCGCTGTACGAGGTGCTCGCCGAACTCGACGTGCCGGCGATGGTGCACGTGTCGACGTCCTGCAACCCGGCGTTCCACACCCTCGGCGCGCACTACCTCAACGCCGACACCTCGGTGTTCATGCAACTCGCGCAGGACGGCGGCGCGTTGTTCGACCGCTTCCCCGGCCTGCGGTTCGTGCTCCCGCACGGCGGCGGCGCCGTGCCCTACCACTGGGGCCGCTACCGGGGCCTCGCGATGCGGATGGGGCTGCCCGACCCGACCGTGCGGCTGACGGACAACGTCTTCTTCGACACCTGCGTGTACCACCAGCCCGGGGTCGACCTGCTGACGAAGGTCGTCCCCACCGGCAACGTCCTGTTCGCGTCCGAGATGCTGGGCGCCGTGCGCGGTGTCGACCCGGACACCGGCGTGGCCTGGGACGACACCAAGCAGTACGTGGACGGCGCGGGGCTCTCGCAGCAGCAGCTCCAGCAGGTCTACGAGGGCAACGCCCGGCGGGTCTACCCGAGGCTCGACGCGAAGCTCACGGCGGAAGGCAGGTAGCACGCATGCCCCGACTCGCGCTCACCATGGCCTGCGGCGACTACGACCGCACCCGTGCCCTGTGGGAGGAGACCGTAAGGCCGGACGGCATCGACCTGACGTACCTGCGCCTCCCGGTCGAGGAGACCTTCTTCCGGATGATGCGCCACCGGGAGTTCGAGGTGGCCGAGCTCTCCCTCTCCTCCTATGTGGTGTCGCTGCGGCAGGATCCCCCGCCGTTCGTGGCACTGCCGGTGTACACCTCGCGGATGTTCCGGCACAGCTCCTGGTACGCGAACGCCGACGCGGGCGTCGAGTCGCCGGAGGACCTGCGCGGCAAGGTCGTCGGCACGCCCGAGTTCCAGCTCACGGCGTGCGTGTGGATGCGCGGCGTCGTCGGCGACCGGCACGGCGTCCCGTACGACGCGTACGAGCACCGCACCGGCGGCCAGGAGACCCCCGGCCGGATCGAGAAGGCCAGGGTCGACCTGGGCGACTCGGTGAGGATCAGCCCGATCCCCGCCGGCCGCACGCTCTCCTCGATGCTGGCGGAGGGCGAGATCGACGCGCTGGTCACCCCGCGCGTCCCGTCCCCCTTCGCGCAGGGCGACCCGCGGGTCAAGCGGATCTTCCCCGACGTGATCGGCGCGGAGAAGGCGTACTACGCGGACACCGGGATCTTCCCGATCATGCACGTGCTGGTGGTGCGCAGGGACGTCTACGAGCGCCACCCGTGGGTCGCGCAGTCGCTGTACAAGGCGGCGCTCGAAGCCAAGCGGATCGCCTACGAGAGCATGTACGACACGTCGGCGCTGCGCTTCACGCTGCCGTGGCTCACGCCGCAGCTCGAAGAGGCCCGCGCCCTGCTGGGGAGCGACTTCTGGTCGTACGGGCTCGGGGCGGACAACCACAGGACGCTCTCCGCGTTCCTGCGCTACCACCACGAGCAGGGGCTCTCCGACCGGCTGCGCACGCCGGAGGAGCTGTTCGCCCCCGAGGCGCTTGAGTCCGCGGTCATCTGACGCGCGCGGGCGCCGTCCCCCGGTCCGAAGGACCCGGGGGCGGCGCCTTCCGCGCGTCCTGCCCCCCCGCGCGCGCCGGCCGCGTGGCCGGAGCCGCGCGCCCGCGCGCCCGCGAGCGCCGCGCCGCACAGCGCGAGGAGGGCCGCGAGCAGCGGGTAGTACGGCAGCGGCGGCGGGGCCATACCGAAGGAGGCGCCCGCGGGCAGCAGCGGCAGCGCGACGCCGACCGCGGCGAGGAAGGCCGCCGCCGCCCTGACCGGCGCGGGCGTGCCGCCGCCGCGCGGCCGCAGCAGCAGCATCACGAGCGCCTGGGTCAGCAGGTTCTCGGTGAACCAGCCCGCGTGGAAGGCGGCTTCGCCCCCGCCGCGCGCGCCCCCGCGCGCGGTGAGCGCGATCACGCCGAAGGTGGCGAGGTCTGCGGCGGCGTTGACGACCCCGTACCCGGCGACGGTGCGCAGCAGCCCCGCGGGGCGCAGGGTGGCGGGCCGGTCGGCGGCCGAGGCGGGCGGCCGGTCGAGCGCCAGGGTCAGCTGCGCCGCGTCGAAGCAGAGGTTCTGGAGCAGTACCTGCGCGGGCAGCATCGGCAGGAACGGCATCAGCAGGCCGGCGCCGAGCATCGCGATCACGTTGCCTACGTTCGACGACAGGGTGATGCGCAGGTAGGTGACGATGTTGGCGCTCGCGCGGCGCCCGTACGCGACGGCGTGGGAGAGCGCGGTGAGGTCCTTGGTCGCGAGGACCACGCCGGCCGCCTCGCGCGCCACCTGCGCCGCGTCCTTCGTGCAGATGCCGAGGTCGGCGGCGCGCAGCGCGGGCAGATCGTTGACGCCGTCGCCGAGGTAGCCGGTGGTGCGCCCGGCCGCGCGCAGCGCCCGTACGACCCGGGCCTTGTGCTCGGGGGTGCAGCGGGCGAAGACGGTGGTGCGGGCAGCGAGCGCGGCGAGCCGCGTGTCGTCGAGCGCGTCGACGGTGTCGCCGGTGACGACGGCCTCGGGGGCGACGGTGAGGCCGAGGTCGCGGCAGGCGCGGGCGGCGGTGCCCGGGTGGTCTCCGGTGAGCACCGCGAAGGAGACGCCGCGCCGGGCGAGGGAGGCGAGCGCGTCGGCCGCGGTCGGCGCGAGGGCGTCGCGCAGCGCAACGAACCCGACGAGGGTGAGGCCGCTCTCGGCGGCCGCGGTGAGCGGGCGGGGCCGCGACGGCCGGTCGCCGACCGCGACGGCGAGCACCCTGAGCCCCTCGTCCGCGGCGTCCGCGACGAGGCGGTCGAGCCGGGCGCGGGCCGCCGGGTCGAGCGCGGCCGTCCCGTCCGGCGTACGCAGCCCGGCGCAGCGGTCGAGCACGTCCTCGGGGGCGCCCTTCACGGCGAGGGTGTAGCCGCGGCCGTCGCGCACCAGCGCGGCGGAGCGGCGGCGCACCGGGTCGAGGGGGAGCGCGGCGACGCCTTCGTACCGCTCGGCCGCGCCGGGCGGCGCCGCGGCGAGGACCGCCTCGTCGAGCGGGTCGGGCTGCGGCACCTCGGCGAGCTGGAGGGTGACCAGGCTGTTGACGGCGGCCCAGGCGAGCGCGTCGGGGCAGGGGCCGCCGTCCGGCGCGAGGGTCCGGTCGAGCGCCGGCAGGTCCTGGGTGAGGGTGCCGGTCTTGTCGGTGCACAGCACCTCGACCGCACCCAGGTCGTGCAGCGCGGGCAGCCGCTTCACGATGACGCCGTAGCGGTCGGCGAGGCGCCCGGCGCCGCGCGCCAGCACGGTGTTGACGACGACGGGCAGCATCTCGGGGGTGAGGCCGACCGCCACGGCGACCGCGAACGCGGGCGACTCGGGGCTGCTGCGGTGCAGGAGCGCGCCCGCCGTCAGGACGAGCGGTGGGGTGAGCGCCATCAGCCGCACCAGCAGCCACACGACGCCCTTGACGGACCGGTCGAAGGGCCGTTCCACACCGCCAGGGCGCCGCCCGTGCTCGTGGTCGGTGCCGTGCGCGGCGGCGAACCGGGTGCCGGGTCCTGTGGCGGTGACGACGGCGGTCGCACTGCCCGCTGCGACGCTGCTGCCCTGGAAGCACAGGTGTGGTGCCTCGAAGGTGTCCGCGGCCGCGGGGGCGCGCCGCCCAGGTCCTCCAGGGCCGCCGGGGTCCTCCACCGGGTACTTGGCGACCGGCACGGATTCCCCGGTGAGCGCGGCCTGGTGCACGCTCAGACCGGTGGCCCGCAGCAGCCGCACGTCGGCGGGGACCAGGTCGCCGGGGGCGAGCCTGACGATGTCCCCGGGCACCAGGTCGCAGGCGGGCACCTCGCGCTCGCGCGTCTCGGTGTACGAGGGTCCCGTGCGGCGCCGCACGGTCGCCGTGGAGGGCAGCGCGCCGTGCAGGGCGGCTGCCGAGCGGTCGGCCTGCCGGCCCGCGCGGGCGCGCAGCGCGCAGCTGACGGCGACGAGCACGGTCAGGACGCAGGCCGTGCCCCAGGACGTGACGGCCGCGGAGACCGCTGCGAGGCAGAGCAGGACACCGGTGAAGGGGTCGCGCACTCCGCCGAGGAAGCGGCGCAGCAGGGGTGCGGTGCGCGCGGTGGGCAGGGTGTTCTCGCCGTGCCGTACGAGGCGCTCCTCCGCTTCGGCCTCGGTGAGGCCGCGCGGCCCGGTGCCGAGGCGGCGCAGGACTGCGAGGGTGGTGGCCGCGTCCCCTTCCCGCCTGCCGGGGCGCGGGCACGCGGCGGGTGCGGCGCCGGTGGACGGCGGCTCGCTTGTGCGCATGGCGCGGGCGGGTCAGGCGACCGGGCCGCGCGGGCCCGACACCGCGGCGGGGAGGCAGCCCGGGGCGTCCGCGGCCTCGCCCGGCCTGCCGAGCGCCAGCCGGACGACGGTCACGAGGGCGGGATCGTCGACGAAGTAGACCTGGCGGCGCCCCTCGCGGCGCGCGTGGACGAGGCCGGCGAGCTTCAGCTTGGCGAGGTGCTGGCTGACGGCGGGCAGCGAGCCGCCGACCCGCTCGGCGAGGCCGGTGACGTCGCTCTCGCCCTGGGCGAGTATCCAGACGATGTGCAGCCGGACCGGTGACGACAGCAGGCCGAAGGTGGCTGCCGCGTCCTGCAGCGCGTCGTCCTCGGGGTCGGCCGGTCTCGCGGGCGACCGTGTCACGTGAACCTCCACAGATTGACGTGCCAGGGTGGGGGCGGCAGCCGGGCGCGTCGCCGGCCTGGCCGGTCCGTCAGCCTACGCGAGTGGGAGGATCGGCCGGGGCCCGACCGGAACCGCGCCGGGCCGCTCACTTGCTCGGTTGCGTAATGTGGCAACCTTGGGGCACCGGTGGCGTCCGCCGCCGGTCCCCGTCGTACCCGGAGGTGGCGTCGCATGCTCAGAAACGGTCTTGAGCCCTGGCACGTACTCGTGGTCGTACTCGTGGTGGCCCTGCTGTTCGGCTCGAAGAAGCTCCCGGACGCGGCGCGCGGCCTCGGCAAGTCGCTGCGCATCTTCAAGAGCGAGGTCAGGGCCATGAAGACGCTGGACGAGACGGGCGGCAAGGACGCCGCGCCGGCCCCGGACGCGACCGCGGCGGCGCCCTCGGGCGCCGTCGTGTCCACCGCGCGCAAGGAGGACGCACCGGCGTCCGAGGCGGCCGGGCGGGGCACCGCCACGGCCCACTGAGCCGCCGTGCCGGCCGTCAGCACGCACACCGACCACTGACGCACAGGGAGTTCGCAGATGACGGACCCGAGGGCGGGCGAACGCGCCCGGCAGGCGACCCGCCACCGCCCCTCGGGGCCGCCGCGCCAGCGCACGTCCCACGACGGCCCAGGCCGCGGGACGGACCCCGGTGAGCCGCCGCTCGGCGGCGGACGGGCGGCGGCACGCAGGGCGGCCCGCGCCAAGGACCGGGGCAGCAGGCGGCGCCGCGCCAAGCCGCTGCCGCGGCGCAAACGGATCGTCCGGACGCTGCTGACGGTGGTGTCCGCGCTCATCCTGATCGTCGCGGGCGGCGGCGCCTGGCTCTACGAGCACCTCAGCGGCAACATCCGCAGCATCGCCATCGACGGCGGGTCCAAGGAGAAGGCGGACTCCTTCGGCAGGACCCCGATCAACATTTTGGCGATCGGCTCGGACGGCCGGAACTCGGCGAGCGACTGCAAGCTCGGCGGCGGCTGCGGGTCGAGCACCTCGGCCGCGGGGCACAACGCGGACGTCGAGATGGTGGTGCACATCTCCGCGGACCGGTCCAACGCGACCGTGATGAGCATCCCGCGCGACACCGAGACGCAGATCCCCGCCTGCAAGGGCAGTGACGGGGGTCCCTCGACCGGCGGCTACCAGGGCCAGATCAACAGCGCGCTCCAGTACGGCCCGGCCTGCCAGGTCTCCACGGTGCACCAGCTCACCGGCATCCCCATCGACCACTTCGTGATGCTCGACTTCTCCGGTGTGGTGAAGATGTCCGACGCGGTGGGCGGTGTGTCGGTGTGTGTCAGTGACAACGTCTACGACACGTACTCGCACCTCAAGCTCGCGAAGGGGACGCACACCCTCAAGGGCGACGCGGCGCTGGAGTTCGTCCGCACCCGGCACGGCCTGGGCGACGGCAGCGACCTGGGGCGCACGTACGCGCAGCACATCTTCCTCAGCGCGATGATCCGCAAGTTCAAGAGCGCGGGCACCCTCTCCGACCCGCCCAAGGTCTACGCGCTGGCCGACAGCGCCACCAAGGCGATGACGGTGGACACCGGCCTCGGCAGCATCAGCAAGCTGATCGGCCTCGCCGACGACCTCAACAAGGTCCCGGCGAAGCGGATCACCTTCACCACCATGCAGACCGGGCAGTCCCCGACCGACGCGAACCGGGTGATCCCGGCGCCCGGCGCGACCGCACTGTTCTCGGCGATCGCCGACGACAAGTCGCTGACCGCGTCCGACGGCAAGAAGACGGCGGCGGGCGGGCAGCCGACGGCGTCGGCGTCCAAGACGGCGAAGCCCCAGGCCTCGGTGGCGCCCTCGGATGTCTCGCTGTCCGTGGAGAACGGCACCGGCATCACCGGGCGGGCCGGCACGGTCGCCTCGGCCCTCACCGGCAAGGGCTTCACCGTCGAGGCGTCGGGCAACGCGGGCAGCGCGGTGGCGCGCACCACGCTCGCCTACGGCCCGGGGCAAAAGGCGGCGGCACAGACGGCCGCAGCCGCGCTCGGCCTGCCGTCCTCCCAGGTCACGTCCTCGGACACCGCGGGCCTCGTGCTCACCATCGGCTCGGACTGGCCCTCGGGATCCGCCTACCCCGGCGGCTCCTCGGGCAGCGGCGGCGGCTCGGGGGACGCGCACGAGGCCGTCTCGGGCGCCCACGCGGACACCGCGGACGACTCGAAGGCGTGCGCCGAGGTGAGCCAGTACAAGACGGTCGAGATCAACGGCGTACCGATGACACCCGCTCAGGCATATGCGGCATCCCCCAACAAAAAGGACTCCGCTCCCTGACACGGACGACACGCGGAGGACGTACGGAGGCCCGCCGGTGTGTTCCGGCGGGCCTCCGCGTGCCGCCCGCCCGGACCGCCGGTGTGTTCCGGCGGACCCGAGCGGGCGGTGTGTCCGTCAGTACGGGCCGTTGACGTTGTCGATCGAGCCGTACGTCGCAGCCGCGTAGTTGCACGCGGCGGTGATGTTCGCCACCGGGTCGTACGGGTCCATCGAGGTGCCCGCGACATGGTAGGTCTGGAACGTGGGGTCGATCACCTGGAGCAGGCCCTTGGACGGGGTGCCCTGGGCCGCGTTGGAGTCCCAGTTGTTGATCGCCGTCGGGTTGCCGGACGACTCGCGCATGATGTTGCGGTAGATGCCGTCGTAGCTGCCGGGGATGCCGTGCTGGGCCATGATGGCCAGCGACTGGCGTATCCAGCCGTCCAGGTTGTCGGCGTACACCGGGGCCGCGGCCTTCTTCACCGGGGCGGTGTCCGCGGTGTTCTCCGTCTTGATGACGGTCTTGCGCTCGGTGTGCTCGGTGTGCCCGGCGCGCTCACCCGTGGTGTGGGCGGCGCCCGTGGTGTGGGCGGCTGAGGCGGCGGCCCTGTGCCCGAGGGACAGCTTGAGGCCGGGGTGGATCAGCGACGGGTTGCCGCCGACCGCCTCCCGGTTGTCCTGGTACAGCTTGTGCCAGCCGCCGGACAGCGAGTGGTCGAAGGCGATCTTCGAGAGCGAGTCCCCGGGCACCACGGTGTACACGGAGCCCGCGGCGGTGTGTGCGGCCGCGTGGGCCCGCACGGGGGCCTTGGCGGCCTGGTGGACCGCGGCTTCGTGGGCCACGGACTGCGGAGCCGGCGCGGCGTTGGCCGCTGCGGCGGTCAGCAGGGGTACGGCGATCACCGCGCCGCCCACACCTGCGGCCATGAGGCCGCGGGTCAGCGATCGGGACAGGGGACGGCGGTGGTTGGCCTTTTTGGGCATGCTGAATTCCTCTCCGTCGCCTGCGAGGTGAGCTGTCGGGTTCGGGCTGGAGATGCCCGGCCGCATGGCTGCGGCTTCACCCCGAGCCGGTCCGCATGCGCGGCACGGCGACTTACCTGGGTCCCCCGCTCCTGCCGTATGGATGAGTTCAGTGGTTGAGGTATCCGGGCAGCGGCAGGATTCGGCGGTCTGTCCGGAATGACGAGAACGTAAGCGAAGACCTCGCAGCGAAACAAGTTCTGAATTCATGCAGCGATGCTTTAAACGCCCTCAGCGAGGGAATACCCGATCTTCCCCCGGCCGCCGGAAGCCCCAACGCGCCCTGGACTCGCGCGAAATGAGGCACCGCCCCAACAGGCCCCTACACCCCTTCTGGTGACGCATATCACCGAACAGAGGCGCAACGACCCCCGACAACACCCGCCAGAGAGCAATAACTTACCTCAAATGCCCAGAAGTGGGATTAGGTATGAACGGCACCAAAACGCCCATAACGGCGCCGTGGATCCACGGCCTGCCCTCCTTGCGGCCCACCTCTCGGCCAATGACACGCGATCAGAAATCCGTCCTCGCGCACGGCGGCGCCACGACATACCGCGAGGACCCCTGGAAGATCGCCTGAGAACACCAAGCGGAACCCGGATCGATTCCCCAGGAGAGTCGCACGCAAGGCCCCGCCAACGGGAAAGCAATTCCCTTTCCCATTCTGACGCGCAATCAAAAGGCGACCGCGGCGTAAGCTGCTGGTGCCGTGCGGGCTCCCCCACCGGGCGCGCCCGCGCCGCACCGCTCATTCCTTATCCACATGGAGGAACCCGTCCCGTGACATCGAACGAGCAGCAGCCGCCGGCCGGCGCGCCCGCAGGACCTGTGGGACCCGTCGACAGCTCGGTGGTGCCCCGCTACGCGGGTATCGCCACCTTCGCGCGGCTGCCCCGCCTCGAAGACGTCGGCACCGCCCAAGTCGCCGTGGTCGGCATCCCCTTCGACAGCGGTGTGTCCTACCGGCCCGGCGCGCGGTTCGCGCCCGCCGCGGTGCGCGAGGCCAGCCGGCTGCTGCGCCCCTACCACCCGGGGCTCGACGTGTCCCCGTTCGCCGCCGTGCAGGTCGCGGACGCGGGCGACATCGCCGTGAACCCGTACGACATCGGGCAGGCGGTGGCCACCGTGGAGGAGCGCGTCGGCCAACTCGCCGCGGGCGGCGCGTCGGTGGTGACGGTCGGCGGCGACCACACCCTCTCGCTGCCGCTGCTGCGGGCCGCGGCCCGGGTGCACGGGCCGGTGGCCCTGCTGCACTTCGACGCCCATCTGGACACCTGGGACACGTACTTCGGGGAGCCGTACACCCACGGCACACCGTTCCGCCGGGCAGTTGAGGAGGGGCTGCTCGACACCGAGGCGCTCAGCCACATCGGCACTCGCGGCCCGCTGTACGGCAAGGCGGACCTCGCCGACGACAGGCGGCTCGGCTTCGGCATCGTGACCGCCGCCGACGTGATGCGGCGCGGTGTGGACGAGACGGTGGCCGCGGTGCGGGAGCGGATCGGCGACCGCCCGCTGTACGTCTCCGTCGACATCGACGTCCTCGACCCGGCGCACGCCCCCGGCACCGGCACCCCGGAGGCGGGCGGCCTCACCTCACGCGAACTGCTCGAAATCCTGCGCGGTCTGGCCGGTACCCGGATCGTCGGCGCGGACGTGGTGGAGGTGGCGCCCGCCTACGACCACGCCGACATCACCTCGGTCGCGGCCTCGCACGTCGCCTACGACATGGTGAGTTTGCTCGCCCTGCGCCGCGCGGGGGCGGCGGCCTCCTGAGGCCGGGCCGGGCGCCGCCCTGCGGGAGCCGCGCCCGGCCTGCCCCACCGCGCCCCACCCGTGTCACTCTCCGCGAGAGGCCGGCGGTTCGCCGTCCACGGGCGGTGCCGCGGTGTCGAGCACGGCGGTGACCATGGCGCGGGACTTCACGACGGTCTCCTCGAACTCCTCCGCCGGGTCGGACAGGGCGACGATCGCGCCGCCCACGCCGAAGGAGACCCGGTCGCCGGCGGCGACGAGGGTCCTGATGACGATGTTGAGGTCGGCCGCGCCGCTGAGGGAGAACCAGCCGAGCGACCCGGAGTAGACGCCCCGCGGGCCCTCTTCGAGCCGGTCGATGATCTCCATGGTCCGCAGCTTGGGCGCGCCGGTCATCGAGCCGCCGGGGAAGGCCGCACGGACGCAGGAGACCGCGCTCTCCCCGGCGCGGAGCGTGCCGCGGACGGTGGAGACGAGCTGGTGGACCGGGGCGTAGGTCTCGACGTCGAAGAGCGTGGGCACGTGGACGGAGCCGATCTCGCAGACGACGTTGAGGTCGTTGCGGATCAGGTCGACGATCATCAGGTTCTCCGCGCGGTCCTTCTCCCGGCCCGCGAGGTCCCCGCGCAGCGCCTCGTCCTCGGCCGGGGTCGCGCCGCGCGGCCGGGTCCCCTTGACGGGCCGTGACTCGGCGACCCGGTCGGTCCCCACGGTGAGGAAGCGCTCGGGCGACGCGCAGAGCACGGCGACGCCGGGGAAGTCCAGCAGCGCGCCGTACGGCACGGGGCTGATGCGGCGCAGCCGCCCGTAGGTCCGCAGCGGGTCGACGGCGGCGCGCAGGGTGACCGTGTTGGTCAGGCACACCTCGTACGTCTCGCCCTGGCGGATCTGTTCGAGGCACTCGGCGATCCGGCCGAGGTAGGCGCGTTCGCCGTGGCGCGGGCGCACGGTGCCCGCGGCGGCCGGCCCGGTCATGCCGACGCCTTCGAAGGGGGCCGGCTCCCGGCCGTGTGCCGGCGGCGGCAGGGTCCGCAGGCGTGCCGCGGTCGCGTCGAGCCAGGCGGTGGCGCCGGTGGTGTCGTCGCCGAGGGAGAGCGCCAGCAGGTGGCTCACGCCTTCGGCGTGGTCGACGGCGAGCATGCGGTCGGCGAAGAGGAGGGCGGCGTCGGGGGCCTCGGCCTTGTGGACCTCGGCACCGCCGGTCTCGGCCTTGAGTTCGTAGCCGAGGTAGCCGACGTAGCCCAGGTTGAAGTCGAACGGCAGTCCCTCAGGAGTGGGGACGGCGCGCTCGGCGAGCCGCTCCTCCAGGTAGTCGAAGAAGGGCCGTCCGACGGTCTCCTCCGTGCCGCCCGAGCGCACGGTCACGGCGCGGTCGGCGACGCGGTAGGTGAGGTACTCGGCGAGCGGGCCGCTGCCGTCGCCGAGGAAGGAGAACCGGGAAAGGCCCTCGACGACGGTGCCGCTGTCCAGCCAGAAGCCGTGGTCTCGGCCGTGGAACAGCGCGCGGTACGCGGTCTCGGTGTCCGGCTCGTGGGGCACCGTGCGCACGTGCACGCGGTAGCGGGGGCGCCGCCGCGCGGCGGTCCGCGCGAGCGCCAGGTCGCGGAAGTTCGCGAGGAGTTCGCGGCCGTACTCGCTGCCGATGGACTCGGGGTGGAACTGCACTCCCCAGATCGGCCTGGTCCGGTGGCGCAGCCCCATGACGACGCCGTCCTCGGTCCACGCGGTCCGCTCCAGGCCGGCCGGGAGGGCGGTGACGGCGAGGGAGTGGTAGCGCACCACCTCGTAGGGGGACGGCAGGCCGGCGAAGAGTCCCGTGCCCTCGTGGTGGACCCGGGAGATCCTGCCGTGCATCGGCCGCGGGGCGAGCCCGACGCCACCGCCGAAGAGGTGGGCGATGCCCTGGTGGCCGAGGCAGACGCCGAGCACGGGCAGTCCGCTGTCGAGGATCGCGTCGGCGCTGATGCCGAAGTCGCGCTCGCGCTCGGGCCGGCCGGGGCCCGGCGAGACGACGATCGCATCGAAGTCCTCCTCGCGCAGGCCGGACCAGTCGGCGCTGTTGCGCACGACGACCGGCGCACTGCCGTTCACCTCGCCGAGCAGTTGGTAGAGGTTGTACGTGAAGGAGTCGTAGTTGTCGATCAGGAGGGTCCTCACGCCGGGCCCCCTGCGAAGGGCTCTCCGACGCGCGACGTCTGCCTGGCGCCCGGCCCGTACGGGGCGCGCTGAGGCTCGCCGCCGGTGCCGCGCCCGGGGTCTTGGCAGGCGGCGCCGGCACGGTGCGGCCGCGTCGCCCGTACGGTGCCCGCGCGCCGGTGGCGCTCCGCCCCCGCGCGGAGCGCCACACGCTCCGACGGCCGGCCGCCGAACCGCACGCAGGACCGGCCTGGCCGCCCGCCCGGCTCCCCCGTGGCCGCCCGGTCCCGGGCGGCGCGGTGCGCGCGTCCGCAGGACACCCATCCCGACAACAGGCGCATGTTCTCCACCTTTCGCACCCCGGCCCCGCCGGCCGGCACCACGGCGCACACCACCGCACACCGTGACGGACCACCGTATGTCCTCGCCGGCCGGTCGGGGCCCGTGCGGGCCTGGCACGGGCGCGCGGGGCGCCCGCTGTTACGATGCGGCGGCCTGCCGCACCCGTCGGCACGGCGTGGAAGCCCCCGGTCACGGGGCAGTTGGACTACTGGAGCACACATGCTGGTCGCGGGGCTCGTCCTGGCCATGGTCGCAGGGCTGATCCACCTCTACATCTTCGTCCTCGAGTCGTTCCGCTGGACGGCCCCCGCCACCCGCGCGACCTTCGGCACCTCGGCGGAGCAGGCGCAGGAGACACGCCAACTCGCTTACAATCAAGGGTTCTACAACCTGTTCCTGGCCGTGGCCGCCATCGTCGGCGCGGTCCTGGTGCTCGCGGGCACGGTGACCGTCGGCACGACGCTGGCGGTCACCGGCACCGGCAGCATGGTCCTCGCGGGCCTCGTCCTCGTGTCGAGCGACCGCACCAAGCTCCGCGCGGCCCTGGTCCAGGTCCTCGCGCCGGCGCTCGCCCTGATCGCGCTCCTGGTGGCGCACCTCACCTGAGGCGCGCCGACCGGGGAGGCGTACGTGCGGGCCGCCGCCACGGCTCCCCCGTGGTCGTGCCGGCCGGGCCCGCGCGGCACCGCCCCGGCCGCGCCAGAAGGACACTAGAGGAGCGGCCCTCCAGGGGGCGAGGCCTTTCCCGCCCAGTGACCGCAGCCCCGGGTTTCGCCCCGCACAGTGGCGAGGCGACGCGGGTTCTCACAACTCCCCGAGTGCTCTGAAGGCGAGCCACAGCTCGTGGGTGGCGCTCGGGGCGTGCAGCAGCGACCTGCCGAGGGCGTCCTCCGCCCGTACGAGGCGCTTGCGCAGCCCCGGCGGTGAGATGCCGAGCGCCGCTGCCGCCTCGGCGAGCCTGGTGCCCGCGCGGAGCCAGGCGCGTACGGCGTCGAGGCCGGACGCGCCGAGCGGACGGGTGCGGGCGTGGGCCCAGCTCTGCGCGGCGGGCGCCGCGAGCAGCGCGGACAGCCCCGGCTCGCCCCCCGGCCCCGGCGCTGCCGCGGGGGTGCGGAGCCGCAGCGCGAGCCATACGGTCGCCCGCCCGGCGACCCCGGTCAACAGCTCTGTCTCCAGGAGTTGTTCGAGCAGCCGCACCCGGGCCGTGAGGGTGTTGCGGTGGATCTTCAGATGGCGGTCGGCTCCAGTGCCGAAGGTCAGCCAGGACGCCAGTGTGTCCAGCAGTTCCGCCGCGTCGGGATCGGAGCGCCTGGCCGGTGTGTACGCGAGACAGGGTCCGAGCACCCGGGCGGCCCACCGGACGCCGGCCGGGCCGAGCGGCGGCACGAGGGTGTCGTGGCTGCTGAAGCGCCCACCGCGGCCGGGGGCGCCGCGGGCGGCGGTCAGGGCGTGGAAGGCCTGCTCGTAGCCCAAGGCCGTGTCCCGCAGGGCCACTTCCGCGCTGGTCCCGATCCGGCACTCCGGCAGTTCTGCGAGCGCGTCCCGTTCCCAGCCCGCGATCCGGGCGGGCACCAGCGCGATCAGGTGCCGCGAGCGCACGGGGCACGGCACGATCCAGGCCGCGCCCGCGGCGACCCGTTCGAGCCTGGCGGCAGCGGCGCCGCGCTCGGCGGCGGGGGCCTCGACCACGCACACGCGCAGCGGGCCGGGCAGCCGGTCGCCCATCGCACCCGAGACGCGGTGGGCGAGCGCGACGTCGCCGCCCACCAGCAGGTGGAGCACGGCCTCCCTGCCGCGGGCGCGCGCCGCCTCCATGCGGCGCCGGTCCCTGGCGTACTCCTGTGAGCGCAGGGCCATTTCGAGCACCCTGGCCGCGTCGGCGAGGAGCGGCCCGTGCCGGTCGTCCGCGCTGCCCTCGACCACCAGGCTCTCGCCCGGGCCGAGCGCCACCACCTGCGCGGTGCGCCCCTTGCCGGTGCCGGCCACCCCGGACGGCGCGCCGCGCAGGCGCAGTTCGCGCACGGCGGCCAGCGCGGCGCGGCTCGGGCGGCCGGGCGCCGAGGCGGCGACGGAGCCGTCGTCCGCGACCACCGCGGCGGTCCCGCCGGTGCGCCGTGCCAGCCACTCCAGCGCGGGCCCCGCCCCGCGGGCCCCGCCGACCAGGTGCAGCAGGGCGAGCACGTCCTCGGCGCGTGCGGACGCCGCCCGCGGCCCCTCGTCTGCCATGGGGACACGGTAGCCAGTGGCCCGCGCGGCGGAACACCGTGCGTGCCCGGCGCGGCCGGGCCGCGGTCCGCTCGCCGCGACAGCCCGGCGCGGCGGCGTTAAGGTCGCTGGGACTGAGTGTGATCCACGGGATCGAGGCGGCCGCCGAGGTCGCGCACGCGGTGGAGTGCGGGGGCTCCCGGTGTGTACGCGGGCGGCGCCCGCCGCTCTCGCCGTCACCCGCGAAGGGGATGTCATGAGCACTACACACACCACATCGCAGGGGTCGCGCAGCTCAGCGCCGGGCACGGGCCGCACACCGACGCGCCCCCTCGACGCGCACGCGCTGATCGCCGAGTTCTTCGGGACGCTCGCATTGGTCTTCTTCGCCGTCGGCACCGCGATCTTCGCCAAGCCCTTCGTGGGCACCGTCGGCATCGCCCTCGCCTTCGGCTTCGTCCTGCTGGCCATCGTCTACGCGATCGGGCCGGTCTCCGGCTCGCACGTCAACCCCGCCGTGACGCTCGGCATGGTGCTGGCACGCAGGATCAGCCCCCTGACGGGCGTCTGCTACTGGGTCGCCCAGCTCGCGGGCGGCCTCGCGGGCGCCGCGCTGCTCGCCTGGCTCGCCCGCTCCGTACCGGCCTTCAAGACCTTCGGCAGGGGCGCCTTCGGCACCGACGGCTACGGCGCGGACTCGGCGGTGCACATCACGATGGGCGGCGCCTTCCTCGCGGAGACGATCCTCACCGCGCTACTGGTCTTCGTGGTGCTGTGCACCACCCACCAGAAGGGCGCCAAGGGCTTCGACGGCCTGCCCATCGGCGCGTCGCTCCTGGTGATCCACCTGATCGGCATCCCGCTGACCGGGACGAGCGTCAACCCCGCGCGGGCGCTCGGCCCGGCCGTGTTCGCGGCGAACAACGCCATGAGCCAGGTGTGGGTCTTCCTGGTGGCGCCCCTGGCCGGCGCCGTCATCGCCTACCTGGTGCACGTGGGCACCCACGGCCTGCCGGCCGCGGGCGGCACGGCGGAGGTCACGGACGAGAACCCGCCGCTGCCCGGCGCGGGCCGCGACCCCGTGGACCGCGGCGCCGAAGCCCCGTACGCCGCGCACACCGGGGACGGCGGCGCCCGCGCGGAGGACGGCCCGCGCGGGGACGACGGCCCGGACCCCCGGTAGGGCCGCGTCCCTGCGGTCAGCCGGCCCGCCGCGGCCGACGCCTGTCCGCGTTTTGCGGGCCGGCCTCACACCGGGCGCCGCTGCCCGGCGGGCCCCAGGACTGCCGGGAGGCCGCCGCGTGCGCGGGTCACCGCCCGGTCAGCCCGTCGAGCGCCGCGCGGCTCGCCCCGTCCGCGGGGCGGCAGATCATCAGCCGCTGGTCCGTGTCCTGGAGCGGCGTGAGCACCTCGAAGTGCACCGCGAGCGCCCCGGCGTCGGGATGGCGCACCGCCTTGCTTCCACGGCCGTTGACCCGCACGTCGCGCTCGGTCCAGAGCCGGGCGAACTCCTCGTCGTGGGCGGCGCACTCGGCGATCAGGCCGGCCGGCACGCGGTCCTCGGGGTGCGCGGCCCACGCGGAGCGCAGATGGGCGACGCCCTCCCGCAGGACGCGCTCGCGGTCGGCATAGCGCTCGCGCGTCTCCGGGTGCGCAAGGCACAGCCACATCGCGTTGCGCCGCGCGGCCGGCAGGGTCCCGAAGTCCAGGAGCAGGGCGGCCATCTCGGGGTTCCACGCCAGGATGTCGTAGCGGTGGTTCATGAGCATGGCCGGGAGCGGCGACAGGTCGGCGACCAGGCGGGCCAGCTGCGGCGCCGCGGTGGTGGCGGGCCCTTCCGCGTCGCGCCGGCGCTGTCTCGTCAGGTCGAAGAGGCAGGCGCGCTCGTCGGGGCCGAGCCGGAGCGCGCGGGCGAGCGCCTCGACCACGTCGGCGGAGGGCCGCAGCCCGCGCGCCTGTTCCAGCCGTACGACGTAGTCGACGCTGACCCCGGCGAGCTCGGCGACCTCCTCGCGGCGCAGCCCCGGGGTCCGCCTGGCCCCACGGCGCGGCGGCAGGGCGAAGTCACGCGGATCGAGGCGCTCGCGCCGGGTCCGCAGGAACGCGGCCAGCTCCTGATCCGCGTCCGGGGTGCGGGTGGTCATGACCCCTGCAACAGCCTGGGTGGGAACGGCAGACCCTCGCCGACCTGCGCGGCTGGTCGCCGCTTGTCGCCCTGGAGATCGAGTACAGCCTGGTCGAGCGCGCCGGGGAGCACGACCTCATCCCCATGGCGCGCGAGCTGGGGCTCGGCGTCGTCCCGTACTCGCCGCTGGCCGGCGGGGTGCTCACGGGCAAGTACGGCCGTGACGACCTGGCCGCGGCGGGCGCGGGTGACGGCACCCGCAGGAGTTTCAATCCCGCCCTCGGCACCGTCACCGAGCGCAACCTCGCGGTCGCCGACGCCGTGCGGGAGGTCGCCGCCGAGCTGGGCCGCTCCTCGGCCCAGGTCGCGCTCGCCTGGACCCTGCGCAACCCGGCCGTGACCGCGCCGGTCGTCGGGGCGCGCACGCCCTCGCAGCTCGCGGACAACCTGGGCGCGCTCGACGTCGAGCTCACCGCCTCCCAGCTGGCCCGCCTCGACGCGGCGAGCGCGATCGGCCTCGGCTACCCGCACGACATGCTCACGGGCGGCCACATCCGCGAGGTGATGACGGGCGGTCTGCGGATCGAGCCGCGCCGCTGAGCCCCGGACGGTTCCCCGGCCGGGGACCGTCCGGGAGACATGCACCGGCCACCGAAAGGGTGTATACGGGGTGAATGGGCAGGAGGAGTGTGTCGGAGCGCCTTCTGGACCCGCCGTCGGGACGCGGCAAGCTGGTCGCGGTTCCGTTCGCGCTGATCGCGGCGATCACGGCGGTGGACGTCCAGGCGCCGGACGACGTACACCTGGGGCCGCTGCTGGTGATCGCGCCCGCGCTCACCGTGGCCCTCGCGGGGGCGCGGCTGACGGCGCTCGCGGGGGCGCTCGCGCTGCTCGCGCAGGTGTTCATCGCGGTGTTCCACGGCGGGCTCGGCACGGCCAACCACGTGTCGCAGATCATCGCGCTCGCCGTGCTCTCCCTGCTGGTGGTCCTCGTCAGCCTGGCGCGCGAGCGCCGTGCGAGACAGCTGACCGAGGCGCGGTCGGTGGCCGAGACGGCGCAGCGGGTGCTGCTGCGGCCCCCGCCCCGCAGGATCGGCCCGCTGCGCGTCGCCTGGCTGTACCTGACCGCGGAGGACGAGACCAGGATCGGCGGCGACCTCTTCGCGACCGCGCGCGCCGCGCACCCCTCGACCCGGGTGATCATCGGCGACGTCCGGGGCAGCGGGCTCACCTCCATCGGCGAGGCCTCCGTCGTGCTCGCCTCCTTCCGCGAGGGCGCCCACCGCCACCCCGCGCTGCCTGACCTGGTGGCCACCCTGGAGGAGAGCGTCTGCCGCGAGCTTGAGGAGGTCGCGGACACCGAGCACGACCCGGGCGAGCACTTCATCACCGCCCTCGTCCTCGACCTGCCCGACCGGGGGTCGCAGGCCCAGATGGTCAACTGCGGCCATCCGCCGCCGCTGCTGGTGCGCGGCAGCGGGGTCGAGCCGCTGCACCCCCGCAGCCCGTCGCCGCCACTGGGGATGACGGGGCTGCGCGGAGGTGAGCCGCGCACGGATCCGTTCACCTTCGAACCGGGCGACCTGCTCGTGCTCTACACGGACGGCGTGATCGAGGCGCGCTCGCCCACCGGGGAGTTCTATCCGCTGGCCGAGCGGGTGGCGGCCTTCCTGCCCGACAGCCCCGACAGCCTGGTGCAGCGGCTGCGCCAGGACCTCCTCGCCCACACCGGCGGACGCGCGGCGGACGACACCGCGCTGCTGGTCATCGAGCGGGCCGGGCCGCCGCGCACCGGCGACGGGCGGCGCGCGCTGCACGCGGGCGCGCCCTCGTCCGTGCGCCCGCCGGGCCTCGGTTGACGGCGGCGGACCGCGGGCGCGTACGGCGCGTACGGCGGAAAACCAGGGCCTTGACACTCGTGTGATACCCAGCCGAACACTCGTGCCGTACGCGGCACAGTGCCCGTCCCCGCGGCGCGTCGTTGTCCCCGGTGTGAAGATGACCGAACTCAGCCAATACCCCGTGCGTCCCGGGCAGGTACGGGAGTGGACGCTCCATCCGCCCGCGCTGGCCGCGGCACGGCGGGCGGAGCGGGACTCCGTACCGCCGTCGTACAACCAGGAGTCCCACGTCCTCACCACGGTGCGGCTCCAGGAGCGCGGGGCGCGCACCGCCGACTGGGGAGGCGTCGCCTTCGAGGTGGACGGCGAGCTCGACACCGACGCGTTCGGCCGGGCACTGGTGGGCTGGATCGGCAGACACGAGACGCTGCGCAGCGGATTCCGCAGCGAGGGCGGGGAGTTGCACCGCTTCACGCTCCCGCGTGAGGTGATCGGCGTGGACAGCGCGGTGCTCGGGGAGTTCCGGGACAGCCAGGTGCTCGGCCGCTTCCTCACGGACCGTCTTGATGCGGCCACCGACACCCTGAGCTGGCCGTGCTACGGGGTGGAGACCGTGCAGCGGCCGGGCTCGGCGACCGTGCTGCTGGCCTTCGACCACACGCAGACGGACGGGTACACGCTGTTCGGGATGGTCCACGAGATCCAGGAGTTCTACCGGGCGGCCCGCGAGGGGCGTCCGCCCGCGCTGCCCGCGACCGGCAGCCATGTCGGCTACAGCCGCGAGCAGCGGCACCAGGCGTCCCTCGTGGGGCGCGACCACCCGGCGGTCCTGAGGTGGAAACGTTTCATCGAGGACAGCGGCGGCCGCCCGCCCGGCTTCCCGCTGCCCCTCGGCACGGGCGACGACGAACTGCTGCCGCAGAAGTCGGTGTTCGCCTGGCTGCTCGACGCGGACGACACGGAGGCCCTCGCCGAACTGTGCAAGCAGGAGAGCAGCGCGCTGCCCGCGGGCGTGCTGGCGGCCAGCGCGCTTGCGGTGCGCGGGCTCGGGGCCACGGGCCCGTACCGCACGGTGATGCCGTTCCACACCCGTACGCGCTCCGAGTGGTCGGCCTCGGTGGGGTGGTACGTGGAGGGCGGCCCCGTCGAGATCGACCTGCCGCCGGGGTGCGGCTTCCCCGAGGCGGTACGGACGGCCCAGCGCTCCGCGCGCGAGGCCCGGCGGGTGGCGCGGGTGCCGTTCTTCCGGGTCTGCGAACTGCTCGGGGTCGACTTCAAGAAGACCTCCCCCGACCCGTTCTCGCTGCTGTCCTACATGGACGTGCGGGACTTCCCCGGCGCGCGCGACTGGGCGGGGTGGAACGCTCGGGCGCTGCTGCGGCTCTCCGACAGCGGGAAGGCGTGCCTGTGGGTGGTGCGCACCCTTGAGGGGCTGTACCTGTTCGGCCGCTACCCCGACACGGAGGTGGCCGCCGCCGCGCTCACGTCGTACACCCGGTGCGTGCGGGAGATCCTCCAGGAGGCGGTGAGTCCCGGCCGGCGCGCGGGCTCGGCGGACCGGAGGGTCGCCGCCTCGGTCTGACGCCGCACGCCCCGGGCGCCACCCGCACGGAGGCCCGCCGCCCTTCGGGGCGGCGGGCCTCCGTGCGTTCGGGACACGCCGGCGCACTGGCCCCGGCGCGCCGGGCGGCAGCAGCGACACCCCGCCAGAGAATCAACACTTGCCAACAGAACGAAAGACCGAACTCCCTTATTTGCAACAAACATTGACGGGTTCAAACAGCGGGCGTAGCTTCCGAGTCGGCCGCTTCGGCCACCGCGTAGTCGAGTTCGAGCTCTGATACCCCACGTCTGGAGCACACCATGCGCGAAAGAAGACCCACCGCCGGCCCCGCGGCGCCTCCCCTGTCCGCCCGCCTCCGCCGCGCCCTGCTCTCGGCGCTGGCCGTCGCCGGGCTGCTGCTCGGCCTCGGCACGGCCCTGCCCCCGGCGGCGCAGGCCGCCGGTTCGCTGCCCTGCGACATCTACGGCGCGGCGGGCACGCCCTGCGTGGCCGCGCACAGCACCACGCGCGCCCTGTACGCCTCCTACGACGGACCGCTCTACCAGGTCACCCGCACCTCGGACGGCGCGAGCGCCGACATCGGGCTGCTGTCAGCCGGGGGCTACGCCGACGCCCAGGCGCAGGACGCCTTCTGCGCCGACACGCAGTGCCGGATCGACAAGATCTACGACCAGTCGCCCCGGCACAACGACCTCACGCCGGGCCCCGCCGGCACCTCGGGCATGGGCGCCGACCGCGGCGCGGACGCCGCCGAACTCGCGGTGACGGTCGGCGGGCACAAGGCGTACGGCATCTGGATCTCGCCCGGCGTGGGCTACCGCTCCAGGAGCGCGGCGTCCGGCACCGCGGTCAACGGCCAGGCTGAGGGCGCCTACATGGTGGCGAGCGGCACCCATGTGGGCTCCGCCTGCTGCTTCGACTACGGCAACGCCGAGAGCACGCCGGCCGACACGGGCAACGGCCACATGGACGCGGTCTCCATCGCGACCACCTGCTACTTCGCGCCCTGCACCGGCTCAGGGCCCTGGGTGGAGGCCGACCTGGAGAACGGCATGTTCCAGGGCGACAACGGCTCCAACACCGCGAACAGGGGCAACAACACCCCGTTCGTCACCGCCGTGCTGAAGAACGACGGCCAGACCACCTACGCGCTCAAGGGCGGCAACTCCCAGTCGGGCGCCCTGTCGACGTGGTGGGACGGCGCCCTGCCGACCCGCGGCGGCTACCGGCCCATGCACCAGGAGGGCGGCATCATCCTGGGCACGGGCGGCGACAACAGCAACTGGAACATGGGCACGTTCTTCGAGGGCGTGATGGTCTCCGGCTATCCCACCGACGCGGCGGAGAACGCGGTGCAGGCGAACATCGTGTCGGCCGGGTACTCCGGCGAGACCGACGTGCCCAACGGTCCGCAGTCCACGATCACCGGGCCCGGCGGAAAGTGCGTGGACGTCGCCGCCGACGACACCGGCGTCAACGGCGCGGCGGTCCAGCTGTGGGACTGCCAGTCCTACGCCGAGGACCAGTACTGGACCCACCACGCGAACGGCTCGCTCAGCACCATCGGGCGCTGCCTCGACATCGACGGCAACGGCACCGCGGCCGGCACCGAGGTCGAACTCTGGGACTGCAACGGCGTCGGCGGCCAGAACTGGGTGCAGCAGAGCGACGGTTCGCTGCTCAACCCGCAGTCCGGCCGCTGCCTCGACTCGCCGGACGGCGCGACGGCCAACGGCACGCGGCTGCGGATCTGGGACTGCAACGGCTCCGCAGCCCAGAAGTTCACCCTGCACTGACGCCCCGCTCCCTCCCCGCGGCCCGGCGCACCGGCCGGGCCGCACCCGGGGCGCCACCCGCGCGGGGGCACGTCCCGTGGCGTGCCCCCGCGCCGCCTTCGCCGGGAAGGCCCCCTGTGTCGAGGCCCGTCGGCTCAGCCCGCCCGCACGACCGTCGTGAGGGTGCCGCCGTGCGGGACGCGCAGGACGTGGATCCTGCGCGCTCCCCCGCGCAGCAGGGTCACGTCCGTCGCCTCCACGGTGGCCGCGGGCGCTCTCCCCCACTCGACGGTGACGGACGTACCGCCCCGCCGGACGACGAGGCCCTCGGCACTCGCCCCGGCGTCCTCGCCGTACGGGACGGGCGTGCCGTCGCCGAAGCGGGCGGTGTCGGTGGGCAGCAGCACCGGCGGGACCTGCTCGGTGAGCCTGCCGGTGCCGCGCACCGCCCGGGGCACCCACGTGCGTTCCATGGTGAGGACCGTGCCGGTCCGCCCGTCCGGCAGCCCGTACGTCACCACGACGGGCGCGGCGCCCTGGGCGGCCTCGGAACCGTCCCGGGGGGGTCGCCGATGCGGTGGGCGGCGCCGAGGTCGCCGTGCGCCTCGGCGTTGCCGTGTGCCGGAAGCCGGTCGGGTCGCTCGGGGTGCGCCACCAGCCGCCACCCAGGTGGCCGAGGGTGGCGGGGTCGTCGACGACGACGTCGTTCACCGTGCCGGGCAGGATGGCGAGGAACGGGCCGAAGCGCTGCTCCGGGGCGGCTGTCCTGAGGGGCGGCCGGGACGCCCGGGGCCCCGGGCCTCGCTCGGGTAGGGTTCCGGACCGGACACGGCCGGTCCTGCCGGGGCCGCCGCGGCGCCGCCGCGTGCCGTGCCGGGGTCAGGAGGCTTGGTACGGCATGGACATACGCGCGCTCGCGCCCGGTGAGGAGCCCGGCACCCCGCGGCGAACGGACCCGGCGGCCGATGTGCGGGAGGCGCTGCGAGGCTGGGTCGACGCGCTGCCCGCGGCGACGGCGGTCGCGGCCGGCTACCACTTCGGGTGGCTGGACGAGGAGGGCCGCCCCACGGACCGGCCGGGCGGCAAGCTGCTGCGGCCGCTGCTCGTGCGGGCGTGCGCGGAGGCGGCGGGCGGCGACCCCGCGGACGCGGCAGAGGCCGCCGTGGCGGCCGAACTGGTGCACGCGGCCACGCTGTTGCACGACGACATCATCGACGGCGACCGCCTGCGCCACCACAGGCCCACGGCGTGGGACGTCTTCGGCGCCCCGCGCGCGATGCTGACCGGGGACGCCCTGCTCGCGCAGGCGTTCCGGGTGCTGGCCGCGCGGCCCGCGGCCCACACGGCGCGGTCGGTCGCGGTGCTCGCGGAGGCGGTGACGCGGATGGCCGAGGGCGAGGCGATGGACATCGCCTTCGAGTCGCGTGACGACGTCTCCCCGGCCGAGTACACGGCGATGGCGGAGGCGAAGTCCGGTGCCCTCGTGTCGGCGGCGTGCGAACTGGGCGCGCTTGCGGGAGGCGGGGACGAGCGGGCCGCCCGCGCGCTCGCCGCCTTCGGCCTGCGGCTCGGGCTCGCCGGGCAGATCACGGACGACCTGCTGGGGCTGTTCGGCGACCCCGGGGCGACCGGGAAGCCCATCGGCAGCGACCTGCTGTCAGCGAAGAAGTCCCACCCGGTGGTGTGCGCCCTGGCGTCGGGCACCCCGGCGGGCGAGCGGCTGCGGGCGCTGGTGGCCGGCGGCACGGCCCGCGAGGACCTGCCGGAGGCGACGCGCCTGGTGGCCGAGGCGGGCGGCCGCGAGCAGTCCGCGCGGGCCGCGGCCGAGCACACAGAACACGCGGTGGCCGCCCTCACGGCGGCAGGTCTGCGCGCGGACGCCGTCACCCGCATGACGGGCATCGCGGACTTCGTCCTGCACCGGACGGTGTGACACCCCGCCCACCGGCGCGGCAGGCCCACCCGGGCCGGCCGCTCCCCGGCGCGGGGCGGCCGGGCCGGGGAGCGGGTGACGCGCGAGGGCCGTCGCGGGCGCGGCCAGTGCGTCGCGCGCGGTCAGTGCGACAGGGCCAGGTACTTGACCGCCATCAGGTCCTCCAGGGGGTGTTCCGCCACCCGGTGGGCCAGCGCGGTCGCCGTGGCGAGGACCAGGTCCGCCGGTACGACGCGGTTGACGAGGCCGTAGCCGTACGCCTCCGCGGCGTCGAAGCGGTCGCCCGTGAGGGTCCAGCGCGCGCCCGCCGGGTGGGACGAACTCAGCTCCCCGGGCGGGCAGTTGACGGGGATGCCCCAGGCGACCTCGGGAAGGCCGAAGACCGCGTCCTCGGCCGCGACCCGCAGGTCCGTGCGGAGCATCAGGGTCAGCCCCCCGCCGAGGCAGTACCCGCGCACCGCCGCGACCACCGGCTTCCACAGCGGCTGGGCGCGGTCGGGCCGCACCGCGGCCATCGGCTTGGCGAGGTCGAGCAGCGGCGGCGGGTGCGGGATGGTGTCCCTGAGGTCCGCTCCGGTGCAGAAGGCGCGCTCCCCCGCGCCGGTCAGCACGACGGCCCGTACCCGGTCGTCCTCGCCCGCCTCACGCCAGGCCGCCGAGAGGTCGCGGTAGTCGGGGCCCGTGAGGGCGTTGAGGCGTTCGGGGCGGTTGAGGGTGAGGGTGAGGACCGGGCCGTCCCTGGTGACGTCGATGGTCATGGCGTCGTCGCTCCTTCCGTACGCGCGTGGGCGCCGCCCGGCCGCCGCCTGGTCACTCCGGTGCGACGCCGCTCCGGGGCAGCGCCTCGGGCGCGAGGTCGCCGCCCGTCAGGGCGCCCGGTTCCTCCGGGGACTCCTCGCCGAGCGCCTCGGTCAGCCGCCGGCAGACGGCGAGCAGCCGCGTGGTGGGTTCCGAGGGGCCGGGCTCCGGCAGCTGCGAGACCGTGCCCAGGATGCTGATCGCGCCGACCAGCTCCCCCGCCTGGAACACCGGTGCCGCATAGGCCCGCAGGCCGGAGAGCACCTCGGTGTAGGCGAGGCCGTCGCGCCGTACGGCCGCGAGGGTGCGTTCCCGCTCCGCCAGGTCGGCGCCCGGGTCCTGCTGGCTGTCGAAGCGCTCGCGGGCGGTCGGCGAGAAGGCGAGGAAGACCTGCCCCGCCGCCGAGTCGTACGCGGGCAGGTGCGATCCCTCGCGGATCTTCAGCGAGACCAGCTGGTCGGTGTTGTCGTTCTCCCGCACCACCAGGGGCGCGTCGCCGTCCCAGATGGTCAGCAGCGCCGTGACCTGCGTGACCCGGACGAGCCGCTCCAGCAGCGGCCCCGCGAGTTCCGCGAGGGGCAGCCCGTTGAGCGCGACGGCCCCGAGTCGCACCAGCTTGGGCCCGAGCCGGTAGCGGCTCCTCCTGGTGTCGTACGAGAGCATGCCGGTCTGCCGCAGCGAGTGCGCGTAGCGGTGCAGCGTGGTCCGCGGCCACGGCAGCAGCTCCTGCATCTCCGCCAGGGTCAGGGTGCCCCGCCTGGACGTGAACAGGTCCAGTACCGCGATGCTGCGCTCCACGCTGAGCAGCGGGTCGCCGCGCCCGTCCGCCATGCTTCCTCCTCGAATGCCGCCGTGAGCCGAGGATAGGCGAGGCGGTTCCCGCGGCCCCGGCCGCGCGGGCGGTCACGGCGTCGCCCCCCTGGCCGGCTCCGCGTCGGCCGGGGCCGCCAGCAGGGCGGGCAGGGCCTTGCGGTCGGTCTTGCCCGCGGGCGTCTTGGGGATCGCCGTCACGAAGCGCACGGTGCGGGGCAGCTTGAACCCGGCGAGGCGCGGGCGGAGATGGGTGACGAGCGACTCCGCCGTCAGGGCGGAGCCCGGTGCGCGCACCACCACGGCAGCGACCCGCTCGTCCCACTCGTCGTCGGGCGTGCCGAACACCGCGCAGTCCAGCACCTCCGGGTGTTCGACGAGGGCGCTCTCGACCTCCTTCGGGAAGACGTTCTCGCCGGCGGTGCGCACCATGTCCTTGAGCCGCCCGACGATCCTGAGCTGCCCGTCCGCGTCCCTGCGGCCGAGGTCGCCGGTGTGCAGCCAGCCGCCCTCGAACGCGGCGGCGGTGGCCCCGGGGTTGTCGAGGTAGCCGAGCATGACGGTCTCGCCGCGTACGCACACCTCGCCGGTCTCCCCTTCGGCCACCTGCCGCTGCTCGGGGTCGAGCAGGGCCACGGTCACGCCGGGCACGGGGGTGCCCACGGCGTCCAGGTTGTCCGGGCGCGCGTCCTCGGGGCGCAGGGTGGTGATGAACGAGCCCGCCTCGGTCTGCCCGTAGACGTGTTCGAGGCGCACCCCGCGCGCCCCGCGCTCCTCGAAGGCGGCGACGGCGCGGGGGATCAGCCGGCTCGGCTCGTAGCTCGCGTACATGAGGCGGCGGAACGACGACAGGTCGGTACGGGCGAGCCGGGGCGAGCCGAGGAGCCTCGCGAGGACCAGCGGGACCGCGAACAGCGAGGTGCAGCGATGGCGTTCGATGAGGTCGAGCGCGGTGTCAGGATCGAACTTCCGCATGAGTACGGCGGAGCCGCCCGCGAGCAGGTACTGCTTGAGGAAGTCCCAGCCGCCGGTGTGGTAGAGCGGCTGGTAGGCGAGCAGCCGGTCGTCCGGCCGTACTCCGGAGGCCAACGCGGCGCCGAACGCGTCCCCGATGCTGCGCCGTTGGGAGAGCACCGCGGCCTTGGGGGCGCCGGTGGTACCCGAGGTGAACAGCAGCAGGTGCGGACTTTCGGGGCCCGCGGCTCCCGCGTCGCCGGTGCCGGAGGGCGCGCGGTCGGCGCCGGCGGCGGCGATACGGTCGGCCCAGGAGGACTCCGGGCCGCCCGCGAGCAGCACGGTGTCGGTGCCGCAGCGGTCGAGGGCGCGGGACAGGACGGCCGCGCGGTCGGCCGGGGCGGCGGCGAGCACGGGCCGCGCCATGCCCAGCGGTACCGCGAGCTCGCCTTCGGTGAGGCGGGTGTTGAGCGGTACGAGCACGGCGCCCGTGAGCGCGGTCGCCAGGTAGAGGGCGACCATGTCGGCGCACGGGTCGTCGGCGACCGCGACCGGGTCGCCCGGCAGGACGCCGAGCGCGCGGAGCCCTTCGGCCAGTTCGGTCACCCTGCGGTGCAGCGCGCCGTAGGTGTGTTCGCCCGCCTCGTCGACGAGGGCGGTGTGCCCCGGCCGCCAGCGCGCCTGCGCGGCCACCAGGTCGGCCAGGGTGGACGGCGGCGGTGCGGGCCGGGGGCGCGCCACTCTGGCGGCGATGCCGCGCGCGGGCGCGGCACCTGCGGTGTGCGGCATCGTCACCGCCCCCGGAACTCGGCGGGCCTGCGCTCGGCGAACGCCTTGACGCCCTCGGCGAAGTCCTCGCTGTCCTGGAGCAGCCGCACCATGGCGTCCTCCAGGCGGAGCCCGGACGCGGTGTCCATGTCCCCGGAGCGCAGGGCGAGTTCCTTGGTGGCCTGGACGGCCATCGGGGCGTTGCGGGCGATGCGCTGGGCGAGTTCGAGCGCGGTGGGCAGCACGTCGGCCGCGGGGACCACGCGGTTGACGAGGCCCCAGCGCAGGGCGGTCTCCGCGTCGACGCGGTCGCCGGTGAGCAGCATCTCCATCGCGAGGGCGCGCGGCAGCTGCTGGGCGAGGCGCTGGGTGCCGCCGCAGCTCGCGAGGATGCCGTGGCCGACCTCGGGGGTGGCGAAGGTGGCGTGCTCGGCGGCGACCCGCAGGTCGGTGGAGAGCATCAGGGTGAGACCGCCGCCGAGGCAGTAGCCGTTGACGGCGGCCACGACCGGCTTGAACAGTTCGAGACCGCGGTCGGGCCGGAGTTCGACGCCGGGGTTCCACAGGTCGCGCAGCGGGTGCGGGCGGGGCAGGAAGTCCTTGAGGTCGGCGCCCGCGCAGAAGGCGCGGTCGCCCTCGCCGGTGAGGACGGCGGCGCGCAGCCCGTCGTCGTCGCGGATCTCGATCCAGGCGTCCCGCAGTGCGTCCAGGGTGGGCATGTCGAGGGTGTTGAGTCGCTCGGGGCGGCGGATGGTCACGACGGCGACCTGTCCTTCGCGTTCGAGGGTGATGCTCATCGGGTGGCCTTTCGCTCGGCCGGGCGCGCCGCCCGGCCAGTCGTGCGGTGAGGGGTGGGTCGCGCGGCGGTCAGCGGCCGGCGTCGTGGTAGCGGCCGGGGCGCTCGTCGTGCCCGGTCCGTGCGCGCAGTTCGGCCTTGCGGACGCGCTGGGTGTGGGTGCGCGGCAGGTCGTCCACGATCTCGACGTACCGCGGCACCATGAACCGCGGGAGTTCCCTGCGCGCGTAGTCGGCGATGTCGGCGGCGAGTCCGCCGGGCACGCCGTCCGGGTCGCGGCCCTCGCGGGCCACCACGAACGCCTTGACGTCGTGCTCGCCCCACTCGGAGGGGACGCCGACGACGGCCGCCTCGGCGACGGCGGGGTGCCCGCCGAGGGCCGCCTCGACGTCGGTGGAGCAGATGTTCTCGCCGCGGCGCCTGATGGCGTCGCCCGAGCGGTCCACGAAGTACACCCAGCCCTGGGCGTCGCGGCGGCACCGGTCGCCGGTGTGGAACCAGAGGTTGCGGGTGGCCTCGGCGGTCGCGTCGGGCAGGCCGAGGTAGCCGGCGGTGATCTCCCACGGGGAGTCGGTGCGCACGAGGAGTTCGCCGGTCTCGCCGTCCGGGACCTCGCGGTCGTACGCGTCGACGATGCGGATCTGCGCGCCCGGCCGCGCCCGGCCGCAGCTGCCCTCGGGGCCGAGCTGCCAGCCGCTGACGACGGGGCAGCTCACCTCGGTCATGTTGAAGGCCGTGGTCAGCCGTACCCCGAAGCGGGCGGCGAACGCCGCGCGGTCGCGCGGGAAGGGCGCCACGAAGACGTTGCGCAGCGGGTTGTCGGCGTCGCCCGGGGCGGGTGGCACCGACTCCAGGTAGCGGGCCGCGCTGCCCGGCAGCAGGGTGGTCGTGCACCCGTACGCGCGCACGTCGGGCCAGAAGCGCGAGGTGCTGAAGCCGTCCCTGGTGACGGCGCGGGCGCCGGTCAGGGCCGCCGCGTACACGGAGAGCTTGCCGCTGACGTGGAACAGTGGGACGGGCACGTACCAGTGGTCGTCCGGTCCTGCCTCGTCGAGGGGGATGCACCAGACGGCGGAGCGCTCCAGCTGGCGCCACGGGATCAGGACGCCCTTGGAGCGGCCCGTGGTGCCGGAGGTGTAGACGACGGTGGCGGTGGTGTGTTCACGCAGCTCGGGCTCGGGCGGGAGGACGGTTCCAGGCCGCGCGCCCGCCGGGCCCGGGGCGCCGCCGGGGCCGCCGGCGCCGGTCAGGACGGGCAGCGCGAGGGACTCGGGCGCCTGCGCGGGGGCGAAGCGTTCGGCCCAGCGGGGGTGCACCGCGGCGGCCGCGGGGGCGGCGTCGGCGAGCACGGTCGCGAGGACCCGGCCGTGGTAGGCGGTGTTGAGCGGCACCTCGACCGCACCGAGCCTGGCGATTGCCATCCACACCACGAGCGCCTCCGGCCCGGTGGGGAACATCGTCACGACCCGGTCGCCCTGCCGCACACCCGCGGCGTGCAGCGCGCCGCGCCAGGCGTGCACGAGTTCCTCGAACCCGCCGTAGGTGACGGGGCCTTCCGCGGTGTCCTCGACGAACACCGCGTCGGGTGCGGCGGCGGCGCGCTCGCGCAGCAGCACCGGCAGGGGTACGGCCTCGGCCGCGGGGTCGCGCCAGGAGCCTTCGGCGGGCGCGGACTGGTGCGGGAACGTGGTCACTTGGTCGCCTCCGGGGCGCGGTAGGGGGCGGCGGCGTCCGCGGCGTCGAGCATCGCCTGCGCGGCGGGGGCCCGGTGTTCGTCCCAGAGGTGGCCGACGAGCCCGGCGGCGCGGGCGACCAGCGCGATGCCCCGGCACACCTGCCAGGGGATGCCGGCGGCGGTGAGCAGGACGGCGGACGCGCCGTCCACGTTGACGGGCAGCGTCCGGTTCGCGGCCCGCTCGGCGTGGTGCTGGAGCAGCAGGAACCGCTCGCGCGGCGCCGGGTCGAGCCCGGCGGCGTCGGCGACGGCGAACAGCCGGGCGGTGCGCGGGTCGCCTTCGGTGTGCACGGGGTGGCCGAGTCCTGGCAGCCGGTCCCTGCGGCTGCGCGCCTCCTCGGCCAGCCGGCGTGCGTGCGCGTCGGGTTCGGCGTCGTCGGGCCACTCCTGGAGCAGCCGTGCGGCGCCGTCGAGGGCGCCGAGGAAGCGGTCGCCCGCGCCCAGCAGCCCCGCGGCGACCGCGCCCTGGAGCGCCCCGGGCGCGCCCAGGTCGGTGAGGCGCACGGCCACCGCGGTGGCGGTCGTGCCGTGTTCCGTGAGGGCGACGAGTACCGCGTCGAGGGCGGCACGGGCGCCGGGCGCGGGCAGGTGCCCGGTGATCTCCAGGTGCACCATGTCGGTGAACGGGACGGCGCCGATGAGGTCGTCGACGAGGTCGAGGCCCTTGACGGTGACGCCGTCGGGCGTCACCGCCGCCATGGTCTGGTGGGGCTGAGGCATGCGGTGTCCTTCTGTGCGCGGCCGGCGGGGCGGCCGGGTGCGCCGGGCCGAGGTGGCCCGGCGCGGCGTGCGGACGCGTGGTCCTGGTGCCGGGGTGCGTGCGGGCGCGCGCCCGGGGGCGCGCGGCGCGGGTCAGGTGCGGGCGGGGACCTCGGCCGGCTCCGGGGCGACGCCGAGCTGGGTGCGTACGGACATCGACTCCCAGGCGGCGGGGTCGGGGCGGGTCCTGCCGAGCACGGTGGCGAGCCACGCGATCAGGAAGCCGGCGGGGATGGAGATGACGGCCGGGTAGTCGAGCTTGATGACCGCGTTGTCGTGCAGCCAGGTCGGCGAGAGCGCGATCACCACGATCGACACCAGCAGGCCGCCGAGCAGCCCGAAGACGGCGCCGCGCGCGGTGAACCGCTTCCAGAACAGGGTGAGCAGCACGACCGGCAGGTTGGCGCTCGCGGCGACCAGGAAGGCCAGCCCCAGCAGGAAGGTGATGTTGCGTCCCGAGCCGATGGCGCAGGTGCCGAGGGTGGCGAGGACGCCCATGCCGATGGCGGTGACGCGGGCGACGGCGGGCTCCTGCCGCGCGGCCTTGGGGCTGTTGCGGTGCAGGCTGCCGGTCCACAGGTCGTGTGCGACCGCGCCGGAAGCGGACAGCAGCAGCCCGGAGACCACGGCGAGGATGGTGAGGAAGGCGACGCCTGAGATCACCGCGAGGCTGATGTCGCCCCAGGCGCTGCCGGCACCGCCCGCGAGCTCGCGGGCCAGGATGGGTGCCACGAGGTTGCCGCCGGCCGCGGAGGCCTCCTTGGCCGCCGCGGAGTTGAGCAGGGCGCGGGCGCCGAAGCCGATGACCACGATCAGGCCGAAGAAGACGCCCATGACACCGATGGCCCAGCCGAGCGAGCGGCGTGCGGTGTGGCCGTCGCGGACGGTGAAGAAGCGGACCAGGACGTGCGGCAGCCCGGCGGTGCCGAGCATGTAGACGAGACCGTACGAGACGATGTCGGTCTGGTCGATCGCGTGGCCGTGCGGCAGCAGCAGGCCGGGGCCGCGAATGGCGTCGCCCGCGGGGGTGCGGCTCGCCGCGGTGTGCAGCAGCCCGCCGAAGTCCCAGCCCGCGTGGGCGAGTACGGCTCCGGTCAGCACCAGGGCCGCGACCACGAGCAGCAGCGCCTTGACGATCATCACCCAGGTGGCGCCGAGCATCCCGCCGAGGGTCACGTACACGGTCATGAAGGCGCCGGTGATCAGCACGGCCGTGGTGAAGGAGAGCCCGGAGAGTGCCTGCAACAGGGTTCCCGCACCGACGAGTTGCGCGAAGAGGTAGAAGAACGACACGACGAGCGTGTTCACCGCGGCCGAGCCGCGCACCGCCTCGCCGCGGAAGCGCAGCGAGAGCACGTCGGCGAGGGTGTACGCGCCGGAGTTGCGCAGCCGTTCCGCGAGCAGGAACAGCACGGGCAGGAACGAGAACAGCGCGGCGAGCAGGATGAGTGTGCCGTCGAAGCCGGTGAGGAAGATCAGGCCCACGGTGCCGAGGAAGGTGCCCGCCGACATGAAGTCGCCCGCGACGGCGAGGCCGTTCTGCGCGGAGCCGATGCCACGGCCGGCGGCCCAGAAGTCGCCGGCGGTGCGGGTGCGCCGCCCGGCCCTGATGATGATCGCCAGCATGGCCACCACCAGGACCCCGAAGACGCCGAGCGTCAGTCCGTGGTTCATGCGTCAGGTCCCTCCGTGCGGTGCGCGCCCTCGGCGCCGAGGAGTTCGGCCGCGCGGGCGGCGACGGCGCCCTGGAGCGGCACGATGCGCCGCGTGGTCACCCGCAGATAGACGGCGACCAGGGCGAACGCGGCCAGGGAGAGCAGCAGGTAGACCAGCAGACCGCTCGACCCGAACCCGGCGACGGGCGCGGAGAGCGAGCCGGGGCCGAGGGCCACCCAGAGGAAGAAGCCGAGATAGACGGCGAGCGTCACGCCGGTGAGCCACCAGGCGAGCCGCCCGCGCTCCCGGCTGAGCCGCTGGAAGTCCTCGGAGGAGTAGACCGCGTGCACCGGGTGCTCCGCGGGCGTGTCGTACGGGGGCACGGCCGGGGCGCCGGCGGCGCTGCCGTTGTCGAGGCTCATGGGAAGTCCCGCCCTTCTGGAGCATCCTTGCTCCTGCGGATGTTCCGGATGATGGGATGACATCCCGCAATCCGGTTTCACGACCGTAATGCGGGCGACTTGGGCCGTCAATAGAGCGGGAGAAGGTTCGTGTTATGCCAGGCGAGAGCGGATCGACGACCCAAGGAAACAGACATTCCAGCCTTACGGCACATGTTTCGAAGGTGGGACGACACCGGACTCCCGCCACATCCCCACATCCGGGCCCCGCCGGGCCTCATGACACCCGGACGCCGACCGCGCTCACCCGGCGCGGTCGGGCACGTTTTTATCCGAGCGGTCAAAAACAGTGCTACGGTGCCGCGTGCAACGCTTCCCGCCCCCGTACCAGGAGGACGCGATGACGGCTCGCCCGGCACAACACACCGGCACCGGCTCCGCCCGCACACCGCACACCGGGCCCGACCGCCCGCAGCACACCGCCGCCGCGCCCCGCGGCCCGCTGCCGCGGCCGGCGGGGCGATGACCGCCACCCGCGCCGACGTCCCGGAGACCGCCGCGCCGCCCCGGGCCCGCGCGTGGGCGGCCGTGGTGTCGGTGGCCTTCTGCTCGTTCAGCCTCGTGCTCTCGGAGTTCCTGCCGATCGGGCTGCTCTCCGACATCTCCGCGGGACTGCGCGTCTCCTCGGGGACCGCGGGGCTGCTGGTCGTGATGCCGGGTCTCGCCGCCATGGTGGCCGCCCCCGTCGCGACCCTGGCCGCGGGCCGGATCGACCGGAAGACGGTCCTGGTGGCGCTCGCCGCGCTGATCGGGCTGTCGAACCTGCTCGGGGCGGTGAGCCCGGGGCTCGGGGTGATGCTGGCAGCGCGGTTGCTGCTCGGCGTGGGGGTCGGCGGCTTCTGGGTGTTCGGCAGCAGCGTCGCGCCGCGCCTGGTCGACGCCCGTGGCGCCACCAGGGCCACCGCCACGGTGACCGGCGGCATCGCCCTCGCCACGGTGGCGAGCCTGCCGCTCGGCGCCCTGGTCGGCAGCCTCGCGGGGTGGCGGGCGGCGTTCGCGCTCGGCGCCGCGCTCGCCGCGCTCGCCCTCCTCGCCCAGCTCCTGCTGCTGCCCTCCCTGCCTCCCGGCGCCGGGCAGCGGGTGCGCGACCTGGTCGCGATCGTGCGGGACGGCAGGTCGCGCACGGTGCTGATCGCGTGCGTGGCGACGTTCGCCGCCCAGTTCGCCGCGTACACCTATCTGGAGCCCTACCTGCGCGACGACGCGGGGTTCGGCTCCTCGGGGGTGACGCTCACCCTGCTCGGGTTCGGCGCGGCCGGACTGGTGGGCAACTTCGGCTTCACCCGGGTGCTCGACGCGGCGCCCAAGCGCGCCGTGGCCGTCTTCATGACCCTGACCGCGGCGTGCGTCGCCGTGCTGCCCTGGGCGGCCGGCAGCCCCGCCGCGGTCGTCGCGGCCGTCGCGGCGTGGGGGGGTGTTCTGGGGCGCGCTCCCCATCAGCCTCCAGATCTTCCTGATGCGGACCGCCGGGGCCGGGGCCGAGGGCGGCCAGGCGGTGTTCGTGTCGACCATCCAGATCGGCCTCGCGGCGGGCTCAGCGGCCGGGGGCCTGCTGGTCGACTCGGCCGGGCTCACGGTGACGCTGTCCCTGGCCGCGGCCGTCGCCCTGCTCGGCGCCGCCGCGGTGACGGCGCGGGACCGACGCCCCGGCCCGGGGCGGCGGCCGGACGAAAGGTCCCGGGAGGCGGAATGGGTGTCACCGCCCGGGCGTTGACCCTCCGGAGTAGCAAGGAAGACCGTGGCGCACGGGCCGAGACCCGGCGCCGCGCCCTGTGACAGCCAGTCGAGGAGCACACTCGTGTCCACACTGTTCGACCCGATCAACGTCGGCAAGCTCACCCTCGCCAACCGCGTCGCCATGGCCCCGATGACCCGCAACCGCTCCGACGACGACGGGGTCCCGACCGCGCTCGTCGCCGAGTACTACGCCCAGCGCGCCGGGGCCGGCCTGCTGATAACGGAGGGCACGCAGCCGAGCGCCACGGGCCAGGGCTACTTCGCCACCCCCGGGCTGCACTCGGACGCGCAGGTGGAGGGCTGGCGCGCGGTCGCCGACGCGGTGCACGCGAGAGGCGGGCGCATCTTCGCCCAGCTCATGCACGCGGGCCGGGTCGGCCACCCCGACAACAAGACCACGCCGGAGCTGGTGGCACCGAGCGCCGTCGCCGCCCCCGGTGAGATCTTCACCCGCAAGGGCATGCAGCCCCAACCGGTGCCGCGCGCCCTGGAGGAGGCCGAAATCCCCTCTGTGATCGAGGAGTTCGCGCACGCCGCCCGGCAGGCGGTCGCCGCGGGCCTGGACGGCGTCGAGGTGCACGCAGCCAACGGCTACCTGGTGCACCAGTTCCTCGGCCCCACCTCCAACCTGCGCGCCGACGGCTACGGCGGCACTCCCGGGAACAGGGCACGTTTCGCCATCGAGGTGGTGCGCGCCGCCGCGGAGGCGATCGGCCCCGAGAAGGTCGGCATCCGCATCTCCCCCGCGCACAACATCCAGGGCGTCATTGAGGACGACGAGCAGGCCACGGCGGCGACGTACGGCACGCTCGTCGACGCGATCGCCCCGCTGGGGATCGCCTACCTCTCCTATGTCGCCGACCCGCGCTCCGCGCTGGCCCGGGACCTGACCGCGCGCTTCGGCGGCGTCACCATCGCCAACGACGGCTTCGCCGCCGTCACCAGCCTGGAGTCCGCGCAGGCGATCGTCTCCGAGGGCCTGGCCGACATGGTCGCCGTCGGGCGACCGCTGCTCGCCAACCCCGACCTGGTCGAGCGGTGGCGCAGCGGCGCCACGCTCAACGAGGCGAACCAGGCCACCTTCTACGGCGGCGGCGCCGAGGGCTACACCGACTACCCCGCCCTCGTCTGACCGCGCCCCCGCCGGCGGGCCCCGTGCCCGCCGGCGGGCACGGGCCGGCCCGTGCCCCCGCGGCGCTCACCCGCCGAGGACGCGGGCGGCCGCCGACTCGATCGACCGCAGCTCCTCGGCCGAGTAGCCCGCCTTGCCCAGCGCCTCGATGCCGCGGCTGACCGCGAGGAGCAGCCTTGCGAGGTCGCGGGGGTCGGCGTCGGCGCCGACCTCACCGTCCTCCTGCGCCCGGGCCAGGGAGCACGCGAGGCGGTCCTCGACGTGGTGGAGGGTCTTCGACGCGCGCTCGACCACCGCCTCGGAGCTCACCGCGAGCTCCGCCGTCGCCTTGTTGATCATGCAGCCGACGTGTTCGCGGTCGGCGATCGTGTCGCCGGTGACCTGGCTCAGATAGCCGAGGGCCGCCGCGAGGCCCGCAGCCCTGCGGAACGTCTCGTCCGTGGCGGCGTCCGCCTCGGCGCAGTAGCCGTCGAAGGCGCGCTCGAAGATCTCCTCCTTGTCCCCGAACGCGTTGTACAGACTGCCCTTGCCGAGGCCGGTGGCCTCGACCAGGTCACTGAGGGACGTGCCCGCGTACCCCGTACGCCGGAACGCCGTGCGGGCGGCGGCCACGGCCGCCTCCTCCTCGAACTTGCGCGGCCTTGCCATGGCTCCCAGAATACTCGTCCTTGACCGATCGGGACAGAACGGGCCCCGCGGGGGCCCCCGCACCCGCTAGCCGGCGTTTGGCAGCGGCGCGTGGGAGGCGGGGAGCCAGACGTACCCGGCACCGTCGCCGCGCAGGTGGCCGAGGCCGGGGAAGGGCAGATGCGCCGCCGCGACCCACCATCCCTCGCGGGCCGCGCGCCGGAGCACCTCGGCCCGGCCCGGTGCGTTCCTGCGCAGCCGCAGGGCCGCCGTGACGCCCGAGGAGGCCGGGGCGGCCTTCCACCGGCGGCGGCGGGTGCCTGGCCTGCGCCGCGAGGAACTCGCCGAGCTCGCCGGGATCAGCGTCACGTACTACCCCCGGCTCGAACAGGGCGAGAGCCACCAGGTGTCGGACTCCGTGCTCGACTCGCTCGCCCGGGTGCTCCGCTTCGGCGCCGACGAGCGCGCCCATCTGGTGCGGCTCGCCTCGCCGGGCCGCGCGGCGCTGCGCGGCGGCGGGCCCGAGCGGGTCAGGCCCGCGGTGCGGGCGCTGGTGGACGGGGCCGCGGGACAGTCGGCGATCATCCTGGGGCGGTGCGCCGACCTGCTGGGCGGCAACGCCCTCGGCTTCGCCCTGTGGGGCCTTCCCGCCCCCGGGGCCGCGGGCGACGCGCCCCCGAACGTCGCGCGCTTCACGCTCCTCGACGCGGCGGCGCGCGCCCTCTTTCCCGACTGGAAGGCGCAGGCGCGCGACCCCACCGCCCATCTGCGGCTCGCCGCGGCCCGGTACCCCGGCGACCCGGAGCTGGACACCCTGATCGGCGAACTGCGCGCCCGCAGCGCCGGCTTCGCCCGCATCTGGGAGGCTCACCCGGTCAGCGACTGCGTGCACTCGGTGCGCGAGTACGGCCATCCGCCGGTGGGGGCGATGGCGCTGAACGAGGAGGTGGTCAGGCTGCCCGACGCCCCCGGGATCCGGGTGGTCTTCAGCGGCGCCGAGGCGGGCACGCCCGCCGCGGACAGGCTCAGCCGGCTGGCCGCGCCGGCCTGAGGGGGCCGCCCCGCGCACCGCCGGTCGTGGGAAGCACACGGCGGACAGGAGTGGACGCGGCCTGCGCGGTTACCTTCCAGGCATGCAGACCTGGCCGGGACAGCCCTATCCCCTCGGAGCCACCTATGACGGCTCCGGCACCAACTTCGCGCTCTACTCCGAGGCCGCCGAGCTGGTCGAACTCGTTCTCCTCGACGAGCGCGGCGCGCAGGAGCGCGTCCGGCTCAACGAGGTGGACCGCTTCGTGTGGCACGCCTATCTGCCGGGCGTGCGGCCCGGGCAGCGCTACGGCTATCGCGTGCACGGCCCCCACGCGCCCGAGCGCGGCCTGCGCTGCAATCCGTCGAAGCTGCTGCTCGACCCGTACGCGAAGGCCGTCGACGGCCAGGTCGACGGCGACGAGTCGCTGTTCGACTACCGCTTCGGACGGCCCGAGGAGTCCAACACCGACGACAGCGCGGCGCACACCATGACGGGCGTCGTCGTGGACCCGTACTTCGACTGGGGCGACGACCGGCCACCGCGCCGCCCGTACCACGAGACGGTGATCTACGAGGCGCACGTACGCGGTCTGACCATGGCCCACCCGGACGTGCCGGAGGAGCTGCGCGGCACGTACGCGGGGATCGCGCACCCCGCGGTGGTCGAGCACCTCACGGACCTCGGGGTGACGGCCCTTGAGCTGATGCCCGTGCACCAGTACGCGCAGGACGGCGTGCTGCGCGAGAGGGGCCTGTCCAACTACTGGGGTTACAACACGATCGGCTTCTTCGCCCCGCACAACGCCTATGCCGCGAGCGGCCATCCGGGCGGCCAGGTACAGGAGTTCAAGTCGATGGTGAAGACCCTGCACGCGGCGGGCATCGAGGTCGTCCTCGACGTGGTCTACAACCACACGGCGGAAGGGAACGAGAAGGGTCCGACGCTCTCCTTCAAGGGCATCGACAACAGCGCCTACTACCGGCTGGTCGACGGGGACGCCGCCCACTACTACGACACGACGGGGACGGGCAACAGCCTCTCCGTCAAACACCCGGCCGTCCTCCAGCTCATCATGGACTCGCTGCGGTACTGGGTCACCGAGATGCACGTCGACGGCTTCCGCTTCGACCTCGCGGCCACCCTCGCCCGGCAGTTCCACGAGGTCGACCGGCTCTCGGCCTTCTTCGACCTGGTCCAGCAGGACCCGGTGGTCAGCCAGGTCAAGCTGATCGCCGAGCCGTGGGACATCGGGGACGGCGGCTACCAGGTCGGCAACTTCCCGCCGCTGTGGACCGAGTGGAACGGCAAGTACCGTGACGCCATAAGGGACTTCTGGCGCGGCGCCGAGTCGTCCATGCCGGAACTCGCGTCCCGCTTCGCCGGCTCGTCCGATCTCTACCAGCACGACAGCAGGCGCCCGCTCGCCAGCGTCAACTTCGTCACGGCGCACGACGGGTTCACCCTGCGCGACCTGGTGTCGTACAACGAGAAGCACAACGAGGCCAACGGTGAGGACGGGCGGGACGGCGAGAGCGAGAACCGCTCCTGGAACTGCGGCGCCGAGGGCGACACCGGCGACCCCGGGATCCTCGCCCTGCGCGCACGGCAGCAGCGCAACCTGCTCGCCACGCTGCTGTTGTCGCAGGGGGTGCCGATGATCGCGCACGGTGACGAGCTCGGCCGCACCCAGCGCGGCAACAACAACGTCTACTGCCAGGACAGCGAACTCGCCTGGGTGGACTGGGAGCTCGACGCGGAGCGGCGCGGCCTGCTGGACTTCACCCGGCGGCTGATCGAGCTGCGCCACGCCCATCCCCTGCTGCGGCGCAGGCGGTTCTTCACCGGCCGGCCGGGCGAGCGCGGCGGGGACCTGCCCGACATCGTGTGGCTGCGGCCCGACGGCGAGACGATGGGCGAGGCGGACTGGGCGCGCGACGACGCCCACGCGCTGGCCGTCTTCCTCAACGGCGACGCCATCACGGAGCCGGGCCCGCAGGGCGAGCGTGTCGTGGACGACTCGTTCCTCGTGCTGCTCAACAGCCACCACGAGCCGGTGGAGTTCCGCATGCCGGGCCCCGCCTACGGCACCGGCTGGCAGGTCGCGGTGGACACGGCCGCCCCGGCCGCGCCCGACGAGGACGTGCCGCTGCCCGCGGGCGGTTCCCTCAAGGCCGAGAGCCGCAGCCTGCTCGTCCTGGTCCGGCCACGGCAGGCGGCGAACTGAGAGTCGCCCCGGCCGCGGCGGACGGCACACACACCCCTCGCCGCGCCGGGCCGCGCTCCGCCGCCGGCGCGGTGTCAAGGCGCCCTCGGCGTGTCAGAGCGGCCTGGTCGTGTCAGACCCCTTTGTCGTGTCAGAGCCGCCGTCGTGTCAGGGCTTGTTCTCCGCGCGGCCCACACCGCGCTGGTGCGCAGGCCCTGTGCCCTCGTCATCCGGCTCGCGCCCGCTCCGCTGCCGGCGGGCGGGCTGCTCGTCCGCGGGCGAGCCGGTCGCCCCGCCGGGGGTGCGCCGGGGTTCTGACGCCTTCATCGAGCCGTCCTCGACGGGCCCGGTCGCGCCGCCCTTGCGCGGTGTGTTCCCACCGCGCTCCGCGGCGCCCTCGACGTCCGCCCGCTTCCGCCGGCCCTCGTAGGGCGGAACGGCCTTGCCGCGCGTGTTGGTGTCCCGGTGCTCGCCCGGGTCGCCAGCCATGGTGTCGCCTGCCTCTCGTGGTGGCGGTCAGCCGCCTCCGGACTGAAGGTTCGGCATGTCCGGGTCGGACGGCTTCTGCGGCTCGACGGACGTGTCGATGTCCGCGCGGTCGCCGCGCGCGTTCTCGGCGGGCCGGTTCGACGGCCCCGCCGACGGCTTGTCCGAACCCGTGTCGCGCGAGCCTTTCGCTCCCCGTACGCTCTGCGGTTCTTCCTCGGTGTGCGCGCCGGGCCTCTCGGCCATGAGGAACACTTCTCTCGGTCGTGGAGGACGTGTCGCCTTCTCGCTGCGCCCGGCCCACGGCCCCCCTGTCCCGCTCCCGGGCCCACTCCTCCGTCGTACCACGCCGGGAGACACCCCGCGACGCGGCGGCCCGCGCCCTCAGGGCACGGCGCTCTCCGGCGCCGCGACCGCCTCCACCGCACCGGTGCGGGAGCGCCACGGCGCGGCCCGCAGTGCGAAGCCGGCCGGGAAGAACACACCCGGCCCGATCGTCCCGGCCGCCGGGCCCGCCTCGTCGACGATCCGGGCGGGGCAGCAGCCGACCGCCGACACCGACACCGGTGCAGCAGGAGAAGCCCGCCGCGGAGCCCACGGTCCCGGCGCCCACACCGGGCGCGTGTTCCAGACGGTGCAGGCCGTGGCCGAAGCACGCCTGGGAGCGAAAGCCGACCACCCCGACCTGTCGGGGCACGACGTCCACGCCCGCGGGAGCGCGGCCAAGACGACGCCCGCCCCCTCCCGGCGCGGGCCTCCCCGAACGCCACGTCCACGCCGACGTCTCCGTCCCGACACCCACCGCGCCCTGACGGCACGCGGCCCCGTACCGCCCCGACGGGACCGGGGGTGTCAGGTAGCCCCCGGCAGGGTGGTGCGCGGCGCGTGCTAACGTGCCGGGGCCGAGTGGCCGGTTCTGTGCCGGTTCTCGGCTGCGCGTCAGGCAGCGAAGCCGGTGAAGCCCGCGGTGCGGGCCAGTCCGGCGCTGTCCCGCAACTGTGAAGGCCGCCTCAGCAAGCGGCCCAAGCCAGGTCGCCTCCTGCCGCGTGACGACATCGGCCCTCGTGGGAAGGGCGGTCCGTCCTGCTGTCCCGGTGCCTGCCCGGGTCCGGCATGCCGATGGACCGGCTTCTTCCCGACCTCACCGGGAGGAAGCGCACATGGCGCACCCCACGGCCGCGCGCCGGCCGTCCCGCCGCGCGGCGCTCCCGCGCGCGCTGGCGGCGGTCGCCGCCGTCCTCGCCGCCGCGGTGCTCGGCGGCTGCGGTTCCGGAGGTTCCGGCGGGGGCGCGGAGTCCGCCACCCCCGCCGCCTCGGCCGGCCCGTCCTTCCCTGTCACGGTGGTCCCGCAGAACGGCAGGGTCACCCTCGGCCACAGGCCGGAACGGATCGTCTCGCTCTCGCCGACCGCGACCGAGGACCTGTACGCCGTGGGCGCGGGCAAACAGGTCGTCGCCGTCGACGCGAACTCCGACCACCCCTCGAACGCCCCCGTCACCAGCCTCAGCGGCCTGACCCCGAACATCGAGGCGATCGCGAAACACCGGCCCGACCTGGTGGTCGCCTCGCAGGACTCGGGCGGTCTGGTGAGCGGGCTGCGCAAGCTGGGCGTACCGGTGCTGATCGAGCCCGCCGCCGCGACGGTCGACGACGCCTACGCGCAGATCGGCCAGCTCGGCCTGGCCACCGGGCACGGCCCGCAGGCCGCGCACACCGTGGCCGGGATGAAGTCCGCGATCGCCGCCACGGTCAAGCGCACCGGCGCCCACCACACCGGCCTCACCTACTACTGGGAGCTGGGTGCCGCCCCGTACTACTCGGCGACCTCGTCGACCTTCGTGGGGCAGGTGGCCTCGCTGTTCGGCCTGAAGAACATCGCCGACAAGGCCGACAAGGCCTCCGACGGCGGATACCCGCAGCTGTCGCAGGAGTACATCGTCTCGGCCCGCCCCCAACTGATCTTCCTCACCGACAACGGGCCGTCCGACGGCGGGCAGAGCCCGAAGACCGTCGCGGCGCGGCCCGGCTGGTCGGGCATCCCCGCGGTACGGGAGAAGCGGGTATTCGGCCTGGACGACGACGTGGCCTCCCGCTGGGGCCCACGGCTGCCGCAGCTGGTCGCTGAGATCGCCGGGGCGGTGGAGCGGGCGGGCGCCCGGTGACGTGGGACGCACAGCCGCTGTGAGCCCGCGCGCGAGCAGGCCGCGCCCGCAGGGGCCGCGCGCGGGGAGACCGGAGGGTAGCCGCGCCCGCACCGCGCGCCTGTACGGCGCCGCGGCGGCGTTCCTCGCGGTCGCGGTGCTGGTGGGTGCCACCGCGGGCGCTGCCGACCTCAATCCGCTCGCCACGGCCGCGGCGCTGCTCGACCGGCTGCCGTTCGTCCGGCTGCCGTCCGGGATGAGCGCGTTGGACCGCGGGGTGCTGTTCCAGATCCGGCTGCCGCGGGTGGTGCTCGGCGCGCTGGTCGGCGGGGCTCTCTCGCTCGCGGGCGCCGGCTACCAGGGGGTGTTCCGCAATCCACTGGTGGACTCGTCGCTGCTGGGTTCGTCGGCGGGCGCGGGGCTCGGCGCCACGGTCGCCATCGTCGCGCTGGGCGGTGCCGCCTCGCCCGCCGTGCCCGGGGCCGCGTTCGCCGGGTCGCTCGCCGGCGTGGCCTTCGCCTGTCTGGCCGGGGTGACCGGCGGCCCCGGCACGTCCACCCTGCTGCTCGCGGGCCTCGCCGTGTCGCTGTTCCTCTCCGCCGTCCAGACGTACGTGCTCCAGCGCTCCAGCCAGGACATCCAGCAGGTCTACTCGTGGCTGCTCGGCTCGCTCTCCGCCGCCACCTGGCACCAGACCGCGCAGATCCTGCCGTATCTGGCGGTCGCCGTCGCGGTGGTGCTGCTGCACGGCCGACACCTCGACGTACTGTCCGTGGGCGACGAGGAGAGCCGGGCCCTCGGGCTGCGCCCCGGCGCCGTCCGGCTGATCGTCGTGGCGGCCTGCGCGCTGGCCGCGGCGAGCGCGGTGGCGGTCAGCGGCCTGATCGGTTTCGTCGGCATCGTCGTCCCGCACGCGGTGCGGCGGCTCGCGGGCACCTCGTACCGCCTCGTGCTCCCCCTCTCCCTCCTCTTCGGCGCGGGGTCCCTGGTCCTCGCGGACGCGGCGGCCCGCACCGCCGTGGCGCCGGCGGAACTGCCGATCGGCGTGGTGACCGCGCTCGTCGGCTCGCCCGCGTTCGTGCTGATCCTGCGCACCACCCGGGCGGTGCGCACATGACGGGACCGGTGCGGGAGCCCGCCGGGCTCGACGTGTCCCGGCTCGGAGTGGAGCTGGCGGGTACCCCGGTGGTGCGCGAGCTGTCCTGTGCCGTCGCCCCCGGCGGCTGGCTCGCGCTGATCGGGCCCAACGGCGCGGGCAAGTCGAGCGCGCTGCGCGCCATGGCGGGTCTTGCCCGGCACACCGGCGGCGTCCGCGTCGGCGGCACCGACCTCGGGCGCCTGCGCGGCAGGGAGCGGGCCAGGCTGGTGGCGTACGTGCCCCAGGCCCCGGTGCTGCCGCCGGAGATGACCGTACGGGAGTACGTGCTGCTCGGCCGCACCCCGCACCTCGGGCACCTCGCCCAGCCGGGTGCCCGCGACCGGGAGGCGGCGGCGCGCGCCCTGGACGCGCTCGGCCTCGGCGCGTTCGCGGCCCGTCGCCTGTCCGCGCTCTCCGGCGGGGAGCGGCAGCGCGTAGCGCTGGGCCGCGCCCTGGCGCAGGAGCCCCGGCTGCTGCTGCTCGACGAGCCCACCTCCGCGCTCGACCTGGGGCACCAGCAGCAGGTGCTCGACCTCATCGACGGCCTGCGCGCAGGGCAGCGGCTCACGGTGGTCGCCACCCTGCACGACCTGACCGCCGCGGCCCAGTACGCGGACCAGCTGGTCCTGCTCGACCACGGCAGGGTCGCGGCGGCGGGGCCGCCGGCCGAGGTCGTCACCGAGCGGCTGGTCTCCCGCGTCTACGGGGCCCGGGTCCGGGTCGCCCCGGACACCGCGGGGCGGCCGGTGGTCACGCCGGTGCGCGGCCGCTGACGGGACGCGGTGCCGTCCCCGGCCGACCGCCTTCAAGGCCCGGCCGGGCACGCCCCCGTAGCATGCGTCCCATGCCGGACGCACCGCCGCACCCCGAGCCCTTCACATCGCGCACCGCTCCCGGGGCGCTGGACGACCTCCGCGCGCGGCTGGCCGCGACGCGGTGGCCCGACGCGCCGGAGGACGCGGGGTGGTCGCTCGGGACCGACGTCGCCTACCTGCGGGAACTCGTCGGCCACTGGGCCGGCGCGTACGACTGGCCGACGCGGGAGGCGACGCTCGCGCGGCTGCCGCGCTTCCGGGTCCGGGTCGGCGGCCTCGGCATCCACGTGGTGCACGCCAGGGCGGTGCGGCCCGCGGGTCCCGCGCTGCCGCTGGTCCTCTGCCACGGCTGGCCGGACTCGTTCTGGCGGTACGCGAAGGTCGTCCCACTGCTGACCGATCCGGGTGCGCACGGCGGCGACCCGGCCGACGCGTTCGACGTGGTCGTGCCCGACATGCCGGGCTTCGGCCACTCGGACCGGCCGGGCGGCGCGCCGCTCGACTCGATCGCGGTGGCTGGGCTGTGGGCCGAACTCATGGAGGTGCTCGGCTATCCGCGCTTCGGCGCGGCGGGCGGGGACGTCGGCAGCCACGTGAGCCGCTACCTGGCGCTCGACCACCCCGACCGGGTGGTCGCCGTGCACCGGATGGACGGGGGCCTGCCGGTGTTCACGGGGAAACCGGCCGATCTCACGGCCGAGGAGCGCGCGTGGTTCGACGAGGTCGCCGCCTGGGGTACGGCGGAGGGCGCCTACGGTGCCGTGCACCGGACGAAGCCGCAGACGGCGGCCGTCGGACTCACCGACTCGCCTGCCGGGCTCGCGGCGTGGATCGTCGAGAAGCTGCGGGCGTGGAGCGACTGCGGAGGCGACGTCGAACGCGCCTTCACCAAGGACGAGATCCTCGACAACGTGATGCTGTACTGGCTCACGGGGACGATCGGCTCGTCGATGCGCATGTACCACGCGAACTCCGCGATTCCGGCGGAGCAGTTGGCACGCCGGGTCGAGGTACCCTCGGGATTCTCCCTCTTCCGCGGGGACATCGTCCGCCCGCCCCGCGCCTGGCTGGAGCGCACGACGAATCTGGTGCACCTCACGGAGCCCGCACGCGGGGGCCACTTCGCGCCGTACGAGGAGCCCGAGCTGTACGCGGAGGAGCTCCGCACGTTCTTCCGCCCCTACCGCTCGGCCGCGGAGCGCTGACCGGCCGGGCCCGGGGTGCCGGCCCCGGCTCCGGGGGTCCGGGCCGGCCCCCCGGAGCCCGGGTCGGGCGCGAGGCTCAGGCGGAGGGCGTGGTGGCCCTGCGCAACAGGAGGTACATCTCGCAGCCGAGGCAGTATCCGAAGGCCGAGTTGAGAAACGCGGCCGCGAGCGCGCACGCCGTGGCCGCCAGGGCGAGCCAGCCCTGGCCGAAAGCGTAGCCCGCGAGTCCTGCGAGGGTGAAGACGAGGCCCACCCCCTGCGCGAAGCGCGGCGGCTCCGGTGACTCGAACTCGGTGGGCGGCGCGAGCCTGGGACGTATCAGGAAGCGGAAGAGGAGCCCGTAGGGGGACTTCTGGACGCCGAGCGCGGTGCCGACGGCGAAGCAGAGCGCCTGCCAGGCCAAGAGCCCCGCGCTGCCCGTGAGGAGGACCACTGCGAGCACCACCGTGGTGACGGCGGCCCCGAAACGTGGTCCCCTTGTGTCGATGTGCATGGGCACCATGCTCTCCCGCCCGCGGCCCGGTGGTCCCGGGAGGCGTTTTGCAGTCGTGTGAACTCTTGGAGGCCCTGGACGTGGCTGGGTTGGTCGTGTGCGTGGCGGTCCTGCTTGTGGCCGCGGTGTTCGGGCTCGTACGGCGGCGCACCGACGGGAGGCTGCGGGCGCGCGCGGCTGCCCGTACGCCGGCGAGCGAAGCGGGCCGGCTCGTGGCGGCCGACCTGGGCGGGCCGCTCGGATCCAGGGCCACGCTGGTCCAGTTCTCCAGCGAGTTCTGCGCGCCGTGCCGCGCGGTCAGGCGGGTACTCGAAGAGGTGTCGGCCGAGCACGGCGGCGTGGTGCACGTGGAGCTCGATGTGAGCCGACACATGCGCCTCGTAAGGCTGTTGAACATCCTCAGGACGCCCACGGTGCTGGTCCTCGACGCCGAGGGCCGGGTGGTCGGCAGGGGGTCGGGCCGGGTACGCAAGGCCGATCTGGTCGCGGCCCTCGCCGGGTGACGGGTCGGTCCTCACTCGCCGGCCGGCAGCTCGTTCTTCCGGCCTGAGAGGCGCTCCACCCGGAGCAGCGGCGCCGAGTGGTCGAGGTGTCCCGCGCCCCTTGCGCGCGGTACGGCCGGCACCCCGGCCGCCGTGGCGCCGAAGCGGGTCGCCGCGCCCGCCTCGCGGGTGGCCGCGGTCACGATGCCCGTGCGGGGCGGCACCCGCGCGTATCCGGTTCGCCGAGGCGCTCGACACCGCCGTCCGCGCGGGCCTCCTCCTCACCGACGTCCGCGCCGGAGGTCCCGGGCCTCGCCCCGAAGTCCTGCCCGCGACGCTCGGACAGCCCCAACTCACCCCGGGGGGCCGGTCACTCGGGCAGCCACAACACTCCCGGGACCGGTCACTCAGGCAGCTCTGCTGCACCCGGCGGCCGGCCGGCTCGGGCAAGCCCCAGCGGCCGGTCCGCTCGGCTGACTCCGCTGCCCCCGGCGGCCGGTCAGCCGCCGGACGCGGCGGCGGCCGCCGCGGCGTTCCTGCGCCGCCACAGCGCGAGTACCACCAGGCCGGTGAAGACCTGGAGGGTGGCGGGCACGTCGGAGAGGTCGGCGGCCAGCCCGCCCCGGAGGCCGGTGCGCCGGAACTCGCCGACGCTGCGCCCGCCGTGCAGCAGCCGCCTGCGCCCGCGCAGGCCGGCGGGGCGGGTCAGCTCGTACTCCGCTCCCTCGCCCGCGATGCGCCAGTGCCCGCCCTCGCGCCTGGCAGTGGCCCGTACCCGCTCCCCCGCCAGCATCTCGAAGCTCCGCCCCCAGCCGGCCGGTCGCAGGACGAGGGTCTCCCCCGCCAGCTCGATCTCGCCGCCCGACCTCCAGGCGCGGGCCGACCAGCGCGCCACCGGCGCGCCGTCGAGCAGCACCTGGCTGGTCCGTCCGGCGAACCCCTCCGGCCTGATCTCCAGCATTGGGGCCTCCCCCGTTCCTGACGGGACGCGTCGGTGTGCGTCCCGCCGCCTGGGAGGCGTCTGCCCGCAACCGCCCGGGGGATGCCGGAAGCGTGCGGCCCGGTGTGCGCTCGCCCGGCGGGCATCCGGTCCTCGGCCGGTTCAGAGAAGGTCGGCCGCCTTCCAGACGCGGACGAGGACGTCGAGCTGCGCGGGGTTGTAGAGGTCGAGCATCGCGCCGACGACGGCTTCGGTCGCCGTCTGCCGGCCGGCCTCGGCGTCCTCGACCGTACGCGGGGAGGCCGGATGCCTCTCGACCAGGGCGCGTATCCCCGGGGCCATGACGCGGGCGACGTGCGCGCGGGTCTCCTCGTCGGCGTCGGGCGCGAGCGCGTCGAACGCGTCGTCGGCGGGGCCCCGTTCGTAGTCCCGCAGGAGGGCCTGCCAGTGCGGTGCGGTGTCGTCGCCGACGACATGGGTGATGACGGCGAACAGCGAACGGTCCGCGGACGAGAGGCCCGCCTCGGTCGCCGCGGCCGACAGGGCGTGCGGCAGGTCCGTGGTGACGGGCTCCCGGCGCAGCTTGGCGATCTCCGTCCGCGCCTCCACCAACAGGGCGATCTTCTCGGCGAGTTCACCGTCCACCGCGTCGAGGCTCTCCGCGAGGCGCGCGGGGTCGTCCGCCACGGCCGCGATCCTGGCCAGGGGGAGGCCCAATCCGGTCAGGCGGCGGAGCTGGAGCAGCCGCACCAGGTGCTCGGTGCGGTAGGCCTTGTAGCCGTTGGGGAGCCGCTCGGGCTCGTCGAGCAGCCCGATCTCGTGGTAGTGCCGGACGGTGCGCAGTGTCGTGCCGGCGAGCCGCGCCACCTCCCGTGTGCTCAAGACCATACCGGTGCCCGCCTCTCCGTCTCCCGTGCCCGTCCCGACTTGAGTGTGCCGCAACGGCACGGTGTCTGCTGACCGGCGACCGCACACCGCGGTGAGATGCCGGGAAGGAACCGAGATGCACCTGTCCAACAAGCCGGAGCGGCGCCGGGCACGGCGGCTGTGGCCCCCGCTCGCGTGCGCGGCGTGGCTCGCGTCCATGGGGTGGGTGGCCCCGCAGACCGGTCTCGGCGGGATGGCCGCCGGCCTCGTGCTCGCGGCACTCCTCGCCGTCCCGGTCGCGGGCGCGTTCCTCTGGCTCGACCGCTGGGAGCACGCGCGTCCGCGGCTGCTCGCCTCGGCGTTCGTGTGGGGTGCGTCGTTCGCCGCCCTCTCCGCGATCTGGTCGCAGACGGCGCTCCAGGCGCTCGCGGACACCGCGGTGGGCACGGACTTCGGGAAGTGGTTCCGCCCGCTGGTGATCACACCGGTCACCGAGGAGGGCTTCAAGTACCTCTTCCTGGTGTGGCTTTCGGTGCACCGGCGCCGGCAGATCGCCGGCCTGTTGCACGGGATCGTGTACGGGGGCCTGGTGGGCGCCGGGTTCGCCTTCACGGAGAACACCCTCTACCTCGGCAAGGCCGTCACCGCCTTCGCCGCTGCGGGCACCTCCGACGCGCACGCCGTGGGGCGTCTGCTCATCACCCTCCTCCTGCGCATGGTGATGATCCCGTACTTCCATCCGCTCATGGTCGCCCTGTCCGGGATCGCCGTCGCCGCCTCCATGGCCCGCCGCGGCCGGGTCGCGCGGACTGCGACCGCCCTCGCGGGCCCGCTCGCCGCGGCCGCCCTGCACGGTGCGTGGGACTGGGCTTCGCTGGCCGGTGGCAACCCGTTTCTGATCTACGAGATCTACGGGGCGGTCCTGGTGCCCGTGTTCCTCACCATGCTGGTCCTCGCGCTCGTGCTGCGCAGGCGCCAGGGCCGCGCGCTCGCCGCCTCGCTGCCCGCGCTCGCCCGCACGGGGCACATAGCGGCCGACGAGGTGCCGGTGCTCGGGGACCTCGCCTCCCGGCGCCGCGCCCGGGGGGAGGCGAGGCGCCGGGCAGGCCGCGGAGCGTCCCGGGCCACCGCCCGCTACCAGGCGGCGGTGAGCAGCCTCGGCATCGGGACGGCACGCGCGCACACCGTGCAGGACCGGGACGTGCTCGCGGAGCAGGCACGGGAGGCCGCGGCCGCCAGAGCGGAGATGGCCGCCGCGCTCGCCGCGCGACGCGCGTAGCCGGGCGCGGACGGCCCGGCGCCGCGCCCTCGTGGTGTGTGCGCCCACCGCGGCGGACGCACACACCGCGAGGGCCGCGGCGCGTGGCGCCCGGTGCACGGCCGTGGTCTGCTGGCATGCAGGAGGCGAACGGCGAACGGCCGGCCGCACACGGCACACGGCTGACGGCTGACGGCTGACGGCTGACGGCACAGGGGATGAGGCCATGAGCGGGAATTCCGACGCGGGCGCGCGCCCCGGGCGGCTGCGCTTCGACGGGTGGATCGCCGGCACCGGCACGGCGTCGGGCACGCGGCTCGTGCTCGGGCACTGGCCGCGCTCCCCCTTCGGCGCGTTCAGCGACGTGATGGTCGAGCGCCCCGACGGCCACCGGCTGCTCCTCGCGCCCACCCGGGACACGGCCCGCTTCGTCGCGGCCACCTACCTCTTCGACACCGTCCTTGTGGTGCCGGTCGCGGTGACGGCGGCCGGCCGGCGCTGGACGGTCACCGCCGGCCCGCTCGCCTGGCGCTTCGCCGCGGGCCGCAGGGGGGTGCTCGGGCTGGCCCTGCGTGCCGTGCCCGGGCCGCTCGCCGGCCGCCCGGCGTGGAGCGCGCTGACGGACCTGCCGGCCCGCGTCCTGCTCGACGGGGTACGCACGCGCGGCACGGCGGGCGGCGGGCGCCGCGAGTGGTACGGCGCCAGGGACCTGCGGCCGCTGGCCGCGGTCGCGGCCTCCTGGGACGGTACCGGCCTCGGCCCGATGACGCGGGTGACGCCGCCCGTGCGCTTCGGCTTCGGCTCGGTGCCGCCCGCCCCCTCGCTCGTCCGCGTCACCACCACGGTCGAACTGCCGGATACGGCCAACGGCTCGGCCCCGGGAGGCCGTTGAAGACGTGATCGCGGCACAGCCGACACACGCAGACCCACGGCAGACCGTCCCGGCACGGGCGCGCACGCCGACGCCATGACGCGCGCCCTTTCCCAGGGCCAACTCGCCGTCGTGCCCGGCACCACCCACGCCCTCCCCCTCGAAAAGCCGCATCTCGTCGGCGAGTTCGTCCTCGGCTTCGTCACGGCCCCCGCCATACCGGGCCCGGACTTCGGCTGACGCCTCCGCGCCCGCCCAACCCGGGGAGCCCGAGCGGGGCGGCGCGGGCGCCCCGCGGCGCCCGGGAGCCGGGCCGCGCTCGGGAGCCGGCCGCGAGGTTCCAGGAACCGCCGCGGGGCACACGCCCGGGGCCCGGTCGCGGAAGTGCCGCGTCGACCACGGGAACAGCACACGCCCGGGGCCACGGTGTCCGACGCCTGCGCGGCGATCGCCGCGGAACCCGCTGCCCGCCCCGCTCCCGCAGCGTGTTGTGTCCGCCGTCGGCAGCACCGGCGCCACCGAGGACACGCGCGCGGGCCCGCACCGCCCTGGCGCCGCGCCCCTCCGCGCCGTCCGCCTCCGCGTGCTGCTCGTCCCCCGCCGCCTTCGGGGACAGCCCGTCCTGCGTCGGACGCAGCTGGAGTGGGCGACCGGTGACTCCATCGGCGCTCGGGCACTCGCCGACTGTGCCCCGTCCCCCGAGGCATGTCCGTGCAGCTGCTCCGGTCCGCCACAAGCCCGTCGTCGGTACAGGACGACGGGCCCGTGTGCCTCCGGAGGACACGGCGTGCCGACGGATGCGGCAGAACAGCCCCGACGGAACCCGCACCGTGCGTCGAACTCGACGACAACGACCCTCCCGGCGTGGGCCGGCGGCCCTTCGCGATGGGTTCGAGGATCGCCACGCACTCCGCGTGGTGCGTCGTCGGGAAGGTGCCGGCCTCACGCCCGGATCACGTACGGGTTCGCCCACCGCGCACACCCTCGGGCAGAACGTTCACCTGCGGCTCGGTTCCACCGGCGGCAACGGCTCGACGGGCAGCGCCCCGCAGGCGCTGAGCGGCGGCGTCCTCGCCGCGGCCGGCGCCGGCGGCACGACCCCGCTCGCGGGTCTGGCGCCGGCGGCCGCGGTGTCCTGCGGCGCCTTCGTCCGGGCCGTCCGCCGGCACGCGGCACACCGCGTCACCTGACGCGCGGACGTAAGGGCCGGCCGGCGCGGCTGCCCTCAGCCGCGTGGGGGGAGCGTGATGCCGTAGGCCCGCATCTTGCGGTACACCGTCGTACGGGAGATGCCGAGCCGCCGGGCCGCCAGCAGCTTGTTGCCGTCCACCTCCAACAGCGCCTCGACCAGGGTGTCACGCTCAGCCTCTTCCCAGGCGCTCAGCGACCGGCTGGCCGCGCTGTGCAGGGAGGGCGGCAGGTCGCGGGGCTCGATCCGGTGGGTTTTGCGGTCTGCCGCGGCCTGGGACAGGGCGGTGTGCAGTTGACGGACGTTTCCGGCCCAGTCGTGTCGGCGCAGCAGCGGGAGCACCTCGGGCGCGCACTCCAGGGTGGGGCTGATGCGTCGCAGCAGGCAGTCGACGAGGGCGGGGAGGTCCGCGAGGCGGTGGCGCAGGGCGGGCACCGCCGAGGCTTCGGCGAAGCGGTGCCTCAGGGTCTCCGGAACGTCCTGGATGCGGTGGACCGTCCCCACGACCCAGGTGCCCGCTTCCCCGGCGGCGTCCAGTGCCCGGGCGACGGTGAACTCGTGCTCGGGGGCCACGGCGTCGACGTTGCGCAGGATCACGGCGCGACCGGGCCCGGTGGCCGCCGCGCGCAGGGCGGCCGGCAGGCCTGCCCCGGCGTCCCGGAAGTCCGCGGCGTCCACGGTGACGGGCGCCGAGACGGCCCCGGTGAGCGCGTGCGCGGCACGAACCAGCGCGCATTTTCCCGTTCCGCTCTCGCCGTGGAGGAGGAGCGCTGTTCGCTCGCGGGCGCAGCGCGACACGGCGCGTGAGGCGGCGTTCCACGCCCGATCCGTCCCGGCCAGGCCGGGCAGCGGCCACGGCCGGGACGCGGCGGGTTCTTCCCTGAAGCGGGTGCCGGGGCGGCCCGGGGTGCGGTGAGGGTCGTCGAAGGCCAGTTCCAGCAGATATCCGGCCGCCCCCGCCGGGCTCTCGATCACGCGGCACCGCATCAGCACGGTCTCCCCCCGGGCCAGCCGCACCGGTTTTCGGGTGCGCGGAGCGTGACCCGTCTCGGCCGCCGCCTCGTGCAGCAGCCGGTGGTCGTCGCCGGTGAGCCTCGCGGCGGCCGCGGAGTTCGCGAGCACCAGGTCCTGGCCGAGGCAGAGCACCGGCCGGTCGCCGTAGTGGGTCACCTGCTGGAACGCTTCCAGCAGCGCTCGCTGGTGCGAGCTGCTGAACTCGTAGAGAGCGCGCTCGATGTCGTCGGCGGCCTCCTGGACGAGCGCCGACATGAGGGGGCGTGCGGGACCGTTCCAACAGGTCAAGTTCATGACGCCCTCGACTCGCCCCGTGACCGGGTTGCGGATCGGGGCCGCCGCGCAGGAGACGCTCTGCAGGCGTTCGTTGAAGTGCTCGGTGCCCAGCACCACGTTGGGGCGGCGCTCCTCCAGCGCGACCCCGATGCCGTTCGTGCCGACGAACTGTTCGGCGTAGCTGAAGCCCGGCGCGAGACGGACCTGGTCCAGGTATGCCGACAGCCGCTTCTCACCGACGCGGCGACCGCGTACCCATCCCTTGCGGTCCGTCACGATCACGCAGACGTTCGATCCCGTCAGCGCCTGTCCCAGACGGTCCAGGACCGGAGTGGCGGCGCGGACCAATCGGCTCTCCCGGTCGTAGTCCGGCTGGTAGGGAGCCGCCACCTCGTCCGTGCCGACCCCGAGGTACTTGGAGCGCTGCCAGGAATTCCGGATGCCTTCGGGCACGATCGTGGCAGGCGGCTCGGCGTTCGTGAGAAACCGCAGGCGTGCTTCCGCGATAGTCCGGTCCCGCGCTGCGCTGTCACTGAGCATGGCGTCTCCGATGCACGTATTACCGTTATGTTACAAACCCTCTCGCACCCTTTCCATTCGTGGCGCGACAGGGCTCGATCGCTGACCCACCACGCCCATAGGTGGGTATTCCCGCCTTCTCCGTCAAGGGGCTTGCCGACACTTTCGGCGGGAGGGGGCGAGGCCGCGCCGGCCCTGGTGCGACGGCTCAGGCGCCGCCGAAGCCGTCCGCGGGGTTACGGCGGCGGGTCGGGAGTGTTCCACATTGAAAAACTTGGCGGCCCTTCCTTCCCTCACGCTGAGGTCAGCGCCGCGGGGCGCGGACGCTCACCTTCGACCACAGGAGCACCCATGACTGCCGCAGGCAACGCCACCCGTACCGCGATCGTGACCGGCGCCGCGCGCGGCATCGGCCGCGCCGTCGCGGAGCGGCTGGCCGCGGACGGACTCGACGTGGCCGTCGCCGACCTTCCCGGCATGAGCGACGAGCTGGGCGAGGTGGCGGCCGGCATCGAGAAGGCGGGCCGCCGTGCCCTCGCCGTGAACGTCGATGTGACCAGCAAGGAGCAGACCGACGCGCTCGTCGAGGAGGTGGCGGGACACTTCGGCGGGGTCGACGTCTACGTGGCCAACGCCGGCATCGCCAGGGTCACGCCGCTGGTGGACACGGAACTCGACGAGTTCGAGCAGGTCATGGCCGTGAACCTGCGAGGTGTCTTCCTCTCCTACCAGGCCGCCGCACGGCAGATGATCGCCCAGGGCCGCGGCGGAAAGATCATCGGCGCGGCCTCCATCGTCGCCTACCGTCCGTTCGCGCTGCTCGGCACGTACTCGGCGTCGAAGTGGGGCGTACGCGGTCTCACCCAGGCCGCGGCCATGGAATGGGCACGCCACGGCATCACCGTCAACGCGTACTGCCCGGGGATCGTCGGCACGGACATGTGGGACCTGATCGACGAGCGGCTGGCGGCGGCCGAGGGCCTGCAGAAGGGGCGGGCCATCAAGAAGCACGCCGAGGCGATCGCCCTCGGACGCGTCGAGGAGCCCTCGGACGTCGCGTCCTTCGTCTCCTATCTGGCCTCGCCCGATTCGGACTACATGACCGGCCAGTCCGTCATGATCGACGGCGGCATCCAGTTCTCCTGACGCGGCACGCCGAGGCTCTCTCGGTCGACCACCCATCGCGAATTGAGGAGCGAGATGTATTCCAAGGACGGCGAGGACTTCTTCATCGTGGACGCGCACATCGCTCTCTGGGACGCGCGCCCCGAAAACCAACTCAACATCCACGGAAAACAGTTCATCGACTGCTTCTACGACTACCACCGCAATCTGAGCCCGGAGTCGGAGCTGTGGCCTTACGAGGAGTACCTCTACTACGGCGGCGAGCGTCTGATGAGGGACCTGTTCGAGGAAGGCCACGTCGACCACGCCATCTTCCAGCCCGCGCGGCTCGGAGCGTTCTACCGCAACGGCTTCGGGCAGACCGAGGAGGCCTTCGCGCTCGCCCGCCGCCACCCGGACAAGCTGACGTACAACCACTCCTGGGACCCCCGGTACGAGCAGAAGGGGCTCGACCAGTTGCGGCGGGACGCCGAGCGGTTCCAGCTCAAGGGCGCGAAGCTGTACACCGCCGAGTGGAAGGGCGACAGCCGCGGCTACAAGCTCGACGACCCGTGGACGTACCGCTACCTCGAAGCGTGCCAGGAACTCGGGATCAACAACATCCACCTCCACAAGGGGCCGACGATCCGGCCCCTCGACCGGGACGCGTTCGACGTGGCGGATGTCGACAAGGCCGCCACGGAGTTCCCCGAGATGAACTTCGTCGTCGAGCACTGCGGACTGCCCCGGCTCGAGGACTTCTGCTGGATCGCCACGCAGGAGCCCAACGTGCACGCGGGACTCGCGGTCGCGATGCCGTTCATCCACAGCCGCCCCCGGTACTTCGCGCAGATCATCGGCGAACTGCTGTACTGGCTGGACGAGGACCGCATCCAGTTCTCCAGCGACTACGCGCTGTGGACGCCCCGTTGGCTGGTCGAGCGGTTCGTCGACTTCCAGATTCCCGAGGACATGACCGAGTACCCGCCGATCACACTGGCGCAGAAGAAGAAGATCCTCGGGCTGAACGCGGCCGCCATGTACGGCATCGAGGTGCCGGCCGGGCTGGGTGTCGCGGAACCGGCGGCGGCCTGAGATGTCCGTCGACCGACGCGAGAGCTCCGCGCGCGCGGCGCTGGACGCCGTACTGGATCCGGAGCTGGACGAACCGATCACCGATCTGGGCTTCGTGCGCTCCGTGACCGTGGCCCCCGACGGAACGCTCACCGTCCACCTCCAGCTCCCCACCTCGTTCTGCTCGCCGAACTTCGCGTACCTGATGGCCTCGGACTCCAAGGACGTGCTGACAGCGCTGGAGTGGACCCGCGAAGTCGTGGTGCTGCTCGACGATCACCACGACTCCGACCTGATCAATCGAGGCCTGGCCGCGGACGCGGGCTACCGCGGAACGTTCGGGACCGAGGCGGAGAAGGATCTCGAAGCGCTCCGGCTGACCTTCCGCACCAAGGCCCACACCGCCGCGATGGATCGTGCGCTGGCTGCCGTGCTCCGCGAGAACCCGGACCTGTCCGGCGAAGACCTCCGGGAGTTGGTCCTGGGCGATCTTCCCGACACCTCGACGGCCACCACCGCTCTGCTGCGGCGCCGGGCCGCGCTGGGGCTCGGCGTGGCACCGTCGGATCCGGTCCTGGTGGACGAGAACGGACGCCGCTACACGCCGGAGGAGATCCCGCTCCGGCTGCGCTTCGCCCGCTCCACCCGGGTATCGATCGAGGGAAACGCGCACTTCTGCCGAGGGCTGCTCCGCACCCGGTACGCGCAGTCCGCCGCCGGCTAGGGAGTGTCCGGCACAGGCCGTCGTCCGCACGCAGGGCGGGTCGACGGCGCCGGCCGGTGTCCCCCGGGCCCGGCCCTGCCGCCTGCGCGACGGAGCCCACGGCCGTCCGCGGGGGCTCCCGCATCCCACCGTTCCACCGAAGGAGAAGGTCCCGTGAAAGCAGTCCAGGTCGTGGGCTACGGCCAGCGCCTCAGGATGGCCGACATTCCGGTGCCCCGGGTCACCGGCCCGCACGATGTGATCGTCAGGATCGGAGGGGCGGGTGTGTGCCGCACCGACCTTCACATCCTGGAGGGTCAGTGGGCGGGGAAGTCGGGCGTGGCCCTGCCCTACACGATCGGCCACGAGAACGCCGGCTGGGTCCACGCGGTCGGCAGCGCCGTGACCAACGTCGCCGAAGGCGACAAAGTCATCGTCCACCCCCTGATCACCTGCGGACTGTGCCGGGCATGCCGGGCAGGTGACGACGTGCACTGCGACAGCAGCCAGTTTCCCGGCATCGACACGGCCGGCGGCTACGCGGAGTACCTGAAGACCTCCGCACGCAGCCTCGTGCGCATCGACGGCTCCCTGGAACCGTCCGACGTGGCGGCCCTCGCCGACGCGGGGCTCACGGCGTACCACGCGGCGGCCAAAGCGGCACGCAGGCTGCGTCCGGGCGACCGCTGCGTCGTGATCGGCGCGGGCGGGCTGGGGCACATCGGCGTACAGGTGCTCAAAGCCCTTACCGCGGCCGAGATCGTCGTCGTCGACCGCAATCCCGACGCGGTGGACCTGGCCGTGTCCATCGGAGCCGATCGCGGTGTCGTCGCGGACGGGAGCCAGGTCGAGCGCGTGCGTGAACTGACCGGAGGGCAGGGCGCGGAGGCGGTCATCGACTTCGTCGGTGAGGGCGGCTCCACGAGGGACGGCGTCGGCATGCTGCGCCGGGCGGGCGACTACCACGTGGTCGGCTACGGCGAGAACCTCGACATCCCGACCATCGACGTGATCTCCGCCGAGATCAACTTCATCGGCAACCTGGTCGGTTCCTACAACGACCTGTGCGAGCTGATGGTCCTCGCCGCACAGGGCCGGGTGAGGCTGCACACCGCGAAGTACCCGTTGGACCGGTTCCAGGACGCCCTGGACGACCTGGAGAACGGCCGGATCCGGGGCCGGGCCGTCCTCACTCCGTGACCTGCCCCGAAACTCCGTGACCTGCCCCGAACGAGCCGAAGGGCGACCTCCCGGTCCTCGTCGCCGCGGCGTTCCGCGTCCTTCCGGAGCACGCCGCTCGCGCCGACGGGCGTTGCGCACATGCCAAGGGGTGTGCGGCAGACCTGCCGGCGTGGCTCTCGCCGACGCCGCCCCGGCAGGCTCCGCCCCGTCAGAGGCCGGATCGGACACCGTGGCGGCGGACCCCGACCGGTGAACGGGGTCTTCCGTCAACCTCTGGAATTTCTTCCACCCGACTGGTAGCAGGGGAACGCCGACGTTTTCGCGTGCGAGGGGAGCCGTGAACGCCCACGACAACGCAAGGACCGGAAGAAGTGAGGCTGAGGACGCCCGGCCACCGGCCAGGAGGCCCGCGGTCCGCGTCGCGACGCCGCTCCCCCAGCTCTTTAGACCGTGTCCTATGTGGGCTCTGGCCCGTCGATCTGAACATGGGCAGAAGTGCCTGGAGTTGGATCGTTCCGGACGGCTTGTGGGAGATCGCGGAGCCGTTGATCCCGCCCTCGAAAATGCGACCGCAGGGCGGCGGGACGCAGGAGACGCGTGATGAGACGGTGTTCGCCGCGATCATCTGTCTCCTGGTCAGCGGGTGCGCCTGGCGGGCCCCCGCTCTGCTTCGGCATGTCGGAGTCCACCGCGCACCGCCGCTTCCTGATCTGGTCACGGGCCGGCGTCTGGGGCCGGCTCTGGGGCCGGCCCCACGAGGCCGTGCTGGATCGGAGGCCGCTGTCGCCGAAGGTGGGCGGGGCGTAGGTCGGCGTCCCCGTGAACGACGCGGGATGTCGTGCACCGGCACCATCCTCACCGCGGACGAGTCAGACGTGGACGAACAGACCGCCGTCGGCCTCAGGGCCGTTCCGCATCTCGTGCGGCTGCTGACGCCGGGAATGGTGGAGGCGCGGCACCGTTTCTCCGACGGCTACGAGTCGCTCAAGCCCGAGGACGCCGCGGACGCCGTCGGCTTCGTCGTCGGATCGCCCCGCCAGGTCGACATCGGCCACGCCGAGATCCTCCCGACGTTCCGGGTCCCCCGTGGCTGAACTTCGAACGCCGCGCGGGCTGAAAGGCGTTCAGCCCGGTCGTCGGCCGAGGAGCACCGGATCGCGGAGAAGTGTGCGTACCAGGTCCGCCACGAGCGCGGCAGCAGGGGACAGCGGCTGCACCTCGGGGGTGCACAGGGACATCGCGGTGCACAGCCGGGTGTCGGCGAAGCGGTGGACCCGCACCTCGTCGGGTGCGAAGTGGGCCCTGACAGCGGAGAGTGGAAGCACCGTTGCGCCGAGGCCGTGCACCACGGTGTCCCGCAGGACGGAGTCCGTCTCGACCTCCGCGACGACCGAGCAGTGCAGCCCCGCGGTGTGGAAGGCCGCGTCGGTGATGCGGCGTACGGTGTGCAGTTCGCTCGGCATGACGAAGCCGAGCGCGCTCGCCTCCTTCAGTGTGACGGTGTCACCGCGGGCGGCGACCGGCGGCGCCCCCGCGCTGGTGACGAGGTGGAACTCCTCCTCCTGGACACGTTCGAAGAAGGCGCCCTTGACGTAGCCGGGGTCGTAGATGAGCGCCATGTCCACCTGTCCCAGCAGTACGGCCTGGCTCATCACCACCGTGAGGTTCTGGATCAGCTGGAGCTGGATCTTCGGGTACGACCTGCGCACCGCCCGCAGCAGCGGCACCGCGAGGCCGGTGGCCATGCTGTACGAGGCGAGCCCCACAGTCACCAGCCCCGCGGGGGTGTCGCTGCCGCTCCGCAGGTCGATGCGCGCGGCCTGTTCGAGGCGGATGATGCCCTGCGCGTACCGGTAGAGCGAGCGCCCCGAGGACGTGACCTCCACGCCGCGGCCCGTGCGTTCGAGCAGTCGGCTCTTGAAGTCGCTCTCCAGTGCCGAGATGTGCTGGCTGAGCGCGGACTGCGTGATGTGCAGGGACTCGGCGGCCCGGGTGATGTTGCCGATGTCGACCACCCTGACGAAGTAGCCGAGCCTGCGGGTGTCCATCGTGCTCCTCCTCGGGTGGCGTCCTGCTCCGGTGTCTCCGGGCGCACGGCCCGCTCATCCCGGGAGGGACGGAGCGTGCGGGCGCGCACCGAGCGGCGAGGGCCATGCGGGTGAACGTACCGCCTTGAGTCCTCCGGGGAAAGGCTTTACGCAGGTGGGAGAGGGCCATCGGCTCCGGGGCAGGGCCGGGTGGCGGACGGCCCCGCGTCCCGTGCCGCCTCGCGGTCCGCGGAGACGATCTCGTAGACGGCCGAGTGGTCCGCGTCGCCGAGGCCCCGGCGGAGCACCTCCTCGAAGAGCTCCCGGGTGCGGCGGGACTGCGGCAGGGGCGCGCCGAGCGAGTCGGCGAGCCCGGTCACGTAGCGCAGGTCCTTGAGCTGGTTGGCCGCGCTGCCCCCGAGTCCGTACTGGCGGTGCAGTATCTTCGCGGCCTTCGCGTCGAGCACGGCGCCCGCGGCGAGGCCGCCCGCGAGCACCCTGACCAGCCGCGTGCCCGAGAGCCCGGCCCTGCGCCCCAGGTCGAGGGCCTCGGCGAGGGCCACCAGCGTCCCGGCGACGACGACCTGGTTGCACAGCTTGGCCGCGCTGCCCGTGCCCGGCGGGCCCATGTGCTCCACCGTGGTGGCGAAGCTCCTCAGCACCGGCTCGACGTACGTGTATGCCTCGGGCGCCGCGCCCACCATCAGGCTCAGGGTGCCGGCGCGGGCGCCTGCGTCGCCGCCGCTCATCGGCGCGTCGAGCACGGCGATGCCGCAGCGGCCGAGCCGGTCGGCCAGCGCCGTGATCTTCGCGGGTGAGGTGGTGCTCAGCACGGCCAGGTGGGTGGTCCCCCGCCCGGCCCAGCGGCGCACCACGGATTCCGGGGCGATCTCGTCGAGCTGGTCGACGTCCGGCAGCGCCGACAGCACGACCCGGGCGGCGAGGTCCGCCGGGGCTGCTGCCGCCCGCGGCCCGAACGGGGCGGACGCGGCGGCGGTCCTGTTCCACACCTGGAGCGGAAAGCCCGCGCGGGCGACGTGGCGGGCGACGGGGGCGCCCATCGGGCCGAGGCCGACCACGGCGACCGCGGGGCGGTCGGGGCGCGTCGTCACTCCTCGACGACCAGACCCTTGGCCTTCAGCTTCTCCGTGAGCCCGTGCACCTCGATCAGCGTCCTGTCACCCCGGCGGTGCTGCTCCCTGATCAGCGTCTCGTGGTCTTCGCGCCGCCTGCACGCCAGGACCACCTCCTCGGCCTCCGAGGGGTCGACGACGACGATGCCGTCGGCGTCGCCACGCAGGATGTCCCCGGGGCGCACGACCTGCCCGCCCACGGCTATCGAGGTGTTGACGTGGCCGAGGGTCTCCTTGACCGTGCCCTCGATGCACACCGAGCCAGAGAAGACGGGAAAGCCCAGGGTGCGCAGGTCCGCGCTGTCGCGCACGCCCGAGTCGGTGACGAAAGCGGCCAAGCCCTTGCTCTTGCAGGCGGTGGCGAGGACGTCGCCGAAGGAGCCTGCCTGCTCGAACTCCCCGCCCGCGACGATGACGACGTCCCCGGCCCGCGCGTACGAGATGGCCACCTGCACCATGATGTTGTCGCCCGCCTGCGCCTCGGCCGTGAAGGCCGGCCCGCAGAACGACATGGCAGGATCCACGGGCTTGAGCCGGTGCGCGAGCGCGCCCTTGCGGCCCTGCGCCTCGTGGATGGTGGCCGCGGAGAACTCGCCGAGCGCGGCGACGACGTCCGCGGGCGGGCGGTCGATCTTGGTGCGTACGTGAATCATGATGTGGCTTCCTTCCTTCGTGGTTCAGGCGTCCGGGTCGGCGCCGAGCCGCAGCACCGTCTTGGACGACCGGGAGGGGTCCGCCGCGACGCCGAACGCCTCCAGGGTGGCGTCCACGGCGAACTCGTGGCTGATCACGGCGTCGAGCGAGGCATCGGCTTCGAGCACCGCGAGCGCGGCGTCGAGCTCGCTGTCGAGGCGCTGGGAGCCGTACAGCACCAGTTCCTTGGCGATGACCGCCGACATGGCGACGGGCACCGGTTCGCGCGGCAGCATGCCGAGTTGCAGCACGGCCCCTGCGGGGCGTACCGCCCGCAGCGCGGTGGCGAGCGAGGCGACCGCGCCCGCCGCCTCCACAGCGATGTCGTACGCGGCCTCAGGGACGGTGTCACCGCCCGCCGGCCGCAAGGTGGACGTCGCGCCCACCGCAGCGGCGGTGGCGAGCGGGAACTCCCGCAGGTCCACTGCGGTGATCTCGGCGGCGCCCGCGTGCCGGAGCGCGGCGATCGCCAGAGCGCCGATCGGGCCCGCGCCGCTGACCAGAACCTTCGTACCCCGCACCCGCTCGCCGAGGCGGGCCACACCGTGCAGAGCCACGCCGAGCGGTTCGGCGAGCACGGCCCTGCGCAGGGGCAGCCCGGCAGGCAGCGGGCGCAGCTGCGTGGGCGACACCTCGATCAGTTCCACGAAGCCGCCCTGGGTGTGTGGCCGGGTGGAGGCGCTGCCGAGGTAGGTGCTGTCGGGGTGCAGGTGCAGGCCGGTGGGCGAGGCGGCGCCCGCAGGCGCGCAGGGCGTCGCGGGGTGCAGGGCGACGCGGGTGCCGATGGCCGGCGGGTTCCGCACGTCGCGCCCGGCACCGGCGACGACACCGACCACCTCGTGGCCGAGCACCAGCGGTTCGGCCAGCGTGTAGGGGCCGTTGCGGCCGTCCGCGGCGTAGTGCAGGTCGGATCCGCAGATGCCTCCGTACACGACGCGGACCAGGACCCGGTCCCGTGTGACCCGCGGTTCGGGCAGTGTGTCCACGCGCAGGTCTCCCGCCCCGTGGACGACGACAGCTTTCACGACTGGACGTTCCTTTCTGCCGGGCAGGGCGCGTTCAGCGCCCGAGGTAGCCGCCGTCGACGGGCAGCACGGTGCCGTGGACGAAGCGGGCGGCGTCGGACACGAGGAACAGCGCGGCCCCCGCGATGTCCTGCGCTGTGCCCCACCGGCCCGCGGGGACGCGGTCGAGGATCTGGCGGTTGCGGGTCTCGTCGGCGATGAGGGTGGTGTTCATCTCGGTGTCGATGAACCCGGGCGCGACGGCGTTGACGCGCACCCCCTTGGGTGCCCACTCGTTCGCCACCGACTTGGTGAACTGCGCGACGGCGCCCTTGGACGCGGCGTACGCGGAGGCCGTGAAGCCGCCGGTGAAGGAGAGCATGGAGGCGAGGTTGACGATCGCACCGCTGCCGCGGTCCAGCATCGGCCGCCCGAACAATTGCGTGAGCTCCACGACGGCCCGGGTGTTGACCTGCTGCACCCGGTCCCAGTCGGCCGCGGGGAAGTCCTCGACAGGGTGGCGGATGTTGAGGCCGGCGTTGTTGACGAGGATGTCGACCCGGTGCTCGCGCAGCACCGCCGCGGCGGCTGCGTGGATCTGCGCCGGGTCGCCGAGGTCTGCGGTCACCGGGACGTAGCGCCCGGTGTGCCCGGTGGCCTCACGACGGTGGATTCCCACCACGGTGGCGCCGTTGCGCAGGTAGAGGTCGGCTATCGCATGCCCGATGCCGGTGCTCGCGCCGGTGACGACGGCGGTCCTGCCGGTCAGGTCGGCGCTGAACGGAACGTCCACGGTGGTGTCGTCCTTCGTGTGTGGGAGTGTCATGCGATGTGGGAGCCGCCGTTGACGTCGTAGGTGACCCCGGTCAGGTAGCCGGCCTGCTCGCTCAGTAGGAAGGCGACGACCGCGGCCACGTCGTGGACGGTGCCGATCCGGCCGACCGGCAGGTCCGCGAGGAGTGTCGCCTTGCGCTCGTCCGTCAGCCGGCCGCCCATGATGTCGGTGTCGATGGAGCCCGGCGCCACGGAGTTGGCGGTGATGCCGTACGGGCCGAGTTCGCGCGCAAGGGTGCGGGAGAGGCCGAGGAGCGCCGCCTTGGACGCCGAGTACGCGGCGCGCCCGTAGACACCCCCGCCACGCTCCGCCGAAGTGGATGAGATGCTGACGACGCGGCCGAGCCGACGTGGTGCCATGACTTTCGCAACGGCCTGGGTGACGTGGAAGGTGCCGTGCAGGTTGACGTCGACGACCCGCTGCCACTCGGCGGGCGAGACGTCGAGGAACGGGACGGGCGAGCTCACCCCGGCGTTGTTGACGAGCCCGACGAGCTGCGGCAGTTCGGCCTCGATGCGCCGCACCGCGGTATGCACGGCGTCCCGGTCGCGGATGTCGGCGCCCAGGCCGGCACAGGGCACGCCGTGTTCGTCCGCTAGGCGCTCCGCCTCCTCCCGGCAGGCGGACTCGTCCAGGTCGAGCACGGCGACCGACCAGCCGTCGGCGGCGAGCCGTGCGGCGATGGCGCGGCCGATGCCGCGCGGCGACGCGGCGCCCGTGACGAGGGCGGTGCGCTCCCGGGGGAAGTCGGCGGCGGGCGCCGGGGGCAGTGCCACGGTGGGTTCTCCACTCTGGGACGGTCGGCTGGTGCGGGTTCAGTGGCGGGGCAGGATGCGCCTGAGGTAGGCCGCATTGGTGGCTCCCACGCTCAGCCCGTCGCCGCCGTAGTGCTCGACGACGAACGCGCCGCGGAATCCTCGGGAGAGCGCGTACCGGACGGCAGCGCGGTAGTCGATGACGCCCAGTTCGAGGGAGGTCGGGTGCGTGAGGACGGTGCCGGTGGCCGGGTCTTCCAGGCGCGCGTAGTTCTTGACGTGCCAGTAGTTGGCCCGGTGCAGGGTGGTGGAGACGAGGTACTCCCAGCTGTCCGCGGGGCTCTGGGCGCGCAGCAGGTTGCCCAGGTCGGGGTTGAGTCCGACCGCGTCGTGGCCGACGTCGTCGAGGAACCGCACGGCCTCGTCCGCGCTGCCCAGGTAGGTGCCCTCGTACAGTTCCAAGGAGAGCTGCACACCGTTGCCTGCCGCGTGGTCGCCCAGTTCCCTGAAGAGGCGGACGGCGAGCGAGCGCGCCTCGGGGTCGCCGAGCGGGGGCACGTCGCCACCCGGCACCGTCCAGAACCACAGCGCCCTCCGCTGCTCCGCGGAGAGGACGTCGTGGAGTCCAAGGCACACGACGCCGGCGCCGAGGGCGGCCGCCGCGTCGATCGTCCGGTGCGAGAAGGCGAGGTTGTCCGGTCCGCGCTCCGGGTGCAGGATGCCGCGCCGGACGACCCCGACGCCGGGCACGGCGAGCCCGGCGTCGTCGAGGACGTCGCACAGTGCCCTGAGCCGGTGGTCGTCCAGGTCGCCGAGCGGCAGCCACGCCGTGGACAGCTCCAGGTGTGTGAAACCCTCGTCGACGACAGGCTGGAGGAGGCGGCGCCACTCGTCGGGCTCCAGGTCCCCGACCGGGGTGCCGTCCGCCGCGTGCGGCGGGAACTGCAACATGGCGGCCGCGATCGGCCAGTCCTCAGGTGGGTACGGCACAGGGATGCGGGAGGGAACGGCCAGGGACGGCCGCTCGGTGTGCACGGTGGAGCCGGATGCGGGCGCCGGGACCGGCGCCTGGCCGTCAGCCAATGCGCAGCCCCCCGTTGACGTTGTACGTGGCGCCGGTGATGTACCCGGCGTCCTCGCCGACGAGGAACTCGACGAGCGCAGCGACATCGCGCGTGGTGCCGAGTCGCCCGACCGGGAGCTGGGAGAGGAACGCGGGCTTGCGGTCGTCAGTGATCCGGCCGCCCATGATGTCGGTGTCGATGGTGGCGGGGGCGACGGTGTTGACGGTCACCCCGCTGGGTGCCACCTCGAGCGCGAGCGCGCGGCTGAACGCCTCGATCGCGCCCTTGGAGGCGGCGTAGACGGACTTGCTGTACGTGCCGCCGCCGTTCTGCATCGCCGTCGAGCCGAGGCTCACCACCCGGCCGTAACGGCGGTCGGCCATGCCGGGCACGACGCGCTTGCACACCACGAAGGTACCGGTGGCGTTGATCCGCATGACACGCTCCCACGTCGCGAGGTCCACGTCGGAGAACGGCACGGGCGAGCTCACACCCGCGCTGTTCACCAACGCGGTCACGGGTGGCAGCCGGGCCTCGAAGGCGGAGACGCCCGCGTCGACGGAGGCGGGGTCCGCGATGTCCGCGACCGCCCCGACCGCGTCGACGCCGTGCTCGGTGCGCAGTTCCTCGGCTGCCCGCTCCACTTCGGGGTCGATGTCGAGCAGGCCGAGTGCCCACCCCGCGGCGGCCAGCCGGGCGGCGAGCGCGCGGCCGATGCCACGGCGGGACGCCGCCCCCGTGATGACCGCCGTCCCCTGGTGTCCGGCGTCGAGCGTCATGTCCTGTCCCTCTTCTCCTCGTTGGCCCCACCGGTAGGTGTGCGGGGCCATGCCCCCGCGGGGAAGGGCCCGTTGACCGTCTCGGGGGGCTGCTCGCCGCGGCTGACCGCGATCAGCGACGCCATCACACTCGCCGAGACCGCCTCGGTGTACTGGTCCGTCCAGCACAGGGAATGCGGCGCGAGCACGACGTTGTCCAGCCGGGTCAGCGGGCTCCCGGGAGGCAGCGGTTCCTCGGTGAACACGTCGAGGCCCGCCCCGGCGAGCCGGCCGTCCGCGAGGCGCGCGGCCAGCGCCTCCTCGTCCACGACCACACCGCGCGCCACGTTGATCAGCCTGGCGGTGGGCTTCATGAGGGCGAGTTCACGCTCCCCCACGAGATGTCGTGTGTCCGGGTTGGCGGCCACGGTGACAACCACGTAGTCGCTCTGTGCCATCACCTCTTCCAGCGGCCGCAGTTCGACGCCGATGGCGGCGGCCTCCCGGCCTCGGTGGCTCCTGTTGTACGCCAGGACGCGCAGCCCCTGCGCGCGCAGCCGACGGGCGGTCTCCTGCCCTATGCCGCCGAATCCGACGATGCCCACCGTCGCGCCGAGCAGCCCGGAGCCACGCCAGCGGCCGCGCTCGGCCCACCGCCCCTCCCGCACCAGTCGGTCCTTGACGACCACCTGGTAGGCGAGGGCGTACAGCAGGGCGACCACGGAGTCGGCCACCGGTCTGCGTACCGCGTCGGGGGTGTTGGTCACCGCCACGCCGTGCCGCGCGCACGCCACCGTGTCGACGGCGTCGAAGCCCGCGCCGAAGCGTGCGACGTGCCGCAGCCGACCCGAGGCGGGCAGCGCCGACTCGGTCACCCGCTCGGGACCGAGCACCAGTACTGCGTCAGCGTCCGCCAGTTGATCGGCCCGCAGTTCCGCCGTCGCCTCGTGGAGTACGCGCCACGTCAGCCCCGCCTCGGTCAGCCGGGAGAGCCCGATATCACCGAAAACGGTACTGCCGTCCGGCTCGGCATAACCTCGTGTGACCACGACTTGATAAACCACGGCGGCCTTTCTCGGCGATCGGGGTGGGGCGCGCTTCCATCAGTACGCCGATCCGAGCGTAGACAGGAGAGACGACGGCAAAAAGGCGAAGAAGAATCCCGTATCACGGCATCAGGAATTCCGATGGAAGGACGCCGGAGAATTCCCGGCCCGGCCGCCGCCCCCACGGAGCCTCGCGCGGACACCGCAGCCGCCTGACGGCGCGGGCCGCCGCACGACAAAAGGCCGCTGCGCCCCTGCGTGCTCCGGCGTTCGGCCGACGGCCGGTGTCAGCGCGCCCCCGCCGCGGCCGACAGGCCGTCCACGGCCTCTACGTCCGTCGCGGTCAGCGCGAGGCCGGCCGCGGCGAGGTTCTGCTCCATCCGCTCGCGGCGAGCGGACTTCACAGTCACCGCGACCCGGTGGTGCAGGTTCCAGGCAAGGACGACGTCGCGCACCGAGCGCTTGTTCCGCCGTGCGATCTCCATGAGCACCGGATGGTCGAGGTCGGTGCTGCGCAGCGGGCTGTGCGCGCTGAGCAGCACGCCGCGGCGCCGCATCGCCTCGGCGAAGGTCGGGTCGTAGTCGCCCGGCCCCCACTGCACCTGGTTCACGGCCGGGTACACGCCGGTCTCCGCGTGCAGCGCGTCGATCAGCTCCACCGGGTAGTTGCTCACGCCGACGGCCCGTACCAGGCCCTCCTCACGGGCCCGGAGGAACTCCCGCCAGCTCGCGACGCCCGGATAGCCCCCCGGCGGCCAGTGGATCAGCCACAGGTCGACGTACCCGCAGCCGAGTGCGGCAAGGCTGCGCTCCAGCGTGAGCCGCTCCCTGCCGACCTGGTCGGGCGGCATCTTGGTGGTGACGAACACGTCGGCCCTCGGCACTTCGGTGGCCGCGAGTGCCGCTCCCACGGCCGCCTCGTTGCGGTACCGGGTGGCGGTGTCGACGAGCCGGTAGCCCACGGAGAGCGCGGTGAGCACCGCCTCGGTGGCCTGGTCGCCGCGCATCGGATGGGTGCCGAAGCCGACGAGCGGCATGGCACGTCCGTTCAGGTCGGCCGTGGGCGCCGGACCGGCTGCCTCGGGCAGGGGCGTGGCGTTCCCGTCCATGGGCGTGTACCTCCTACGGTTCGCACGGCCGGTACGGCCGTTTCCGTCCGCGCGGACGTGCCGGCGCGACGGCTCGGTGGGTCAGTGGAGTTCGACGAGTCGCAACGGCGTGCGTGCCTGCGCCCTTGCGCCCGAGCCGGTCACCACAACGGTCTCGGCTAGTTCGACGGCGCCCCCTTCCGGCACCTGCGCCGCCGTCCTGACGCCCAGCACCATGCCCGGTTCTGCGACCAGGTCGCTCCCGCAGGCGAGCGGCAGGGACGCCCCGCCGCCGTGCATCGCCATGATCCGGCAGGTGGCGGGGGCTTCGCCGGCCACCCGCGCGAACGCGTCGAGGCCGTCGCGCAGCGGATCGCCGGGGCGCAGTGCCGCGAGCAGCGCGGCCGTCGCGGCGGCGCAGGTGTCGCCCGCGGTGCGCAGCGGGCCGTCCGGCCTGCTGAGCACGGCAGTGGCGGCTGCATATCCGACGGCCCCGTCGCACAGCGGGTGGAGCACGTAGCGCACCGGGTCCGCGGCGGTGAGCCGGGCCGTGGCGGGGTCGTGGCCGCGCACGGTGACCAGGTCGGAGCCGGCCGCCCCGGTCGCGCCGCAGGGGTCGTACCAGCCGAGCAGGCCGCCGGCCCTGCGAACCGAGCGGTCGACGTTGCCGGAGAGCTCCCGTACGTCCATGCCGACGTGCAGGTGGTCCATGACGGCGGTGTAGCCGACGGCGGTGAGTTCGGCCGCGGCCGCGAACGCGCGCAGTTCCGCGGGATCGTGACTCGCGAGCTCGGCGAAGACCAGGTCGCCCGCGTCCACGAGGCTCAGGCCGGGGCTCCCGGGGAGTGGGAGTGCCGGTTCCCGCGAACCGGTCTCCGTGCCCACCGAGCCGCGGGTGACCCCGGCCGCCCGCAGCAGGGCGCCGAGTTCCCCGGGGTACGGCCCGCTCGTGACCGCGACCGTGCCCTCGGTGGTGAGCAGGACGGCGGAACCTGGTTCTGCTCCCAGGATGTAGCCGCGGCCGCCGGGCGAAGTCAGCAGCAGGGCCGTGAGACCTGCCGCGTCCAGCCTGGCGCGCAGCCTGTCGAGCCGGGCTCCGGCCTTGCGGGTGGTGGCTTTCGCCACGGGAACCACCGTCCTTTCGGGGGTGCGGGAGGGCGGGGGCCGTACCGCGGGGGGAATCAGCGCTTGAGGGGGGAGAAGGCCGTCTCCTGGATGCGCAGTGCGGCGAATCCGGCGACGGCCGAGGTCAGGACCAGGTAGATCGCGGGGATCCAGCTGCTGCCGGTCGCGGCGATGAGGGAGGAGACCAGCAGCGGGGCGGCGCCGCCGAAGAGAGCGGTGCCGGCGTTGTAGCCGACGCCGTAGGCGACGGTGCGCACACGGGTGGGGAACAGTTCGGCGAGCGTCACCTGCATCACGCCGTTGGTGCCGGCGAAGCACAGGGACATCAGGACGGCGCCGACGACCGCCAGGGTGAAGGAGCCCCGGGTCAGCAGCCAGTAGCAGGGGAACCCGATGACCACCATGCCGAAGGCCGAGGTGCTGAGCAGTTTCCTGCGCCCGAACCGGTCCGAGAGCCGTCCCGCGTACAGCACCGCGAACGTCCCGACGGCCAGCATGACGGCCGTGACCAGCAGGCCCTCCGTGGCCGAGAAGTGCATCTCGTCCTTCATGAACGACGGCATGTAGATGAAAAGGACGAAGTAGCCCGAGCTGTTGAGCAGCGGTAGCACGACGCACATCCCCATGGCTCGGAGGATCCCTGGGGACGTGAACGCCTCCCTGAGGGGGCTGACGGTCACCTCGCCCTCCTCCTCGGCCTCGGTGAACTCGGGCGACTCGTCGGCCAGCCGCCGTACGACGAGGCCGACCACACCGAGCGGCAGGGCGAGGAGGAACGGGAGCCGCCACCCCCACGCCTCCATGGACGAGGTGCTGAGCACGGCCGTCAGGAGCGCGGCGAACAGGGTGCCGAGGAGCATCGCGACGAAGGTGGCCGCGTTGGCGTAGCTGACCACCTGCCCGCGGCGCCCCTCCCCCGCGTGCTCGGCGAGGAAGGAGTTGCCGTTGCCCGGCTCGCCGCCCATCGCGAAACCCTGGACGAAGCGCAGCAGCACCAGGCCGACCGCCCCCCAGGCGCCCGCCGTCGCGTAGCTCGGGAGGAGGCCGACGAGACCCGTCGCCAGGGCCATCACGGTGATGAGCACCATCAGGACGCGCTTGCGCCCCATACGATCGCCCCACGACCCGGCGACGGCTGCGCCCACCGGCCGGAAGAAGAACGGGATCGCGAAGGCGGCAAAGGTCAGAAGGACACTGGTGGTAGGGGCACCGCTGGGGAAGAACACCACGGCGAGGGTGCCGGCCACGAAGCCGTAGACGGCGTTGTCGTACAGCTCGATGAAGACGCCGACGAGACCGCCGGCGATGGACACCTTCGTCGCCCTTGTGGCGGGCTCGGACGTTCGCGCGTGCGGCGGGGCGGTGGAGACCTTGCTGTTCACGGGCACTACCTTTCACGAAGGTGACGTCGTCGTCACCAGAAGGGCGACACCGGCCGACCGGTCGTCGAGACGGGTCGGGCCCGTGGCTCCCCGAGAGGTCCCCGGAGGCCGGCCGCGTGTTCGCGGCACAGCGGGTCTGCCGCTACAGAGCGGTTCACCGGCACCAGGAACTGTGGCTCGCCATTATTTCCTCGGCATTTCCGGCGGGTACACCCCGGCGCATGCCCAACTCGGCTTGCTATGCCGCCATAACGGAAACTAATTTCTCCCCGCCCGCCGAAGACGTGGCCACGGCGGTCTTTCAGCGGCGTAGCAGCGAAATCGAATGCGCGATACCCGCGACGGCTTCCCGTATGACGTCCTCGGACAGGGCGAAGCTGGCCCTGAAATGCCCGGGGCAGCCGTAAGAATCGCCCGTGATGACCACGACTCCCGAGGTGTCGAGGAGGTGTTCCGCAAGGTCGGTGTCCGAGGCCAGCACGGCGCCGGAGGGCGTCGTGGCGCCCATCAGCGCGGAGGTGTCCGTCCAGACGTAGATGCCGCCCTCGGGGACGGCCGGCCGCAGCCCTTCGACCGCGGCGAGGCCGGAGACCAACAGGTCCCGGCGCTTTCTGTAGATGCCGACGGTTCGGTCGATGAAGTCGCGCCCGCCGTCCAGCGCGGCCACGGCCGCTGCCTGGCTCACCGAGGACGGGCACGAGGAACTCTGCGACTGGAGTGTGCCGAGCGCGGAGCACAGCCGCGCCGAGCCGGCCGCGTAACCGATCCGCCAGCCCGTCATCGCGTACGCCTTGGACACGCCGTTGACGAGGAAGACCTGCTCCCGCAGGTCGGGGGCGACCGTCACCATGCTGGGGACGGCGTGCGCGCCGTAGTTGATCTCGTCGTAGATCTCGTCGCAGAGGACGGAGACGTGCGGATGGGCACGGAGGACGTCGGCCAGCGCGGCGAGTTCCTCCGCGCTGTAGACCGCGCCCGTGGGGTTGTTGGGCGAGTTCAGTACGAGCCACTTCGTGCGGGGGCCGATCGCGCGGCGCAGCCGGTCGGGGGTGATCTTGTACCCCTCCGCGGCCCCGGCCTCGACGACGACGGGCCGCCCGCCGTTCAGCGCGACCATGTCCGGATAGGAGACCCAGTAAGGAGCCGGGACGACGACCTCGTCGCCCTCGTCCAGCGTGGCCAAGAACGCCAGGAAGATGAGCTGCTTGGCACCTCCGCCGAGGCAGATCTCGCCGTCGGCGTAGGACTGCCCGGTCTTGCGCAGCAGTCGCGAGACGATCGCCCGCCGCAGCGCGGGGGTGCCGTTCGCCGAGGTGTACTTGGTCTCACCCGCGCGGATCGCGGCGATCGCCGCGTCCTTCACGTGGTCGGGGGTGTCGAAGTCGGGCTCGCCGATGGTCAACGGGAGGACCGTGCGGCCCGCCGCCTGGAAGGCGCGCACCCGGTCCGCGACCCGGGAACTCGGCGACTCCTTGACCCACGACATCCGCTCTGCGAGAGCGGACGCTTCGGTGAGGGGCATGGCTGCTTCTCCTTCAGGGAGGGTGTGGGAAGCGGGAAGTGACACGGCGTGCGAGGTCAGCGGAGCGCTGCGAAGGCGGTGCGGGCGCGCAGCGCGATCCGGTCCACCAGCCGGCGCCGCTCCAGATAGGCCGCGGTCGCCGCAGCGGCGGTCGTCCTTCGAAAGCGGATCGGCTGCCCCGGTCTGAGCTGCGCCGCGCTGTCGAGGGCGCACGAGGTGAGCACCGCGAGCACCGGATAGCCCGCGGTCACGCCACGGCCGCGCATCAGCACCAGCAGTTCGTCGCCCTCGGGCGCCTCGATGGCCCCGACCGGCACTCCGCGGGAGAGCACCTCTCCGGTGGCCAAGCGCCGGGGCACGTGCCCCGCCACGCGCAGTCCGACATGGTTGATGCGCGGCGTGACCGTGTACGGCGCGTCGTAGAGCCGCTGGAGGCCGGGGCCGAACAGTGCGGCGTCCGGTCCGTCGATCACGTCGAGGACCGCGGGGACGCGGCCGACGTCGCGCGGCACGCCGAAGTCGAAAACGGTGGCGCCGAAAAGCCTGTTGACGAGCGGCGCGTGGGAGCGGAACAGGGGCAGGACGGTCCCGGGGACGACGTGGGTGCCGAACCCGATCATCGAGTCGGGTGCGACGCTGCCCATCAGCCGGGGCACGTCGAACGACCCGTGCACGGCCACGTAGGCACGCAGCCCCGCGTCGGAGATGCCGACCCGCACCGTCTCACCCGCGCGGATCGAGAGCGGCGCCCAGGCCGGGTACGGCCACCCGTCGACCGTGGGGTCGGCCGGCGCGCCGGTGACGGACATCAGGACATCGTGGCTCGGGCGGAGCGTGAGGCCGAAGCCGGTGGCCTCGATGAGAGGTGCCGTCGGGGCGTTGCCGACCAGCGCGTTCGCGGCGCGGGCCGCGAACTGGTCGAGCGCGCCGTTGGCGGCGAGTCCGCGCGCCGGACCCTCGACCCTGCCGAGGTCGGTGACCACGCAGGCCGCCGCCGACTCGACGCGCAGTTCGGGGCGGTCAGCCATCGGCCCTGTACCGCATCGGGGTGCCGCGCAGGCGCGCGTAGGCGACCTCGTCGATCGGCAGGAACCGCACCCGGTCGCCGGGGCGGTACGGAACGACGGTGTCCGCGTCGGGGTCGGCACGCAGGATGTCGAGAGGCGTACGTCCGATCTGCCGCCAGCCGCTCGGCGCGGCGACGGGGCCGATGACGGCCTGGAGACCCGCCACCGACACCGCGCCCGGCGGGACCTGGAGCCGCGGAGTCGCAAGCCGCGGGACAGGCGTACCGAAGGGGGGTCCGTCCATCATGGCGGACGCGGCCGGGCCGCCGAGGCACCGGATGAGGCGTTCCTCGGAGCAGAGGAGGCCGACCACCTCGTCGGCCGTCCTGCCGACCACCTCGGCGACCCAGTCGAGATCGGGCCCGGCCTCACCGCCGAACAGCACCGGCACGTCCAGGACGGCACCGGTGGTGGCGCCCAGGTCGCCGTCCGCGGAGTCCCAGGACCTGATGCGCGAGGCGATCGCCTCGCCCGCCGCGTGGTACGGATCGAACTCGACGAGCACGGCGTCGTAGGTGGGGACGGCCGTCACCGAGGGGTGGATCGCGCCGCGGTTGAGCCATCTCGCGAGCCGGTGCACGGCCGTCCACACCCGGTCGGTGTCGGTGCCTTCAAGCGTGACGCGCAGCGCGGCGTCGCCGCACGGCGCGATGGCGACCGTGGTCGCCGGCATGGTGTCCCTCATGCGGCCCGCGCGCCCAGTACCTCGTCGAGCGGCGCGAGGCCGACTCCGGCGGCCCGCAGCTCGTCGCGGATGCGCGCGGCGAGTTCGAGCGCGGCGGGGCCGTCACCGTGCAGTTGCACGCAGTCGGTGCGCACCGGGATGTCGGCACCGCTGCGGCTGGTGACGACGCCTTCGGTGACCATCCGCACGGTGCGGCGGGTGACCTCCTCAGGATCGTGCAGCACGGCTCCCGGCTCGGAGCGCGACACCAGGGTGCCGTCGTCCTCGTAGGCTCGGTCGGCGATACCCACCATGGCCATGCGCAGGCCGCGTTCACGGGCCACGGCCGCCATCTCGCCCTCCTGCATGAGGATGACGAGCGAGGGGTCGAACGCCTCGACCGCGTCGGCGACGGCCTCGGCGTAGTCCCGCCGGGTGACCACGAGGTTGCCGAGGCGTCCGTGCGGTGCCAGGTGCCCGACACGGGTGCCGTGCGCGCGGGTGAAAGCGGAGAGCGCGCCGATCTGGTAGAGCACGTCGGTGCGCACCTCGTCGGGGGTCAGGTCCATCGCGCGGCGCCCGAAGCCGACCAGGTCGGGGAAGCTGGGGTGCGCGCCGACGCCCACCCCGCGCTCCACACAGGCGCGTACGGTCGCGTCCATGACCCGCGGGTCGCCCGCATGGAATCCGCAGGCCACGTTGGCCGAAGTCAGCAGTTTCAGCAGTTCGTCATCGTTGCCCATGGTGTAGGACCCGAAACTCTCGCCGAGATCGGCGACCAGATCGACGACAGGCACAGTGAGGCTCCTTTCCTGCCGGGCGAAACGGCAGGACCGCCTCCGGCTCTCGCGTCGACACCCCTGACGGGGAACGCGTCGAGGTCAGACGCTAAGCCGGACAGGGCCGGGCCAGAAGGACACATCACGAAGCCGCATGGCCGCATAGGCGTTCACGATGGAAGCACCCTCGGAGCCGGACTCTCTTCCCCAGGCGTCCAAGGCTCCCTGGGGCCTGTCTGACAAAGGGTCTTGGGCGGGTTCGCGGAGCCAGAGGATGAGGGCGGCCAGATGGACTCCGGCACGGTAGCGGCCGGCGAGTTTGGCGAAGCGGGTGGCGATCGCCCTGGACTGCTTGAGACGGCCGAAGCAGCGTTCGACGACATTGCGGGCTTTGTAGAGCCCGCGGTCGAAGGCGGGAGGTCGGCCGCCCGCCCGGCCGCTCCGCAGGCGGTTGGCCTTTTGGTCGGCACGCTGGGCTTCTTCCAGCAGCCGGGCCCAGGTCCCGTCCGCTTCCCAGCGGGCGAACCGCTCGTCAATGGTTTGCCACGGCCCGTACCGTTCCGGCAGGTCACGCCACGGAGCACCCGTCCGTAACCGCACCCGCGGCGACGGCAGCCTGCCCAAGGGAGGCAACCCCACCGGCGGTGGTACGGCGTCCGGCTACGCGGGTTGCGAGGGCGGCGGCTCCACCACGCACAACAGCTGCAACTGGTCCTGTTCCCTCGGGAACACGGTGAAGCACTGGGGCGCGTCGGCGTGGCACGCCACCAAGAAGACGTACCACTACGTGACACAACACCCGGTCATGGCGGGCGCAGTCGCGGGCGGCGTGGTCGTGGGGACCGCGTGTGTCGTGGGGACGGCAGGATTCTGCGGATTCGGGGTCGGCGCCGCTGCGGGGGCCGTTGAAGCCGGCGGTGCGGTCGTCGGCGGGGAGGTTGCCGCCGCGGGAGGCGCGGAAGTGCTCGCGGTCGGGGCCGCCGACACTTCCGCGGCGGCAGCGGAGGGGGCAGCCGACACGGCCGCCGCTGCCTCGCAGGGGAGGCGGCCGACGCGGAGGCCACGGCGACCGCTTCGAGCGCCGCCGGCTCGGCCGCCGACGCCGAGGCCACGACATCCGAGGGATCGGCCGACGGCTCGCAACGGGCGGCCGAGTCCGAGTCCGGGGTATGCAGCTTCGCACCCACCACGGCCGTCCTCATGGCCGCGGGCAAGACCAAGGCGATCTCCAAGATCAAGCCGGGTGACAAGGTCGAGGCGGCCGACCCGGACACGGGCAAGCACAAAGGTCCGCGCACGGTCGAGGCCCGCTGGGTCAACCACGACCACGACCTGCTGGACGTCACCGTCAAGCAGCCCTCCGGCCGCCCGGCGACCCTGCACACCACGTCGAACCACCCCTTCTGGAACGCCACGACGCACACCTGGACCCCGGCCGGCGACCTCAAGCCAGGTGGCAGCCTCACGACGAACAAATCGGCGAAGGTCATCCTCCTTGAGGTTCCCCCGGTGTGCGGGAGGTGCTGACTAGCTGGTCAGGGTGGGTCGACGGGTGTTCAGGTTCGCTGGTTCGTGCCGTCGCCTGGTCGGCGTAGCGCTTTTCCTCGAACCCGATGGGGCTGAGGTAGCCGAGCCGTTTCTGGATGCGCCGGCTGTTGTAGAAGCCGTCGATGTACTCGAAGAGCGCCAGATTCGCCTCGGCTCTCGTGGCGAAGACACGTCCGCGGACGCATTCGGCCTTGATCAGCATCCACAAGTTCTCGGCGAGAGCGTTATCGTACGAGTCCCCGACCGACCCCGTGGAAGCCTCAACTCCAGCACGCATCAGCCGCGTTGTGAGCTTCACGGACGTGTATTGACAGCCATGGTCCGCGTGATGAATCAGCCGGCCGGGCTCGACCTCCCGGCTGGCCAGCGCGTATTCCAGCGAGGACGGGACCAGGTCCGCGTCTGCGCGGGCGGAGGTTTCCCAGACCGCCACGCGCCGGGAGAACACATCGCGGATCGCGGAGAGCCACAGCGGCCCCTCACTGGTGGCAATCATCGTGAGGCCGGTGATCCATAGGCGGTTGGGTGCGGGCGCGGTGAAGTCTCGATTCACCAGGTCCGGGCCGCAGTGGCCTTCGGATCCCGGCGCGTGAAGCCGCTGCGGCGCGGGCTGATCCCGGCGAGGTCGGCCTCGCGCATCAACCGCTCGACCCGTTTGCGGCCCACGTGGAGGCCCTCGCGTTTGAGGGCGGCGTGCACGCGCGGCGAGCCGTAGATACCGCCGGACTCGGTGTGGATCTCCCGGATCTGTTCGGTGAGTTCGGCGTCCGGCAGAGCCGTTCGCACGGTTCCTTCGCCGCGTGGCGCCAGCGGTAGAAGGTGGAGGAGGCGATGTGCAGTTCCCGGAGGGTGGGCTCGACATCCAGGTGCGGATGCCCGGTGCAGAGCGCCCTCACCTGGGCCGGGTCGGGTCGAGCTGCGCGGCGAAAAGAGCGGAGGCCGTCCGCAGGATCTCGTTAGCCCGCTTGAGCTGGTCGTTCTCCTTGCGCAGGGCCGCGAGCTCCTCACGCTCGACACTGGTCGGCCGGTCATCACGCTCACCGGCATCGGCCTCGGCCTGGCGGATCCAGCCGCGCAGGGCCTCGGGATGCACCCCGAGATCGGTGGCCAGCCGCTTGATCTGCGACTTCGGACCGGCCGTGCGGTACTCCCGTACCGCGCGATCACGCAACTCCTGCGGATATTTCCTCGGTGCAGCCATGGTCAGAGTTCCTCTCATGAGACCCATCTGACCCGCTGTCACCACCCTCCACATCTCGGGGGAACCTCACACGGTCGGCTTCGACGCCCCGAAGCACGGCGGCAGGGCCCGCCAGGCGCAGCCACTGACCAGCACGTAGATGATCGCAGCGAAAACCGCCTCATCATCGGTGTTCGCGACCCCACCGCCCTGCGGACGCACCCACGCCGGCGGCAGCAGCGGCCTCGCGATCTCCCACAGGCCATCCGGAACAATCCATCCCCACCGCCCACTCCCCATGCCCAGCACAACTGCCAACTGACCATGCAGGGCCCGGTCTGAGGAGTGAGGGCAGCGTTGGGTGAGCCGCGAGACTGCCCGCACTCGCCAGGGGCAGACCAGACGACCCCACCACAGCCGACCAGACCCATCCCCCCACTTCGTGACAATCCCGTCCCATCAACTCAGACACCGCGCATAAACAAATTGCCCACAAACACACACATGATAGCCCCAACTCCATCGAGTCCTATCAGATCAGTGACAATCACATCAAGTACATGATTCGAGCCAAGAAGGGCGATGAAGGCACGCCAGACGGGTGCGGTGGAATGCTGGCGCTGCCCACATGTATGCCGACCGCTAAACCGGAACGCAGGGGGTCGTGCGCACCCCTGGGGCCCTCCCTCGATTCCGCGGCGCTTGCCGGAAGGCGGAACAAGCCGGAGAGCCACCGGGGCTCACGACGACTACGACCACCCGTGAACATGTGGGCCATGGTCACGCCGACGGTGCGACTCCGCCCACGGCGGATGCCTCATGACGGAACCCAAGCCCGTGTTGCTGTTCCGCAGGCTTCCGGAACCGGAATCCAGCGAGCAGCACGGGGCTGCGGCGGGTGATTCGGGGTGGCCGTTGATGACTTTGCGTGCCCAGTTCCATGCGAAGCGTTACAGACTTTTGGATTGAATGTGCCGTTTTGCAGGTCCTTTGGTAAAGGAATAATCGGCTCAGTGCACGTGTCGCGTAAAGATTTAGGGTCCTGGGCTGTGGCCTGTTTGAGATGACGCCCGTTGACTTCTTCGGCTTTCGTCGGTGGCATTGGTTCGGGCGTCGGGGCCGCCACATTGCCCCTTGCGCCAGTAGCCAGGCAGTTTCGCCGACAGGCGCTCAAAGGGGGATCAGGTATGCACGGGGGCCAGGAGTAGACGTCTTCATCGGCAGGAACGCGCGGGGCGCGGCTGCCGTTCAGTTCGCTGATTCCGCGTGACCTGGCGTGATGCCGTGGCGCGGTCGGACGCACCGCGCGCTCTGTCAGAGCCACGCCGGTGCACCCACCTTCCGGAACACGTAAGACGGAGAGAATTCTCGTGACTGACCCTGTCCGGCGCCTGCCCCTGTCCGCGGCGCAGCATGATGTCTGGATAGCGCACCAGCTTGATTCCGGAGGGAATCTGCACAACTGCGGTGGGTACGTCGAACTGCCCGGTGAGATTGATGAGAAGAACCTGGCCGAGGCGGTCCGGCAGGCCGTCGAGGAGACCGACGCGCTGCGGGTGCGGTTCGTCGTCGACCCGGACGACCGCCCCTGGCAGGAGCTCAGGGAGGCCGCCGACGCGCACATGGACCTGCGGGTACGTGACTTCAGCGGGGAGAGCGACCCGCGCGCCGCCGCAGAAGCATGGGCGAGGAGGGATCTCGCTGCCCCCATCGACGTGCTGGCCGGTCCTCTGGTCACGCACACTCTGCTGCGCCTCGCGCCGGACCACCACCTGTTCCACCTGCGGTACCACCACATCGTGCTCGACGGCTACGGTCAGGTGCTGTATTGGCGCCGCCTGGCCCACCTCTACACGGCCTTGTGCCAAGGCACGGAGGCCAGACCGAGGACCGCCGCCGGGCTGGTCGAACTGCTCGACGATGAGCACGAGTACCAGAGGTCGGCCGCACACGAGGGCGACCGGGCCCACTGGCTGGAGCACATCGCCGACTGGCCCGACCAGGTGACGCTCGGCGATGTCCACGCCGGAACGGCAGGTCCCGCTGCCCGCTTCCGGCCGCCGGTGTCCGTGCACGGGGTGGGGGCGACCGCAGTCGCGTACCGCACCCACTGGCCGGTGGTGGCCCTTGCGGCCACCGCGGCCTACCTGTTCCGGGTCACGCAGCAGTCCGACATCGCCCTGGGGATGCCGGTGCGGGCCCGGACCACGCGCACTGCCCTGACCACACCCGGCATGCTGGCCAACATCCTGCCGCTGCGGCTGACGGTCACCGCCGACCTGACCGTCCGGGAACTCGTGCGGCACGTGACGGAGCGCGTCGCCGACCTGTTGCGCCACCAGAGATTCCGCGGCGAGGAGCTCTACCGTGAACTGCGGCGCGCCCAGGGGGTGCAGAGCGCGCCCGGTATCGTCGCCAACGCCATCCCCTTCGACGGCGACATCGAGTTCAACGGTGTGTCCGGGAGCGTGCACCAGCTCTCCTCCGGGCCCGTGCGCGACCTGTCCTTCGAGTTCTTCGGCGGCACCGACGGCTCGGACGTGCGGGTCTCCCTCGACCCCCGCCCCGGGCTGCACGACTCCGCAGTCCTCGCCGCTCACCGCGAGCGGTTCACGGCTTTCCTGGACGCCCTCGCCGACGTGGACCCGCAGACCCCCGTCGGCGGGCTCCCCCTCCTCACGGCGGAGGAGCGGCAGGAAACCGCAGTCGGCGACCGAGTGCAGGCACCGGCCTACGACCTGGGTCAGCCGCTGCACCGCCTCGTCGAGGAGCAGGCCGGGCGGACACCCGACGCCGTCGCGGTGGAGACCGAGGACACCTCGCTGACCTACCGCGAGCTGGTCGTTCAGGCCCACGCCCTCGCCGCGCATTTGCGGGCCCGCGGCGTCGTGGACGGCGATGTCGTCGGTGTGCACGACGAGCGTTCTCCCGAACTGGTCGTCGGACTGCTGGCCGTGCTCGCGGCGGGGGCCGCCTATCTGCCCCTCGACCCGGAACTGCCCGCATCGCGGCTCCGTTTCCAGATCGAGGACTCCGGTGCCCGGCACGTGCTGACGCGCTCCGCTTTCGCGGCCGGGCCCGCCTCGCACGGGGCCGAGACCATCGCCGTGGACACGGTGCTGCCCACCCTGGCGGCACCGGCGAGCCCGGTGCCACAGACGTCCGGGCCCGAGAGCATCGCCTATGTCATCTACACGTCGGGTTCCACCGGCCGTCCCAAAGGTGTCGCCGTCCCCCACCGCGGCGTCGTGAACCGGCTCCTGTGGATGCAGGACGCATACCGGCTCACCGCGGAGGACCGTGTCCTGCAGAAGACGCCCTTCGCCTTCGACGTGTCGGTGTGGGAGTTCTTCTGGCCACTGCTCAACGGGGCTGTACTGCATCTGGCCGCTCCTGGCACCCACCGGGACCCGCGGGCCCTGGCGCGGACCATCGACAGGCACCGCGTCACCACCGTGCACTTCGTGCCGTCCATGCTCGACCTTTTCCTTTCCGAGCCCGCCGCCCGTGAACTGCCCACCTTGCGGCAGGTGATGTGCAGTGGTGAAGTGCTGCGCCCAGAGACCGTCGGGCGCTTCTTCGGACTGTACGGCGGCCGCGACAGCGCGCCGGAGCTGTACAACCTCTACGGCCCGACCGAGGCATCCATCGATGTCACCCACTGGCGCTGCACCCCCGGGGACGCGTCGCGGCCCGTGCCGATCGGCCGTCCCGTCGCAAACACCCGCCTGTACGTTCTGGACCGCCAAGGGCAGCCGCTCCCGGACGGTGTGGCCGGTGAGCTGCACATCGGCGGCGTCCAGGTCGCGGCCGGGTACCTCAACCGGCCGGAGCTCACCGCTGCGAGCTTCGTCCCCGACCCCTTCGCGGCCGGCACCCTCTACAAGACCGGCGACCTAGCCGTGCGGCGGCAGGACGGCGTTTTCCTGTACCGCGGCCGTCTCGACCACCAGGTCAAGGTGCACGGCCTCCGTATCGAGCCCGGCGAGATCGAATCGGTGCTTCTCACCCACCCGAACATCGAGCGGGCGGTGGTGACCGCGCCCCAGGGACCTGACGGGGAGAGACAGCTGGTGGCCCACGTGGTTCCCGTGGGCGAGGTCGCGGACGCGGAGCTTCTCGCCCTACTGCACGAGAAGCTGCCCGCCTCCATGGCACCCGCCCACTTCGTCACTCTGGCAGCCCTTCCGCTCCTGCCCAACGGCAAGCTGGACCGCAAGGCGCTCCCGCTGCTCCAGGCACCCGCCGAACCCGCGCTCGTCGCGCCCGCCACCGATCAGGAGCGGCTGCTGCACACTGCGTGGTGCACGGTCCTCGGACTCGACCAGATCAGCGTCGAGGCGTCCTTCTTCACTATCGGCGGCGACTCCATGCACGCCATCCGGGTGCGGACCGAAACCGAGCGGCACGGGCACACCTTCACGGTCTCCGACCTTTTCCAGGGCCCCTCGATACGCGAACTCGCCCGTCACATAGGCCCGGTGGAGGCTCCACAGAGGCACGGTGCGCCCTTCGGACTGTTGACCGAAGCGGACCGGGCGCTGCTCCCGAACGGCCTCGACGACGCGTATCCGCTCAGTGCCATGCAGGCCGGCATGCTGTACCACGCGGCCTACGCCGATGACTCCTCGGTGTACCGCGTGGTCACCAGCGTCCGGGTGACGCGCCCGCTCGACCTGGACACCCTGCGCACCGCGATCGACGACACCACGCGCCGCCACCCCTCCCTGCGCTGCTCCTTCGACCTCGCCCGCTACTCCGAGCCGCTCCAGCTCGTCCACCGCGAGGTCACCGTTCCCGTCGAGGAGGGCGAGGACCTCGGCCCCCTCGGCGAGGAGGCGCGCCGCGACGCCCTCACCAAGTGGGTCGAGCGTGCCAAGTTCACCCGTTTCGACGTCGAGGCGGCGCCCCTACTGAAATTCGTGGCCCATCCCTGCGGTGACGACTCCTTCGAACTGTCCGTGATCGAGCACCACGTCGTCCTCGATGGGTGGAGCGACATGCGGATGCTGGAGGAGATCGTCGACCACTACGCCGCCCGGCTCACCGGTGCCTCTCTCGACCTGCCGGACGTCGCCTCGCTCTATCGCGACTTCGTCGCCGCCGAACGTGCCGCACTCGCCGACGAGGAGTCCCGCGCCTACTGGAGCGAACTGCTGGGCGGCGACACGCCCACCCGGCTGCCTGTCCGCGCCACCGCGGGCGGCGGGCGCCCCGGCGGCGAGCCGACCGCTCACCGCCGCTACGACGTGCCGGTGAGCGGCGAGACCTCCCTTGCACTGCGGACGCTCGCTCGCCACGAGGGGCTGCCCCTCAAATCGCTCCTTACGACCGCGCACCTGGCCGTGATGCGTCTGGTCAGCGGCGACGACGAGGTGCTCACCGGCGTGGTGGCCAACGCCCGCCTCGAAGAGGCTGGCGGTGACGAGACCATCGGGGTGTTCCTCAACACGCTGCCGCTGCGGCTCGACCTGGCCACGGAAACGCTCGTCGGCACCGCGCACCGGGTCTTCGACCACGAACGCGCCTCGGCCCCGCACCGCCGGTACCCCTTCGCGCAGATGGAGCAGGACACCGGCGGGGGCCCGCACCTGGACGCGTACGTCAATTTCATGGACTTCCACGCTCGGCGCCACCGCGGCGAGGGGACGCCGATGTCCGTCACCGTGGGCATCGCGGAGACGAACTACCCGCTCGCGGCCAACTTCATGATCGACCCAGCAGCGGGGGACCTCCAGCTGTGGTTGGACTGCGACGTGGCCGCCCTCCCGGAAGACGTCTGCGACCACCTCGCCGGCTACTACCGCCGTGCCCTGGCCGCGGTCGCCGAGCAGCCCGCCCGGCGTCTCGTCGACGCGGATCTGCTGGGGCCGGACGAGCACGCCCGGCTGGAGCAGTGGAACGAGACCACGGTCGCCTACGACCAGCAGGCCACCATCCACGCCCAGTTCGAGCAGCAGGTCGTGGACCGCCCTGACGCGGTGGCCGTGGCCCACCGGTTCGAACAGGTCACCTACCGGGACCTGGATGCCCGCGCCAATCAGCTCGCGCACCACCTGCGCGCCCGGGGCGTCGGCCGCGGCGATCTGGTGGGCGTCAGCCTGCGGCGCGGAACCGACCTGGTGGCCGCCCTCCTTGCCGTCATGAAAGCCGGCGCCGCCTACGTGCCGATGGATCCGTCGTTCCCCCGCGGCCGACTGGAGAACATCGCCGCCGACGCCGGCATCAGCTGCCTCGTCAAGGGTCCCGGCGCCCCTGACTCCATCGCCGCGCCACAGGTCATCGACCTCACGGGGGACTCTGAGGAGATCGCCGCACAACCCGTCACCCCGCCGGGCACACCGGTCGGGGGCGACGACACCGCGTATGTCATCTACACCTCGGGCTCCACGGGCAAGCCCAAGGGAACCGCTCTGCGTCACCGCAACGCCGTCAACTTCTTCACCGGTATGGACCGCCGGATCGGCTGCGGACCCAGCGATGTCGTACTCGCGGTGACCAGTGTGTCCTTCGACATCTCCGTTTTGGAACTCCTGTGGCCGCTGGCCCGAGGGGCCAAGGTGGTCGTGGCCGGTGAACGCGTCATCGGCAACCTGGTGCGCCGCCAAGCAGAGCCGCAGCGCCCCACCGGTTTCAGCCTGTTCTTCTTCGCCGCCTCCGCGGGTTCCTCCAACCGCGACGGCTACCAGCTAGTCCTGGACGCGGCCCGGTTCGCAGACCGGCACGGCTTTGAGGCGGTGTGGACCCCCGAACGGCACTTCCACGCTTTCGGCGGCCTCTACCCCAACCCGTCCGTGATGTCGGCGGCACTCGCCACCGCCACCGAACGCATCGCGCTCCGCTGCGGCAGTGTCGTCGCTCCCCTGCACGACACGGTGCGCATCGCCGAGGAGTGGTCGCTCGTCGACAACCTCTCCGGCGGGCGGACCGGCCTGGCCTTCGCCGCCGGCTGGAACTCCAACGACTTCGTACTGCGCCCGGAGAACTTCCCCCACCGCAAGGAGGTCATGACCGAGCAGCTGGAGGAATTCCGGAGGCTGTGGCGCGGCGGATCCGTACGGCGCACCGGCGGGAGCGGCCAGAGCGTCGACGTGCGGATCTTCCCGGCGCCGGTGCAGGAGGAGCCCCCCGTCTGGCTCACCTCGGTCGGCACCGTGGCCACGTTCGAGAAGGCCGGCGCCTCAGGCGCCAACCTGCTGACACACCTGTTCGGTCAGAGCACTGAGGAACTCGCCGGGAAGATCGGCGCATACCGGACGGCCCGCGCGGACGCCGGACACGACGGTCCGGGCCAGGTCACCGTCATGGTGCACACCTTCATGTCGGACGACACCGAGGACGCACGGGCTCAGGCCCGCGAACCGTTCCGCGCGTACCTGCGCAGTTCCACCGAACTGTGGCGCACACTCTTCGCCGCCACGGGGCAGGACCTGCCCGAGATGGGTGCCGAGGAACAGATCGACGCCGTCATCGACATGGCGATCGACCGCTACTTCGAGACATCGGGCCTGTTCGGGTCGCCGGACAGCTGCGCCGGGCTGGTGCGCGAACTGTCCGCCGCCGGAGTGGACGAGGTGGCCTGCCTGGTCGACTTCGGCGTCGCCCCTGACGCCGTACTCACGTCCCTGACCTGGGTGGACCGGCTCCGCGACGCGCACGAGGAAGAAGTCGCCGAGAGCGCCCACTCGCTGTCCGACCTGTGCGAGCGGCACGGTGTGACCCTGCTCCAGGGCACCCCGTCGCTGCTCACCGCGGTCGCGGCGGAGCCCGACGCCCTCGGCGCGCTGCGCTCGCTACGCTCCCTCCTCGTCGGCGGTGAGGCCTTTCCGTCGGGACTCGCGCAGCGCCTGCTCGACGCCCTGCCCGAGGTGCGTGTCTTCAACATGTACGGGCCCACCGAGACCACCATCTGGTCGACGGCGCACCCCCTGGACGCCACGCTCGACGGACACCCCGACACCATCCCCATCGGCCGTCCGATCGCCAACACGCAGGTCCGCGTCGTCGACGGGCGGGGCCGGCCACTGCCGGCCGGCGTCGCTGGTGAGCTGTGGATCGGCGGCGACGGCGTGGCGGCGGGGTACATCGGCCGTCCCGAGCTGACCGCCGAGCGGTTCGTGCCGGAGCCCGACGGAAGCGGCCGCTTCTACCGCACCGGGGACCGAGCCCGGTGGCGCCCGGACGGCAGCCTGGAATTCCTCGGCCGGGTGGACCGCCAGGTCAAGATCCTCGGGCACCGGGTGGAACCGGACGAGGTGGAGAGTGTGCTCTCCCGCCACACCCAGCTCGACGCGGTGGCCGTCACCGCCGTCGAGACCCACCACGGCACCGAGCTGGTCGCCTACGTCTCACCCGCCGGCTCCCTCTCCGACACAGCGGTCCAGGACGCCCACGTCCAGCGCTGGGGAGAGGTCTGGGAGAGCGCGTACACCACCCCGCCGGATGACGACGGCGGTGCGGAGTTCGCCGGCTGGCTCTCCAGCTACACCGGGGAGCCGATCCCCCTGCCCGAGATGCGCGAGTGGCTTGGCCACACCGTCGACCGGATCCGCGCGCTGCGGCCCCGGGCCGTCGCCGACATCGGTGTGGGCGTGGGCCTCGTTCTGCGTTCGCTCGCCCCCGAGGTCGACGCCTACCACGGAGTGGACCTGTCCGCGGCGGCGCTCACAGCCGCCGCTGCCAGCCTCGGCGGACCGCTGCCCGGCCACGTACGGCTGCGGCAGTCCGGACCCGAATACCTTGCCACGCTGGAACCCGGTAGTCTCGACACCGTCGTCATCAACTCGGTGGCGCAGTACTTCCCCGGCACCGACTACCTGCGGAACGTGCTCACGGACGCAGTACGCGCCGTGCGGCCGGGCGGTGCCGTGTTCGTCGGCGACGTGCGCTCCGTGGAGATGCTCCCGGAATTCCACACCGCCGTACAACTGCACCGCACCTCGCCTCTGCAGACCGCCGAGGAGTTGCGTGCCGCGATAGGACGGCAGCTCCAGGAGGAGCGGGAGCTGTGCCTGTCCCCCGCCTTCTTCCACCGGCTCGCGGAAGACCTGGACGGGATCATCGAGGTCCGTGCCGAGCTGAAGCGCGGGTCCTACGACAACGAACTGTCCCTATTCCGCTACGACGTGACCCTCTTCGTTGGCGGGGACGAGGGCGGGGGACGGCGCCCCGGGGAGTGCCTGGCGTGGGACGAACTCGACGGGGGCCTCGACGCCGTGCGGGCCCGGCTGGCGTCCGGCGACGACGGTCTGCAGGTGACCGGCCTCCCCAACCGGCGCCTCACACAGGTCTCGTCGGCCGTGCGGGCCCTGGCGGAACTCGACGGCGCGGCCACGGCCTGGGACCTGGACCGGGTGCTGTGGGAGCTGGACCAGGACCCGGGCGTTCACCCCGAGGAACTGCACGGCCTCGCCGCCGAGGCGGGACTTGAGGTGCGGACGCTAGTGGGGCGGGCCGGGCGGCTCGACACCTTCGACGCGGTGTTCACCAGGCCCGCGGGCAGCCAGGACAGCCAGACCCACGACGACCGCGAGGACACGGTATGAGCACCAGCCGGCAACTGGCCAACGACCCTCTCACCTCCGCCTGGGCGGCCGGGCTGCGCTCGTCGCTGCGCGCCTACGCCCGGCACCATCTGCCCGACGCGATGGTCCCCGCCCACTTCGTGGTGCTGCCCGACCTGCCCAAGCTGCCCAACGGCAAGGTGGACCGCGGGGCTCTGCCCCCGCTGACCGCCGAAGAGAGTCCCGAGACCGCCTACGTGGCTCCGCGTACGGCGGTGGAGACACAGCTCGCCCGGATCTGGCAGGATCTGCTCGGCATCGCGAAGGTCGGGGTGGAGACCGACTTCTTCGACCTGGGCGGGGACTCCCTGACAGTGCTGCAGATGGCCGCGCAGGTACGAGAGGTCTACGACGTCCGCCTCGACCTGCGGCGCATGTTCGAAGACCCCACCGTCGCCCAACTCGCCCGGATGGTGAGCTCACAGGCCGACCCGGCTGTCACCGGCGCGGGCAACCCGCGCGGTGTCGGAGCCGAGGTGATGCTCGCCGACGCCGTACTCCCTGCGGACATCACACCCGAGGAGGGCGCGCTTCCCGCCACCCGGGGCCCGTACCGCCACGTCCTGCTGACCGGCGGCACCGGCTACACCGGCGCGTTCCTGCTGCGGGAGCTCCTGGACCGGTCCGCGGCGATCGTGCACGTCGTGGTGCGCGCGGACGGGGCCGCGCAGGCGGCCGAGCGGGTGGGGCAGAATCTCGCCGAGTACGGGCTGCTGCGCGACGGGGACATGGACCGCATCGCGGGCGTTCCCGGCGACACCGGCCGCCCCTACCTCGGGATGACCAGGGCCGCTTACGCCGGGCTCGCCGCCGACGTGGAGCTGATCATCCACAACGCCGCCATCTCCAGCTGGATCGTGCCGTACCCGAAGATCAAGCCGGTCAACGTGTTCGGGGCCAGAGAGGTGCTGCGACTGGCCTGCCGCTCCCGGATCAAAGCCGTGCACTTCGTCTCCACCATCGGTGTCTACCCCGGTCATCCCGGCGAGCAGACGTGGGGGGAGGGCCCGCTGACCGAGACGGAACACGTGGTCGGCGGCTACCGCCAGTCCAAGTGGGTGGCCGACACCCTGATGCTCCAGGCACGCGCACGAGGCGTGCCGGCGCACGTGTACCGCCTCGGTGCCGTCACCGGCTCCCAGGCGACCGGCGCCTGTTCGTCCGACACCTTCATCAACCACCTGATCAAGGGCTGCATCCAGCTCGGCGCGTACCTCGACCTTGACCTCTTCCTCGACCTGGTGCCCGTCGACTACTGCGCCGCCGCGGTCGCCCACATCGCCCTGGGCGGAGGCAGCGAACAGGCGGTCTTCAACGTGCCGAGCGCCCGCTCCACCGCCATGACCGACATCTTCGAGCTCATCACCGGCTACGGCTACCGGCTGCGCCGGCTCGACTACAGCGACTGGTACCGGGAGCTGGCTGCCGCGGTGGAGCGCGGCGAGGACAACGAACTCGCCGTGTATCTGCCGCTGTTCGGTAAGGACGAGCCGGCCGAAGAGGTCGGCTACGAGGGCAGCAGGCCGGTGTTCGCCACCGATCACCTGCGTTCCGCGCTGGCCGATTCCGGCATCAGCTGCAAGCCCGTGGACCGCGAGCTGTTCGACCTCTACCTCGACCATTTCGTCAGCACCGGCTTCCTGCCTGCGCCCGACGCGGCACACCGCCAGATCCCGTAGTCCGAATAAGTGGAGACCACTTCGATGACCACAGCACCCGCCTTCCCGCTGGCGCGCAGACATCCCCTCGACCCCCCGCCGCGGTATCGTGAACTAGCCGCTCAGCAACCGGTGTTCCAAGTGCGTACCCCTCGCGGGGAGCTCGTGTGGGTGGTGACCCGGCACGAGGACGCCCGCGCCGTTCTCACGGACCTGCGGTTCAGCTCCGACCCGAGGACGCCCGGTTATCCGTCCTACATATCGGGCGACACACCGATCCCGCCGGGCTTCTTCCTCAACCAGGACGCGCCCGACCACACCCGGCTGCGCCGCCTGGTGACGCGGGAGTTCCTGATCACGCAGATGGAGGCCAAGCGGCCCCGGATGAAGGCCATCCTCGACGACCTCCTCGAAGCCATGGTCGCGCGCGGCAACTCGGCCGACCTGGTGCGCGAGCTCGCCTTCCCGATGGCGGCCACCGTCATGTGCGAGCTGCTGGACGTGCCGTACGAGGACCACCACATCTTCGTGACGCTCACCGACGTCATCCTCGACCGCAGCAGCACCCCGGAGCAGGCGGGCAACGCCGCCCGCGACCTCATGGCCTACTTCGACGAGGTGGTCACGGCGCGGGAGCAGCGGCCCACCGACGACATGCTCGGCCGGCTCGTCGCGCACGAGGAGGCAGACCGGCTCAGCCACGACGAGTTCGTGGGGCTTGCCGCGCTGCTGATGCTCTCCGGTTACGACACCATGGCCCAGATGATCGGCCTCGGCACGGCCACTCTCCTCGAACACCCAGCGCAGCTGGCCGACCTCAGGGCTGACCCGTCGCTCTATCCGCAGGCCATCGAGGAACTGCTGCGCTACCTGTCCATCAACCACGCGGGGCTGCCGCGTGCCGCGACCGAGGACCTCACTCTCTCCGGTCAGCGCATCAGGGCCGGCGACGGGCTCCTCGTGATGATCAACGAGGCCAACCGCGACGCCACGGTCTTCGAGGAGCCCGACACCTTCGACATCCACCGCAAGGACCCGCAGGCACACGTCGCCTTCGGACACGGCTTCCACAAGTGCATCGGCCTGACACTGGCCAGGGTCGAACTGAGTACCGTCTTCGCCGGACTCTTCGAGAAGGTGCCGACGCTCCGCCTGGACAGCTCCCTCGAAGACCTGCCGTTCCGTCACGACATGGTCCTCTACGGAGTGCGTGCGCTTCCCGTCACCTGGTGACCGACCGCGTTTCCCATCCCAGCCCGTTCTCCGACGAAGGACACACCATGCCGGTCAGCTCAGTCTTCCTCCTGCCGGGACAAGGGGGATACACCCCGGGCTTGTTCGCCGACGAGTATCCCAGCAACCCCCGGATCAGGGAGATCCTCGACACCGTCGACCGGGTGGCGGCCGAGTTCTCCCGCCCGGGGGTCACCACGCTGCTCACCCGCACCGACGCGCCCGATGCCGCGGAGCTGGTGCGCCAGGACCCCTTCGCGCTCCAACTGGCCGTGTTCGCGGCGGGGGCGGGCGGCTACCACCTCGCTGAGCGGCACGGCGCACCGGACGTCCTGGTCGGGCACAGCATGGGCGAGATCGCGGCGCTGACCGTCGCAGGGGCCTTCGACCTACCCGACGGGGCCCGCCTGACGGCCCACCGCGCCGAGGCCCTGGCCGCACACTGCCCGGCCGGGGGCATGCTGGCCCTGGAGCTCGCCGCCACCCGCACCGCCCACCTCGTCGGCGCGGTCGACGAACACGCGCTGGCGCTGGCGGTCACCAACGCCCCGCGCCAGACGGTGGTTTCCGGCCCCGCCCAGGCGCTGGCCGCCGTGCGGAAGGTGGCCTCCGCCCTTGATGTGCAGGCAACCCCGCTCAACGCCCCCTACCCCTTCCACGGTCCGATGCTCGCCGTGGCGGCGCAGCGCTTCGCCGCCGCCGTCACCGGGATACGGCAGCAGCCGCTGCGGCTGCGCGTGTTCTCGCCCGTCGCCGCCGGATACGTACACGACGACACGGACCTCAAGGCGCTTCTCGTCCGCCAGTTGACGGCACCGGTCGACTTCCTGGGTGCGGTGCGACACCTCCACGCCGACGGCGCGGAGCGGTTCGTTGAGTGCGGCAGGGCGGGTCTGTCGGGGCTGGTGCGGCGTACCGTGCCCTCGGTCACGACGGACAGCACTGTGCCGGGTGCGGCCTCCGCGCCGCGTCCGCCCGCCGAGTCGCCCGCGGCCGCCGAGCCGGTGCCGCAGCCCGTCACGGCCCCGGCCGCGGCGCCGGTCACAGCCCCGTTCGTAGATGCGGAGGAGGTGCTGCGGGAACTGCGGGAGCTGTACGCCTCGGCGCTGGAATACCCCGTAGAGGTGATCACCGCGGACGCGGACCTCGAGGCGGACCTCGGGATCGACTCCCTGAAACGGGCGGAAATGGTGGCGAAGGTGGCGGCCCACTTCGGGCTGGGCGAATCGGCGCAGGACGGCCGGTTCGTCGCCCAGTCCACTCTCGCGGACCTCGCCGGGCTCGTCGTCTCCGCCCAGACACACGCCCGCTGATGCGCCGGCACGGGAGTCCAGCCAGTATGTCCGCACTCGACCTCTCCCACCGCACCGTGCTGGTCACCGGTGCCGCCGGGCAAATGGGCCGCGACATCGCCCGGCAACTGGCAACGACCGGGGCGCACCTGGTGATCAGCGACGGACAGGGCCCGGACGCGGTGCGAGAGGCCCTCGTTCGGGCCGACACCCGGCCGGACGCGCTCGTCACCATGCTCACCGATGCGGCAGACGCACCGGACGCCCGGGCAGCACACGGTCTCTTCCTCGCGAGCGCCCCGCAACAGGGTGCCGTACTCCTGACCGTGTGCAGGCCCGGGATCGAGGCCCTGGCCGCCGCCGAACTGAGCCGGCTCGCCGCGGACCGCAGCGTTCCCTTCCGCGCCAACGCCCTCGTCGTGCCGGACGGAGCGGGAGAGTCGCAGGCCGAGGCCCTCGGCCAGCTCGTCGGCTTCCTCCTCTGCGACGCCGCCTCGGCGATCGACGGCAGGGTCGTCAGCCCGCACCCCGCGCCGAGCCTCGGGCCTGGCCCTGCGGGCCCGCCCGACGACGCGATCGCCGTCGTCGGCATGGGTCTGGCCGTGCCGGGAGCGAGCACACCCGAGGAACTGTGGGCCCTGCTCACCGAGGGCGAGCCGGTCTTCACCGAGCCGGGCGGCCGGCTCGACGTGGACGCCATCTGGTCGGCCGACCCGGCAGCACCGGACAAGACCTACTCCAGGGTGTCCGGCTTCATGTCCGGCTTCGTACCGCATCCGAAACTGCGCCGGGAAATCGCCTCCGGCGCTTTCGGCAGCGAGGAGTACACGGCAGTGTGGCTGCGCCACTCGCTGCTCGGCGCGACCGAGAACGTCACCGTACGCCCCGGCGACCGACAGCTGTTCGCCGTCGGACTCACCCCCGACGGCAGCCAGCACCTGGAGCAGAGCCTGATCACCTCCTCCGTACGCACCCACCTCACCCGTACGGGCCATACCGTCCCCGACACGCTCCGCGCGCACTATCCCCTCGGCGACCGACCGGCCGAGGACGTCCTGCCGTACCGCATCGCTCGCGACGCCGCCCACGACCTGCCCGCGGACGCAGAGATCGTCGTCGTCGACACCGCCTGCTCCTCCTCGCTGTACACCATCGACCTCGGGGCCCGCGCACTGCGCGCGGGCGAGACCGACATCGCGTTCTGCGGCGGGGCGTTCGCGCTCAGCGCGCAGAACCTGGTGCTCTTCGCCAAACTGCGCGGCCTCTCCCACACCGGACGCGTCCGCTCCCTCGACCGCGACGCGGACGGAGTGCTGTTCAGCGACAGCGCCGCGGTGCTCGCGCTGAAGACACACGCCCGAGCAGTCGCCGACGGGGACACCGTCCACGGCTACATCACGGGATTCGGCGGCTCTTCCGACGGCCGCGGCAAGGCCATCTACGCGCCCAACCCCGCAGGCCAGGTGCGGGCTCTGCAAAGGGCCTGGTCCGCCGCCGGGATCGCGCCAGGGGACGTGGACTGGATCGTTGCGCACTCCACCGGCACTCCGGCAGGTGACCGCACCGAGACGAACGCACTCACCCGGTGCGCAGGGGCCGGGAAGACATGGACCGTGACGTCCAACAAATCGCTGGTGGGGCACTGCGGATGGGCCGCGGGCGCGGTCTCCGCCATTCACGCGCTGCTCGCCCTGCGGCACGGGGTGATCCCCGCGCAGCGGCAGTTTTGTGCACTGCCCGAGGACAGCCCGGCGTCCATCCGTGTGCCGACGCGTGACCTGCCCTGGCCCAAGGCCCGGGGGCGCAGCCGCACGGTCGGGGTGTCCGCCATGGGCTTCGGCGGGACCAACGGCCACCTCCTCCTCAGCGACCAGCCGTCCTTCTCGCCCGGACCGCACGGCGCTCCCGGCCGGGACGACCCTGCCGTCGTCGTCGCCTGCGCCATCCATCTGCCGGACGAACCCGACGAGGCGCGCTTGGCACGATGGCAGGCGGGCGCGGACCCGGACTGGCCGGCCTCCTTCGGCGACGACTACCCGCTGCCCACGCCTGCCGAGGCACGCCTGGCACCCTCGGCGATCGCGGCCATGGACCGCAGCCAGCTCATGGCGCTGCGCTGCGCCGACCGCCTCGTCGGCGACTGGGTCCACGACACCGACCTGACCGAGCGCACCGGGGTGATCGTCGGGCACACCGGACCGACCCGGTCGGCGCGTGCCCACGCGCTGCGCTACAGCCTCGACGAACTCACGGAAAAGGTCACGGAACCCGCGGGAATTCCGGCCCGGGTGCTCGGCGATCAGGTGCGGGCCACAACCCGTCCCATCAACGAGGACGTGTATCCGGGCCTGATGCCCAACATCATCGCCGCACGCGTCGTGCAGCGCCTCGACCTGCACGGACCGAACCTCACCCTCGACGCGGGCCGGGACTCCACCACCTCCGCGCTCGCCACCGCGCTGCGCTACCTCCGCGACGGAGAGCTCGACCTGGCCCTCGTGCTCGGCGTCAACGCCGCCACGGAACCCGTGCCCGGCCGCGCCACGCCGGCCGAGGCGGCCATCGGTTTCGCCGTGACGCGGCTGAGCATCGCGCGTCGGCACGACATGGAGGTCCTGGGCGAGCTCTCTCTCGCCCCGGGCACAGCCGCCACGGACGGGAACCCTCCCGGCACCGCCCGGGACCACCGCGGAGCCGAGGGCGCCGTCGCCGTCCTGCGGGCCCTGCACGCTGCCGGCACCCGGACGGCGATCCAGCCGGCGGAGGACCGGCACAGCCCGACGCTGCTGGTGACCCCGGGAGATCCGGCGACCCGGATACCCGCGGAGGACAACCCCGCGGCCACCACGTCCGGCGAGAACGCCGCGCCGATCCCCGCGGACAGTGTGCCCGCCGGGACGAGCAACCTGCGCGGGCACCTCGCCCGGCACGCCCTCGTTCTGCGCCCCGTGCCAGCCCAGAAGATCCGGGCCCGCCGGGCGGCGCTGCCGCCGGCCGCGCTCGTACTCACCGACGCCCCGGGGGCCCTTGCGGACGCCGGCATACCGGCCGATGCCCTCGTGGTGGCACCACGCACCTCCCGGCACGACGCCGACCGGGACGCGGCTCTACCGTTCGCCGTCACGCGCGTCACCGAACCCGAGGAGCTGACTGAACTCCTCGCGGGCACTGGCCGGGAGGTTGGCGGCGACATCCGCGTCGTCGTCTCCGGGGCACCCACAGCACCCGAGGAGGTGCCGCGCCGCCTCCTCGGCCTGCACGACCTGGCATTCCTCGCAGCCCAGGCCCGGGCCGGGCGGCTCGACGCCGGCGGCAGCTACGCCGTCCTCGTCCACGACGCCGGCCGCGAGCCGACGCCCGCGCCGCACGCCGGCCTGTTCTGCGGGCTGGTCCGCAGCCTGGCGCAGGAACTCCCCGGGTGTCTCGCCTACGCCCTGGTCACCGACTGCGGCGACGCCCTGACAGGACTCGCGGAACTGGCCGAGGAGTCGACAGCACGCCGCCACATCCCCGTGGCCCACCGCACCGGAGGCACCCGGTACGAGTACCTACTGGTGCCCGTCGAGGAACCCTCGGAGCGGGAACCGGTCGGCCTGCCCGACGAGCCCGTCATCGTGGCGAGCGGCGGAGCGCGCGGCCTGACCGCCCATCTCGTGCACGAACTGGTCGCCGAGCGGGCCCCGCGCGCCGTATGGCTGCTTGGCACCGGGCCCGACCCCGACCCGCGCGACGCCGAGACCGACGTGGCTCCCCGCCCGCAGGCCCTGCGCGACCTGATGAGCCGCTTCCCCGGCGAGACCCCTGCCCAGCTCGGCAGGCGGTACGACCGTCTTGTCCAACACCACGAACGCGCCCGGACCATCGCCGGGCTGGAGCGGGCCTGCGGTCCCGGACGGGTCCACTATCGGCAGTGCGACGTCCTCGACGAGAACGCCGTGCACAAGGTCGTGGAAGAGATCACAGCCGCCGAGGGCCGGGTGGACATCGTCGTCCACGGGGCGGGCCTCGCCCGCTCCGCGAGCCTCCCCCGCAAGAAACTCGCCGACTTCCGCGCCGTGCGCGACGTGAAGGTCCGCGGCTACGTGAACCTGCGGGACGCACTTGCCCGGCAGCGTCCCGCACTGTGGTGCAACATCAGCTCCGTCTCCGCCTTCACCGGGCTGCGCGGCGAGCCCGACTACGGCGCGGCCAACGAGTACCTGCTCCTGGCGTCCGCCCGGGCCCGCGCCGTCGAAGGCCGGGACGAGACGGCTCTCGTATCCGGGCTGTGGGTGGAATCCGGCATGGCGGCCGCCCACACTCCCGGTGGTGCCTTCCTCGCCCGGCAGGGCGAGATCGGGCAGCTGACCGACGAGCAGGGCCGCGCGTTCTTCCGCAGCGAACTGCGTGGCCGGGGCAGTCACGGCCTCGCCACCACCTGGATCGGCGAGGCGGACTGGACGACACTCCAGCGCACCGCACCCGGCTTCCGGGACATCTGCCGTGCGGCGGTCGAACACGCGCCTGAACCGCGGCACACCGTGCCGATCCGCTCCAGGCGCGCCTTCCTGCACGGCTCGCCACACCGCGAAGGCACCACCGCCGTCTGGACGTTCGCTCTGGGCCTTGACGACCACCCCTACCTCCTGGACCATCTGGTGGACGGTCGGCCCACCGTCCCCGGCACCTTCATCCTGGAGATGGCCGCTGAGGCGGCGGCCGAACTCGCCCCCGGTCTCGTCCCGGTCCGCTTCACCGACGTGAAACTGTCGCAGTTCATCCGAGCCACCCGGGCCCGCTGGCCCCGCACGCTCAGCGTGGCGGCCACCCGGGAGGGCGACACGGTACGCGTGCGCGTCACCACCCCCGCGGCCGGCGCGGTACCCGAACGTGAACACACGCGCATGGTGGTGCACCTGGCCGTCGCACCACCGACCGGGCCGTGGTGCCCGCCCCTTCCCGGCTCGGGGAGCGCCGGAGCCCCCAACACCTACGAACTGCCCGGAACGCCGGTCGAGCTGGGCGGAGTATTCACCTCACTACGCTCCCCGCGCCTCGAATCAGACGGCGGGTCAGCCCGGTTCCAGCCGACGCCGCTTCAGGGCGGCGGCCCCTTCGGGGCATTCATCCTGCCCAGCACCGCCCTCGACTGCCTCCTGCGCACCAGCGTCCTCGACGGCCGGCAACCGGGTGAGGACATACCGGTGATCGTCCCCGTGGCCCTCGACTCCGTAGACCTCTACACCCAGGCCAACGACCTCGAACTGGCGCGGCAGTGGCCCGAGGGCCTGCAACTGCGCCACTGGTTCGGGCCTGCCGCACAGGACGAGGCGTCCGCCCTCGTCGGCCCTGACGGCCGTGCCCTGCTGCGGGTGACGGGCATCTCCGGCGCGGTACGCGACCGCTTCGATCCGGTCAACCGAACCTGGCGCACGGCGCGATGAGTTCACGCGCCACCGTACAAGACAGCGAGAATGGCTCCCCACAGCCTTCCACCCCCGAGGAGAGCAACATGTCGGCCGAAACGACCGCCGAGGAGACACCGGCGGATCTGGCCCGCGGTGAGACGGCGGGCCGCGCCCGCCCCTGGACTCTGGCCCTGGCCTGCGTGGCGATGTTCATGCTGATGCTGGACGTCACCGTGGTCAACGTCGCACTGCAGGACCTGCGCACCTCGCTCGGCGCCAGCTTCGCGGGGCTGCAGTGGGTGATCGACTCCTACACCCTGGCCCTGGCCGCGTTCCTGCTCACCGGCGGATCACTCGCCGACCGCCTCGGCCGCAAGCGCGTCTTCCTCGTCGGCCTTGTCGTGTTCACCCTGTCCTCCCTCGCCGCGGGGCTCGCCCAGGACGTGGTCACACTCAACATCGCGCGCGGCGCACAGGGCCTCGGTGCCGCACTGTTGTTCTCTGTCGGTCCCGCGCTGATCGGCCACGAGTTCAGGGGCGCGGACCGGGGCAAGGCGTTCGGGCTGTTCGGCGCGATCGCCGGACTGGCGCTGGCCCTCGGCCCCCTCATCGGGGGCCTGTTGACCGACGCTCTCAGCTGGCGCTGGATCTTCCTCGTCAACGTGCCCATCGGACTGCTCGCCCTGGCCGCCGGCATGCTGTGGCTGCGCGAGTCCAGGCAGCCGGCGACACACCGCGTCGACTGGTTCGGCATGCTCGCCTTCGGACTCGGACTCGCCCTGCTCGTCCTCGGTTTCCTGCGCGGCGAGTCGTCCGGCTGGACCAGCGCGACCATTCTCGGATGCTTCGCCGTGGGTGTGCTCCTGCTCGTCGCGTTCGTCCTCATCGAGAGACACCTCGGCGACCGCGCCATGTTCGATCTCTCGCTGCTGCGCATCGGCACGTTCAGCGGCGTCTGTCTGGCCACACTGCTCTCCAACGCGACGAGCCTCGCCGCCGTGTTCCTCCAGCTCTCCTATGTGCAGAACGTCCTGGGGTACTCCCCGTGGGACACCGGCCTGCGGCTGATGCCGATGATGATGACGCTCTTCGTCGTGTCGGCGGTCACCGGCGGCCTGCTGGCCAAGATGGCGCCCGGTGTCCTCATCGGCCTCTCCATCGCCTTCATTGCCCTCGGAATGGGCCTCATGGTCCTGGTGCACCCGCACAGCTCCTGGACGGCGATGCTGCCCAGCATGATTGTCACCGGCATCGGGATGGGTCTGTTCAACCCGCCGCGCGCCGCCGTCACCATCGGGGTCGTCCGCCCCGAGAAGGCCGGTATGGCCTCCGGCATGGGAGAGACGTTCCAGCAGGTCGGTGTCGCCATCGGTGTGGCGGCCTTCGGCGCCCTCTTCCACCACAAGGTCGTCGTCGCCTTCACCGCCTCCCAGGCCGGCTCCGCCCTGGGCGGCACCGCGCACACCGTGGGCCAGGCGGTGGCCACCGGTGGTACGACGACGCTCTCCGGCAGCGTCGCCCCGGGGCAGCTCACCGCAGTCACCGAGGCGGCCCGCTCCGCGTTCGTCGACTCCCTGTCCAGCGTCATGGTGCTCTGCGCATGGGTCGCCGCGGTGGGCGCGGTCATCGCCTTCGTATGGATCCGCCGCCGGGACCTGCACGAGAGCGCCCAGGCTCCCGTGGCCGCGGACTGACCCCGCGCGAGCCGGCCCCACGCCCGGCCGACCGGCCCACACACCGAAGCACCGGAACGAAAGAGGGAGGCACGACCCTGTGCAGCAGACCGTGAACGTGGTCGGCATCGGCGGTTCGAACCGGCCCCGATCGACGGCCGAACAGGCTCTGCGTGTCGCACTGGCCGAGGCGGCACGCCGCGGTGCTGCCGTACGCGTCGTCACGGGCCCCGAACTGGCGATGCCGCTCTACGGCGCCGCCGGGTCGGAGACCTCTCCCCAGGCCCGGCGGCTGCTGGCCGCTGTCGCCGACGCCGACGGGATCATCCTGGCCAGCCCCGCCTACCACGGCGGAGTCTCCGGGTTGGTGAAGAACGCTCTCGACCACATCGAGGAACTGCGCGAGGACACCCGTCCGTACTTCAGCGGACGGGCCGTCGGCTGCGTCTCGGTCGCCCAGGGCTGGCAAGGAGCCGTGTCCACACTCTCCGCGTTGCGCGACGTGACCCATGCGCTGCGCGGCTGGCCCACCCCGCTGGGCGTGGCGATGAACACGGCGGCATCAGGCTTCTCGCCGGAAGGGCAGTGCCAGGACCCCCGCGTGCAGGAGCAGTTGGAGACCGTCGGAGCGCAGGTGGTCGAGTTCGCCACGCTGCGCGCGCTCAGCACGGCCGGAGCAGTGGCCGGAGACCGCGGTGTCTGAACGGCCGGTGGCCCCGCCGCGCCGTCCCGCGGCGGGGCGTCCGCTCCTGTCCGGAGCGGTCACGGTACCGTGCCCCGTACCCAGCGCCACCAGGCGGCTTTTCCTGTTCCACCACGCCGGCGGATCCCATCTCCTCTATCGTGGCTGGGAGTCAGATTTCCCTCCCGACTGGGAGCTGTGCCTCCTGGACGCGCCGGGGCGCGGCCGCCTCCTCGGTGAGCCGCTGATCGCCACCAGCGCCGGACTGGTGGATTTCTTCCTCAAGGAGCTGGAGCAGTGGACCGACCGGCCTTTCGCCTTTTTCGGCCACAGCATGGGTGCTCTGATCGCATACGAGTTGACGTGCCGTCTCGTGGCGGAGGAGCGGCCGGCGCCGCTATGGGCTGGGCTCTCCTCTTGCGGCGCCCCCCGCGCTCCCAGGGCCGGGTCGGGCCCGCGCCGCCATGAGTTCACGGACGTGAAACTGCGGGAGTGGCTGCGGGCGGCGGGCGGCACGCCGGACGCCGTCCTGGACCAGCCGGGCATGTGGCGCGCCTTCGGGCCGGTCTTCCGAAACGACTTCGCGCTGGTCGACACCTGGCGTCCGGCCCTCCCCGCCCTCCGCCTGCCGGTCGCGCTCTCCGCCTTCGGGGGCGCCGACGACGCCGTGGTGGGCCATGACCGGCTCCTCGCCTGGGACAGGTACTCCCGCCGCTTCCACGGCCCTCACATGTACCGCGGCGGCCATTTCTACCTCCGCGACCACCACCGCTCCGTCATCACCCGCATCGTCGAAGCGGTGTCCGCCGCGATCCCCACGCCCGCGGGACCGTCACTCGCCGGCACATCCGGCCCGACCGACCGCACAGACCGAAAGACAGGAAACACTCCATGAACTTTCTGGCGTTCTCCGGCAGCCTGCGGAACGCATCCCTCAACTCCGCGGTGGTCCGCACCGCCGCACGGCTGTGTCCGCCCGAAGCGGCGCTCGAGGTCTACGAGGGCATCGGGAGCCTGCCCTTCTTCAACCAGGACGTGGAGAGCACCCAGCCCCCCGCCGAAGTCCTCGACTTCCGGGCCCGGCTCGCCGCTGCCGACGCCGTGCTCATCGCCAGCCCGGAGTACGCGCACGGCACCTCGGGTGTCCTGAAGAACGCGCTCGAATGGGTGGTCGGCGGCGGCGAGCTCGTCGACAAGCCGGTCGCCGTGGTCACCGCCTCCCCTTCCATGACCGGCGGCGACCGGGCCCAAGCCTGGGTCAAGGAGACCCTGGAGGTCATGGGGGCGCGGATCCTGCCGGAATCGCTCCCCATCGCGTGTGCGGGGCCCAAGATCTCCGACGGCCGCGTCACCGACGAAACCACGCTGTCAGAGCTCAAAGAAGTGATCGCGGCGATGGCGCGTGCGGCAAAGGCACGGCAGGACGCCTGACCAGCGCCACCCTCCCCGCCCCCTACCCCGGCTCAGGGACATGACGACCATCACCGCGCGCGAGGCCAGGCGCTGCTACAACGCGCACCACCCCCTCCACGCCGCCTACTACTTCGCCCCCGAGCACGACGACCTGTACGCAGGACTCGGCCTCGAACGCGGCCCGATGTCCTACCTGGCCGGGCGGGCCGCGCCCCTGGGGCCCTGCACGGCCGGTGTGGTCACCGCGGTCTTCTACACCTTCCACCCCGGGCTCGTCCGGAAGCTCCTGCCCCCTGCGTGGCGGACGGCCACACCGGAACGCATACTCGACACCCGGCTCAAGATCGTCGACGCGTGTCTGACCCGCCTGCTCGGAGCGGAGGCTGTCGCGTCGCGAGAGATGGCCGAAGCCGCGGAACTCGCGCTCCGGGCGGCCGAAGCATGCACACAGCACGGCCGCCCCCTGTACGGCGCCAATGCCGGTCTGCCCGTGCCGGCAGCGGCGCACCTGGCGTTCTGGCACGCGACGACCCTGCTCCGGGAACACCGCGGGGACGGCCACGTGAGCACTCTGGTATCTGCGGAGCTCACCGGGCTGGAAGCGCTCGTCACCCACACGGCGACCGGCACGAACTGGCGGCCCGCCTTCCTCCGGCGCACCCGGGGCTGGGCCGAGGCCGAGTGGATCGACGCACGCCGGAGCCTTCACGAGCGCGGGCTGCTCACCCCCGCCGGCGCCCTGACCCCGCAGGGCGCCGACCTGCGCCGCGCCGTCGAGGCGGACACCGATCGCCTGGATGTCGCGCCGTACCGCCACCTCGGAACGGCGGGCACCGCCCGCCTCACCCAACTGGCCGGCGCCTTCAGCAGAACCGTCCTCGCGGGCGGCGGCCTTCCCCTTCAGGACATCGGCCGTCTGTGACGCGCGGGCGGGCGGGGCAGGTGGGCCGGGCGGTGGCCCGGCCGCCCGGCCCGGCTGTTCCCCGCGCCGTTGCCGCGGTAACGCGGGCCGGGATGCGGCCTCCCGGGCACCCGGAGCGTGCCCGGCGGACCGTGAAGTGCGTCATGGTGCCGCCGGGGGGACTGCGGCCACATACCGGGGTTCGCGATCGGCAACGGTCCGCGCCCGGCGCGGATTCGGCGCTGCACGGCGCCGACGCGGGCGGTAGCGGTGCCCCGGCTGTGCCGGGCAGAAGCCGAATAACCCTTTCCGATTCATCGAGACGTTCTACAACCGGCGCCGACTGCGCAGACACAAGGTCTTCGGCTACCTCACCCCCACCGAGACCCGCCAACGGCACCGACACACCCTCGCGGCATAACCATCGAGTGTCCAAGATCACGGGGAAGCTTCAAGTCGCCGCTTGCACCCGATGGGCCGTCTACCCCCGTCCGTGCCCCGGCCCGCGGCACGTTCGACGAGGTCTTGATCGTCTGAGAGCCGAGCACGCAGTCCGACGGCTCGACGTCGAGGCCCTCACACACCGGACCAGATGCCGGAGCACCCCGGTGAGCTGCTCGAAGATGCCGTCCTGCTGCCAGTCGGCGAAGTACCCGTAGACAGCACTGGGAAACCGTCGTTCTGAGTCCCGGCTGAGGTCGCTCACAAGCCTCTGTCACGCTAGGAGTTCGGGTGTACGGGTCTGCTTCTCAGCCGCTACACCGGCCCTCTGTGGCGGAATGCGAGCCCGCTGCGGCTCGACGACGCGAAGGCACGACCTCCGACTCCGCACGATCTTGGACCAGCCCGCGGGTCCACCACCCACGCTCGAAACCAGACAGCCAGGGCCCGCGCAGCCAACCACCTACCCCGCCCGCTCTCAATCCCTCTCACTGCCGCCGCAACACGACCCGAACTAGCACCGCCGGCCCAAGATCCGGACCAACTGCGGGCCAGCCCCCGACCGAAGGCTGCGCCAACTGCCATTTTGCCTGTTCAGCATGGGTGTAGCTGCTGTACCGCCAGCAGACGCAGAACCTACTTGCGCCCCTACTCTCGGCCTCAGCAAGACCGCTTGGTGTGGCAAAATTCCGACCGATCTTGCTTGAGACTGCAGCGATAGAGTTGCTGACCAGCGCCGCAACATCCCTAACGACCCATCAGAACGAGCGTCAAACGAGCGTCAAGACACCTCTGAGAGCCTCATTTCAGCGTCAAGATACCGCCCGTAACGCACATGGCGCACATCACGCGCACCCGCTAAAGCCGCAGGTCAGCGGCCCTTTGCGACAGGTTCAAGGATCGCCACGCACTCCACGTGGTGGGTCATAGGGAAGAGGTCGAAGACGCGGAGGGTGCGGGGTCGGTAGCCGCCCTCCTCGAAGTAGGCGAGGTCGCGGGCCAGGGCCGCCGGGTCGCAGGCCACGTAGGCGATACGGCGGGCACCGAGGGTGGCGAGGTGGGCGACGGTCCTGCGGCCCGCGCCCGCGCGGGGCGGGTCCAGGACGATCAGGTTGGTGTCCGTGATGCGGGTGCGCGGCAGGACCTGGTCGACCTTGCCGTGCTCGATGCGGACGCGCGGCATTTCGCGCAGGTTGTGCGCGGCGTCCTCCGCCGCGCGTTTGCCCGACTCGATACCGAGGACGGCGCCGGTGTCGCCGACGCGTTCCGCGATGGCGCCGGCGAAGAGACCGACGCCGCAGTACAGGTCGAGGGCCGTGTCGCCCTTGCGGGGCAGCAGGCCCTGCATGACCGCGTCCACCAGCATCTGCGGGGCCTGGGGGTGGACCTGCCAGAAGCCGCCCGCGCCGACCCGGTACGTACGGCCGTCCGCCCGCTCGCGCACGAAGTCACGGCCGTGCACCCGGTGGACTCCCCCGTCGCGCTCCTCGATGCGCAGGACGGAGACGGGCTTGTCGAGTTCGACCAGGGGGAGGCGCCCTCCTGGACGGGGGGTGAGGACGACCTGGCGGTCGGCGGAGCCGGTCGCGGCGATCGCCTCGACCGTCGCGATGCCCGGCCACTCGCGGCGCTCCACACCCAGTTCGTCGACACCGGGCGCGGCGATCATGCAGTGGTCGACGGGCTCGACGTCGTGCGAGCGGTGCCTGCGCAGGCCTGCCCGGCCTTCGGCGTCGATCGCGTACTGGACGCGGGTGCGCCAGGCGGGCACCTCGCCCGCGGGCAGCTTGTCGCCGGGCGCGGGGACGACGGTCCCGTCCCAGCCCGCCCCTTCCGGCGTGAGCCCCGCGAGGCGCTGGAGCTGCTCCGCCACGACCTCGCCCTTGAGGCGGCGCTGCGCGCCGGGCTTGGCGTGCTGCCAGTCGCAGCCGCCGCAGCGGCCGGGGCCCGCGTACGGGCACGGCGCCTCGACGCGGTCCTTGGAGGCGTCGAGGATCTCCACGGCGTCGGCCCGCAGGAAGCGCGCGTCGGCGTCGCCCTCGGTGACCCGCGCGACGACCCGCTCGCCGGGCAGCGCGTGCCGTACGAACAGCACCCGGCCCTCGTCGGTGCGCGCGACGCAGTGGCCGCCGTGCGCCACCGGGCCCACCTCGACCTCGTACTCGTCCCCGACGGGTGAGGCGGCGGCGTTCGACTCGGTTGGCATGAGGGGGTGACTCCAGGGGGTCGGGCGGGAGGGGCGGCGGACCGTGCGGGATGAGCGCGGACCCGGGAGATCCGCGGTATCCGCAGCATCCGCGGATACCGTCGAATCCGCGGCATCCGCAGCATTCGCGGCATCCGTGGAGCTCGTGGGATCCGTGAGATGCCAGGGGTCTGGGGGACCTCGGGGATCCGGAGGCACGGCAGCGGTCCAGTTTACGTCCCGGCGCCCCGTGCTCCGGTCGTGGAGCCGGGCGCTCCGGTCGTGGAGCCGGGCGCTCCGCGCTCCGGTCCGCGCCGCCGGCGGCGCGGGCGCAGGCGCAGGCGGGCTCGGGAAAGGCGGCGGAGTACCTTGCGGAAAACCGCATTCACCGGGTGCGCCATTCCCTTTTTCATTGCCCGCGCACGAGACGCGGGGGAATTCGGCGGGCGGGTCATCGGGGCCGTCCCGGCCCGTGTAGCCTGGGGTCGGCCCGGTCGGGGCCCGTACTGTGGGCGGCGCATATCAGCCGTCTGACCAGGCACGATGGGGTGGATCCCGGCAGGAGGACCCCAGGAGGACCCGGCGATTGAGGGGCTCTGGCTCTGGTAGGGTAGACTACCTTGGCGAAACTTTTGGTGCCTGGCTCGTAATCGGCTGATCGCACCCCCTACCAACACGTGGAGAGAAATTCCGATGTCTCAGCGTTGCGACTTTTGCGACAAGGCACCCGTTTTCGGCAGGACCGTCTCGCGTCTCGGTCGCCAGGCCATCAAGCGCCGCGTGAAGGGCCGCAGCCCCCGCCGCTTCAACCCGAACATCCAGTCGGTGCGCACGGTGGTCAACGGCACCCCCAAGAAGCTGAACGTGTGCACCTCCTGCCTGAAGGCCGGCAAGGCCACGCGCGCCGTGAGTGCCTGACGACTTGACGCGCCGGATGGTCCGCGTGGCCGGTTCGAGCGTCCGTCCGAGAGTGGCACCAGGCACCACCGCGCTTACTCCCCCTGGGAATTGACCGAGGGGGAGTTTCGCTTTTCCCGGCCGTGAACCGTCGCCGGGCTTGCCCAGGGACCGTCCCCGGTCCACCGGCGGGCCGCGCCGGGGCAGTCCCGCCGGATCTCCCGGGTGCGTCCGCCCAGCCCCGCCCCTCCCTCAGCCCTTCTGGCCCGGTGTCCCGCCGCCGCTCGTGCCCGTGCCGGTCGGCTCCCTGCGGCGGACGTCGACCGGGCCGCGGCGCACCGAGCCGGGGGCGCTCCACTCCGCGCGCCTGCGGGCCCGGCGCTTGGCCAGCTCGGAGGACTCCAGCTGGTACGGGACGGACGTGACCATGACGCCCGGCATGAACAGCAGCCGACCCTTGAGGCGCAGCGCGCTCTGGTTGTGCAGCAGGTGCTCGTACCAGTGGCCGACGACGTACTCGGGGATGAAGATGCTGATCGCGTCGCGCGGGTTCTCCGCGCGGAGCGAGCGGACGTACTCGATGATCGGCCGGGTGATCTCCCGGTACGGGGAGTCGAGGATCTTGAGCGGCACGTTGATGTTGCGCCGCTCCCACTCCTCCCGCAGGGCCTTCGTCTCGGCCGGGTCGACGCTGATGCTGAGCGCCTCCAGCGTTCCCGTGCGCATGAGCTTGGCGTAGCCGAGGGCGCGCAGGGTGGGCCTGTGCACCTTGGAGACAAGGACGATGGAGTGCACCCGTGAGGGCTTCACCGTGTCCTGTGAGGGGCCGTCGGGCGCGGCGAGCTCCTCGGCGATCCGGTCGTAGTGCTTCCTGATCGCCGTCATCGTGCCGTAGAAGATCACCATGCCGAGCACGGCGACCCAGGCGCCGTGGGTGAACTTGGTGGCGAGGACGACGACGAGGACGAGGCCCGTGAGGACCGCGCCGAACGCGTTGATGGCGCGGGAGCGGATCATGTGGCGCCGCTTGGCGGGGTTCCGCTCGGTGCGCAGGTGCCGGTTCCAGTGCCGGACCATGCCGGTCTGGCTGAGCGTGAAGGAGACGAACACGCCGACGATGTACAGCTGGATCAGCCGCGTCGAGTCGGCCCCGTAGATGACGACCAGCAGGGCCGCGGCGCCGGCGAGCAGGATGATGCCGTTGGAGAAGGCGAGCCGGTCGCCGCGGGTGTGCAGCTGCCGCGGCAGGTAGCGGTCCTGCGCGAGGATCGAGCCGAGCAGCGGGAAGCCGTTGTACGCGGTGTTCGCGGCGAGGAACAGCACGAGCGCGGTCGCCGCCGCGAGCACCACGAAGAGGAACGTGCCCTGGCCGAAGACGGCAGCCGCGACCTGGGTGATGACCGGGTCGACGACGAAGCCGCCGCCGACCGCGTGCCCGTTGGCGCGCAGCAGGTCGACGGCGGGGTTGTCCGCCATCCGCACCCTGGTGGTGATGGCGAGCGCCATGATGCCGCAGAACATCACGACGGCGAGGCCGCCCATGAGGGCCAGGGTGGTGGCCGCGTTCCTGCTCTTGGGCTTGCGGAAGGCCGGTACGCCGTTGCTGATCGCCTCGACGCCGGTCAGCGCCGCACAGCCCGAGGAGAACGCCCGCAGCAGCAGGAACAGCATCGCGAATCCGGCCAGCCCGGTGTGCTCGGGCTTCACGTGCAGGTGGGACGTGGGCGAGCGCATGGCGTCGCCGAGCGCGAGCCCCTTGAAGGCGCCCCAGGCGATCATCACGAAGACGCCGCCGACGAAGACGTACGTCGGGATCGCGAAGAGTTTCCCCGACTCGCGCACGCCCCGCAGGTTCATCACGGTCAGCAGGGCGATGACGACGACCGCGCAGATCACCTTGTGCTGGACCACGAACGGGATCGCGGAGCCCAGGTTCTCGACGCCCGAGGAGATGGAGACGGCGACGGTCATCACGTAGTCGACCAGCAGGGCGCTGGCGACGGTGAGGCCCGCCTTGGCGCCGAGGTTGGTGGTGGCGACCTCGTAGTCGCCGCCGCCGCTCGGGTAGGCGTGCACGTTCTGCCGGTACGAGGCGACGACGGTGAACATCAGGATCGCGACGGCGATCGTGATCCAGAGGGAGAAGTGGTACGCCGACACACCCGCCACGGAGAGGACGATCAGCACCTCGCCGGGCGCGTACGCCACCGAGGAGAGCGGATCGGAGGCGAACACGGGCAGCGCGATGCGCTTGGGAAGCAGCGTCTCCCCGAGCTTGTCGCTGCGCAGCGCCCGCCCGATGAGGATCCGTTTGGGCACGTCGGTCAGTTTGGACACGGGGAGGATGGTATGCGTTCGAACAGCTGAGTGCGCAGCCAGCACCCGGAATCCTCGGTTTCCCTGCTCACACCGCACGCGACCCGCCGCGAACACACACCCGGGCGGTGTCGCGTGTCGCACCCGTGTCGGGCCCGCGACGCCGCGTTCGGCCCGCGGCGGGTACCCGCGGGGCCCAGGGGCATACGCGCGGGGAAGCGGTGGAAGGCGGTGGGAGGGGACCGCGCGGGTACGCGGGCGGGTGTCCGCGCCGGTACGGGGATGGCGGCGGGCCGGGGTGCGCCGCATAAGCTCGTACGGCGGGGTCGTCACGCACGGCGCTCCCGTGGGTCTCCCGCCCGGAACGGCCCGGCGCGGTCCGGACGCGGGGATCCTGGTGCCCGGCACGTCGACAAGGATGAGTGACAAGGTGTTTTCGCAGATCGGTGCGGCGACCAGGAGTGCGGGGTACGTCACGTGCACATCGTGATCATGGGATGCGGGCGGGTGGGCGCCGCGCTCGCGCAGACCCTGGAGGAGCAGGGCCACTCGGTCGCGGTGGTCGACCAGGACCCCACGGCGTTCCGCAGGCTCGGCGCCGGGTTCGGCGGCCGCCGGGTGAGCGGCGTCGGCTTCGACCAGGACACGCTGCGCGAGGCGGGCATCGAGGAGGCCGGGGCGTTCGCCGCGGTCAGCAGCGGCGACAACTCCAACATCATCGCGGCCCGGGTGGCGCGCGAGATGTTCGGCGTCGAGAACGTCGCGGCCAGGATCTACGACCCGCGTCGCGCCGAGGTCTACCAGCGCCTCGGGATCCCCACGGTGGCGACGGTCCGCTGGACCGCCGACCAGATGCTGCGGCGGCTGCTGCCCGCGGGCGCCGAGCCGCTGTGGCGCGACCCGAGCGGCGGGGTGCAGCTCGCCGAGGTGCACACGCCCGACACCTGGATCGGCCAGCGCGTCAGCAGGATGCAGGAGGAGACGGGCGTACGGGTCGCGTTCCTCACCCGGCTCGGCGAGGCGATGCTGCCCACGTCGGACACGGTCCTCCAGGAGGGCGACCTCGTGCACGTGATGATGCGGACGGACGAGGTGGAGAAGGTCGAGTCGGCGTTCGCCGCGGGCCCGGACGGAAGGCACAACTGATGCGCGTCGCGATTGCCGGAGCGGGCGCGGTGGGCCGGTCCATCGCGGGTGAGCTGCTGGAGAACGGCCACGAGGTGCTGCTCGTGGACAAGGCGCCGACCGCGATCTCGGTCGAGCGGGTGCCGATGGCGGAGTGGCTGCTCGCCGACGCGTGCGAGATCACGTCGCTCGACGAGGCGGCGCTCCAGCGGTGCAACGTGGTCATCGCCGCGACGGGCGACGACAAGGTCAACCTGGTGGTGTCGCTGCTCGCGAAGACCGAGTACGGCGTGCCGCGGGTGGTGGCCCGGGTCAACAACCCGAAGAACGAGTGGCTGTTCAGCGAGGCGTGGGGGGTGGACGTGGCGGTGTCCACACCGCGTCTGATGTCCGCGCTGGTCGAGGAGGCCGTGAGCGTCGGCGACCTGGTGCGGCTGCTGCGGTTCAGCCACGGCGACGCGAATCTGGTGGAGCTGACGCTGCCGCCGGAGTCCGCGATCTCGGGCACGCAGGTCGGGGACGTCACCTGGCCCGAGGACACCTCGCTCGTGACGATCATCCGCGGGACGCGGGTGCTGACGCCGAGCCCCGAGGAGACCCTTGAGGCGGGCGACGAGCTGCTGTTCGTGGCGGCCCAGGCCCGCGAGGAGCAGCTGGAGGAACTCCTCTCGGTCCACCGGGAGCCGTAGCCCCTGCCTGCCAGGGGCCCTGCTCCCCGCCACCCGGCCCGCGCGGTGCCCCGGCCCGCGCGGGCCGGGGCGCGTCCGTCCCCGCGCACGCCAGGTTGCGTACGGGCCCCGGCCGGCGCGGCGGCGCCCCCGGGCGCGGGTGAGCGGCGGGGGCGCTGCGGCGTGCGGGGCGAGGGCGCTATGCCTCCCTGCGGTGGCGGGCCGGGCCCTGGTGGGCCGGCTCCTCGGGGGCGGCGGCCGGCGCGGCGCCCTCCTTGCGGGCCTTCTCCGCCGCCTCCGCGGCCTCCAGCTCAGCGAACACGTCGATCGGCGCCGGCGCCTTCGCGAGGAAGACCCAGGTGAGCCAGACCGCCAGCAGGAACGGCGGGATCTTGAGCGACACCAGCACCCAGCCGAGTTGGGCGGTGTCGGCCCACAGGTAGAGCGGGAAGAGGATCGCGCACTTGGCGAGGAGGATCAGCCCCCAGGCCCAACTGGACTTGGCGTACGCCTTCTTGCGACCGGGGTTGCGGGTGCGCCAGGAGAGGTTCTCCTTGAAGACCGGGCCGAGGATCAGGCCGATCAGCGGGACGCCCGCCATGGTCGTGACGAGGTAGGCCACCGCGAGGCCGAGCGTGTAGAGCATGCCCGGCAGGTAGAAGTCCTTGGCGTTGCCGGTGATCATCGCGAAGACGACGCCGAAGGCCACGCCGAAGACGCCGCTGAAGGCGTGCTTCACGGTGTCCCTGCGCACCAGCCGCACCACGACGAGCACGAGCGACACCGCGAGCGCGGCGATCGCCGAGGTCTTCAGGCTCTGGTCGATGGTGTAGATCGTGACGAACAGCAGGCCGGGCAGGACGGTCTCGACCATCCCCCGCAGGCCGCCGAACGCCTCGAAGAGCGCGGCTTCGGTGACCGCCCTCGCGTCGTCGGAGGAACCGCTCGCAGAGGGCTCTGCCGGCTCCGCGGGCTTGTCCAGTGACGTCACGGACTACTCCTGTCCGAGCGGTCGCAGCTCGTATCGGGGGTTGAAGAGGACCCGGCGGCCGTGGCTCATCGAGATCCTGCCGTACGCGGTCATCCTGCGGCCCGGCTCGATGCCCACGATGGAGCGCCGGCCGAGCCACACCACGTCGAGCAGCGCGGTGCCGTCGAACAGCTCCGCCTCCAGCGCGGGCACGCCCGCGCGGGGTCGCAGGGTGACCGTCCGCAACGTACCAGTGACACGCGCCATCTGGCGGTCGTCGCACTCGGCGATGCGGGTGCAGCCGGATGCCTGGGCGTCCTCCCGCAGCTCCTCGGACTCAAGGTCTTCCTGGGAACTGGAGAGCCGGTCCAGCATCCGGCGAAACCGGCCGGTGGCCTTCTCAGCACTCATACCTAGAGCGTACCGGGGCCGGAGGGCCGCCATGCCTCTCGGTCGAATCATCGTTCGAAGCGGTAGCCCATGCCCGGTTCGGTGACGAAGTGCCGCGGGTGGGACGGGTCCTGTTCGAGCTTGCGCCGCAGCTGCGCCATGTACACGCGCAGGTAGTTCGTCTCGGTGCCGTAGCTCGGGCCCCAGACCTCCTGGAGGAGCTGCTTCTGGCTGACGAGGCGGCCCGCGTTGCGGACGAGCACTTCCAGGAGGTGCCACTCGGTGGGGGTGAGGCGTACGTCGCGTCCTTCGCGGTGGACCTTCTTCGCCGCCAGGTCGACGGTGAAGTCCTCGGTCTCCACGACGGGGGCCCCGCCCTCGCCCTCCGCCGCGACCGGCTGCGCCCTGCGGACCGCGGCACGCAGCCTGGCCAGCAGCTCGTCCATGCCGAACGGCTTGGTGACGTAGTCGTCGGCGCCCGCGTCGAGCGCCTCGACCTTCTCGTCGGAGGTGTGGCGCGCGGAGAGCACAAGGACCGGTACGCGCGTCCAGCCGCGCAGCCCCCTGATGACCTCGACGCCGTCCATGTCGGGCAGGCCGAGGTCGAGGACGACGACGTCGGGGTGGCGGGCCGCGGCGAGCTCCAGCGCGGACGTGCCGTCGGCCGCCGCGTCCACCTCGTACTTGCGGGCCCTGAGGTTGATCACCAGGGCGCGCACGATCTGCGGCTCGTCGTCCACCACGAGCACCCGGACGGGGGCGCGGGGCTCTCCCCCGGCGGGATGCTGCATGCCTGCCTGCCTTTCTGCCTGCCGGGTCACGAGGCGGCCCCGGCGGGGACTTCGGGGCGTGCCGCGGTGTCCCCTGCGGCCGCCTTGAGGGTGAGGACCATGGTGAGGCCGCCGCCGGGGGTGTCCTCGGCCGCCAGGGTGCCGCCCATGGCCTCCACGAAGCCGCGGGCCACGGCGAGGCCGAGGCCGACGCCCGCGCCGCGCGGCGCGTCGCCATGGCGCTGGAAGGGCTCGAAGATGCGGTCCTTGGCGTCGTCGGGGACGCCGGGTCCGCGGTCGGCGACGCGCAGCTCCACGCGGTCGCCGATGGCGCTCGCGGCGACGGAGACGGGCCGCTCGGGCGGGCTGTACTTGACGGCGTTCTCGACGATGTTGGCGACGGCGCGCTCCAGCAGCCCGGCGTCGACGGCGACCATCGGAAGCGTCTCGGGGATGTCCAGGCCGACGCTCCCCTCCTCCACGCCGACCAGCGCCATCGGGACGACCTCGTCGAGGTCGAGGACGCGGATCATCGGGGTGACGGTGCCGGTCTGGAGGCGGGTGATGTCGAGGAGGTTGCCGACGAGGTGGTCGAGCCGGTCCGCGCCGTCCTCGATTCCTTCGAGCAGCGCCGCCTCGTCCTCCCCCGACCACTCGACGTCCTGCGAGCGCAGCGAGGTGACGGCTGCCTTGATGCCGGCGAGCGGCGTGCGCAGGTCGTGGCTGACGGCGGCGAGCAGCGCGGTGCGGATGCGGTTGCCCTCGGCGAGTTCGCGGGCGCGCGCGGCCTCGCCGATCAGGCGCTGGCGGTCGAGTACGACGGCGGCCTGCGCGGCGAACGCGGCGAGCACGCGCCGGTCCTCGGCGGGCAGTACACGGCCGGAGAGTGCGAGCGCCATGTGGTCGCCCACGGGCATGTCCACGTCGGCGTCCTCGGGCCTGGCGCAGGGTTCGGGCCCCACGCTGCCCGCGCTGGTCCAGGGGTCGACGTCGCCGGCGCGTTCGAGCAGGGCGACGGACTCCATGGCGAAGGTCTCCCGCACCCGTTCGAGCAGCGCGTCCAGGGTGGTCTCGCCGCGCAGGACGCTGCTCGCGAGGAAGGAAAGGATCTCCGACTCGGCGCGCAGTCGCGCGGCCTGGTGGGTGCGGCGGGCCGCCAGGTCGACCACGGACGCCACGGAGACCGCGACCGCGAAGAAGACCACGAGCGCGACGACGTTCCTGGGCTCCGCGATGTCCAGGGTGTGGGCGGGCGGCGTGTAGAAGAAGTTCAGCAGCAGCGAGCTGAGGGCAGCGGAGGCGAGCGCGGGCGGCAGGCCGCCGAAGAGGGCGGCGAGCACCGTCATGAAGAGGAAAAGCAGGACGTCGTTGGAGAGTCCGAGCGGGTCGGAGAGCGACGACAGCAGCAGGGTGAGCAGCACCGGCGCGACGACGGCGAGCAGCCAGCCCCAGATGATCCGGGAGCGGCCGAGGCGCGCGCCGCGGGCAACGGGCAGGCCGCGGCCCTTGGCGACCCGGTCGTGGGTGACGATGTGCACGTCGAGGTCGGGGCCCGAGTCGCGGGCGACGGTGGCGCCGACGCCCGGCCCGAACACGTACTGCCAGGTCTTGCGGCGGCTGGAGCCGAGCACGATCTGGGTGGCGTTGACGCCGCGCGCGAAGTCGAGCAGCGCGGAGGGGATGTCGTCGCCTATGACGTGGTGGAAGGTGCCGCCGAGGTCTTCGAGCAGGGTCCGCTGGACGGCCAGCTCCTTGGGCGAGGGGGCGGTGAGGCCGTCGCTGCGGGCGATGTAGACGCCGAGGATCTCGCTGCCCGAGCCCTTGGCCGCCATCCGGGCGGCGCGGCGGATCAGGGTGCGGCCCTCGGGGCCGCCGGTCAGGCCGACGACGATGCGCTCCCTCGCCTGCCAGGTGGAGCGGATGTTGTGCTCGCCGCGGTACTGCTGGAGGTACTCGTCGACCCGGTCGGCGACCCAGAGCAGGGCGAGCTCGCGCAGCGCGGTCAGGTTGCCGGGCCTGAAGTAGTGGGAGAGCGCGGCGTCCATCTTGTCGGGCTGGTAGATGTTGCCGTGCGCCATGCGGCGGCGCAGCGCCTCGGGCGACATGTCGACGAGCTCGATCTGGTCGGCGCGCCTGACGACCTCGTCGGGGACGGTCTCGCGCTGGCGGACGCCCGTGATGGTCTCCACCACGTCGCCGAGTGACTCCAGGTGCTGGATGTTGACGGTGGAGACGACGTCGATGCCCGCCTTGAGCAGTTCCTCGACGTCCTGCCAGCGCTTGGCGTTGCGGGAGCCGGGGACGTTGGTGTGCGGCAGCTCGTCCACCAGGGCCACGGCGGGCCTGCGGGCCAGCACGGCGTCGACGTCCATCTCGGTGAAGACGGCGCCGCGGTACTCGGTCTCCTTGCGCGGCACCTGGTCGAGGCCGTGCAGCAGGACCTCCGTGCGGGGCCTGCCGTGGTGCTCGACGAAGGCGACGACGACGTCCGTGCCGCGCTCCGCCCTGCGGTGGGCCTCGGAGAGCATCGCGTAGGTCTTGCCGACGCCAGGTGCGGCGCCGAGGTAGATCCGAAGCTTGCCGCGTCCCATGGCTCCATTGTCTTCCGGTGCTTTCCGGCGCCTTCCGGTACGAGCCGGTACGTCCGGCGCACTGGCCGCGCCGACGGGTCCGACGCTACCCCCGCCCACCAGGAGGAAAGGTACGGGAAGGGTGCGCGGGGGGCGTCTTGACGCGATTCTGACGGCTGCCGCGGCCCCGGGGCGCGCCTCGGGGCCGGGCGCGGGCGGGGTCAGCGGCCGTGGGCCGTGATCAGGTCCCGCAGGGCGGTGTTGAGCTGGAGGACGTTGACCCTGGGCTCCCCGACGAAGCCGAGGACGCGGCCCCTGACGTGCTCGTCCACGAGTCCGCGGACCTGGGCGACGGACAGGTGGTCGACCGCCGCGACCCGGTGGACCTGGAGGTCCGCGTACTGGGGGGAGATGTCGGGGTCGAGGCCTGAGCCCGAGGACAGCACGGCGTCCGCGGGCACCTGGGAGGGCCTGACGGCGTGGCCGGGGACCGAGTTGTCCTCGGCCACGGCGGCCTTGCGCTCCCGTACCGCTGCGATCAGGTCCTTGTTGTCGCCTGCCAGGTTGGAGGCGCCGGAGACCAGCAGGTCGTACCGGGTGTTGAGGCCGTTCGCCCGGTTGGAGCCCAGGCCGGCGGAGGGACGCGGCTGGAACCAGCGCAGGTCGGGCCCGGGCGTCTGCCGCCCCTTCTGGCCCTTCTTCCGGGGCAGGTCGTACGTCTGCCCGATGGAGGAGGAGCCGACGACCCTGCCGTGGTCGGTGACCTCGGAGCCGTTGGCCTTGCCGGGGAAGGCGGCCTGCGCGATCCCGGTGACGGCGAGGGGGTAGAGGACGCCGGTGACGAGGCTGAGGACGAGCAGGGCGCGCAGCCCGGCCCACAGGAGGCGGACGGTGCCGCGTGCGGAGGTGGTGGTGTGTGCCATGGGGATCACCGGATGCCGGGGACGGTGGACAGGAGGAGGTCGATGACCTTGATGCCGGCGAAGGGCGCGACCAGCCCGCCGAGGCCGTAGACCAGCAGGTTTCTGCGGAGCATCCGGTCGGCGCTCTGCGGCCGGTAGCGCACGCCCTTCAGGGCGAGCGGTACGAGCGCGACGATGACCAGCGCGTTGAAGACGACCGCGGACATGATCGCGGACTGCGGCGAGTCGAGCCGCATGATGTTCAGCTTGTCGAGGCCCGGGTAGGCCGCGGCGAACATCGCGGGCAGGATCGCGAAGTACTTGGCCACGTCGTTGGCGAGGGAGAAGGTCGTCAGCGCGCCCCGGGTGATGAGCAGTTGTTTGCCGATCCCGACGATCTCGATGAGCTTCGTCGGGTCCGAGTCCAGGTCCACCATGTTCCCGGCCTCCTTGGCTGCCGAGGTGCCGGTGTTCATGGCGACGCCGACGTCAGCCTGGGCGAGGGCCGGGGCGTCGTTGGTGCCGTCGCCCGTCATGGCGACGAGCTTCCCGCCGGCCTGTTCGCGTTTGATCAGCGCCATCTTGTCCTCGGGTGTCGCCTCGGCGAGGACGTCGTCCACGCCGGACTCGTCGGCGATGGCCCGGGCCGTGAGCGGGTTGTCGCCGGTGACCATGACGGTCCTTATGCCCATCCGCCGCAGCGCGTCGAAGCGTTCGCGCATGCCCTCCTTGACGACGTCCTTGAGGTGGATCACGCCGAGCACCCGCGCGCCGCCCGTGCCCGCCTCCGCGACGAGCAGCGGGGTGCCGCCCGCCTGGGCGATGCGGTCGGTGAGGGCCTGCGCGTCGTCGGGGACGGTGCCGCCGTGCTCGCGCACCCAGGCGGCCACGGAGCCGGTGGCGCCCTTGCGCACCCGGCGGACGGCGCCGTCCTCGGCCAGGTCGACGCCGGACATCCGGGTCTGGGCGGTGAAGCCGACCCACGCGGCGCCGGCCGGCTCGCCCCCGGCGCGCTCGCCCAGCCCGTACCGTTCCTTGGCGAGCGCGGCGACGGAGCGGCCCTCCGGGGTCTCGTCGGCGAGCGACGAGAGCTGCGCGGCGCTCGCCAGCTCCGCCTCGGCCACGCCGGGCACGGGCACGAACTCCGCCGCCCTGCGGTTGCCGAGCGTGATGGTGCCCGTCTTGTCGAGCAGCAGGGTGGAGACGTCGCCCGCGGCCTCGACCGCGCGGCCCGACATGGCGAGCACGTTGCGCTGCACGAGGCGGTCCATGCCCGCGATGCCGATCGCCGAGAGCAGGGCGCCGATGGTCGTCGGGATCAGGCAGACGAGCAGGGCGATCAGCACGATGCCGCTCTGCGGGGCGTCAGCGTACGAGGCGAACGGCTGGAGCGTGACGACGGCGGTCAGGAAGACGGTCGTGAGGGACGCGAGCAGGATGTTCAGCGCGATCTCGTTGGGCGTCTTCTGCCGGGCCGCGCCCTCCACCAGCTTGATCATCCGGTCGATGAAGGTCTCGCCCGGCCTGGTGGTGATCCTGATGACGACACGGTCGGAGAGGACCCTGGTGCCGCCGGTGACCGCGCTGCGGTCGCCGCCCGACTCGCGGATGACGGGGGCGGACTCGCCGGTGACCGCGGACTCGTCGACGGAGGCGACCCCCTCGACGACGTCGCCGTCGCCGGGTACGGTGTCGCCCGCCTCGCAGACCACCAGGTCGCCGACGCCCAGCTCCGTGCCGGGCACGCGCTCCTCCGCTCCGTCCCTCAGGCGCCGGGCGACGGTGTCGGTTTTGGCCCTGCGCAGGGTGTCGGCCTGTGCCTTGCCGCGCCCCTCGGCGACGGCCTCCGCCAGGTTGGCGAAGACCGCCGTCAGCCACAGCCAGCCGGCGACCGCCCAGCCGAACCCGTCGCCCGGCGTCCCGAAGGCGTAGACCGTGGTCAGTACGGCCCCGATCTCCACGACGAACATGACGGGAGACTTGGCCATCACCCGCGGGTCGAGCTTCCTGCACGCCTCGGGGAAGGACCGCAGCAGCGCGGCGGGGGCGAAGAGGCCGCCGCCCACGCGCCCGCTCCCCGCGGGCTTCTCCTGGTGGGGCGCGGGGGCCCGGGTGGCGGTGGTGGACATGGGTGCGTCCTCTTGTTCCTGACGGGACGGGGTCATGACGCGAGCCCTTCCGCGAGCGGGCCGAGCGCCAGGGCGGGGAAGTACGTCAGGCCCGTGACGAGTACGGTCGTGCCGACGAGGAGGGTCGCGAACAGCGGCTTGTGGGTGCGCAGGGTGCCCGCGGTCTCGGGTACGGGCCGCTGCTCGGCGAGTGATCCTGCGAGCGCGAGCACGAAGACCATCGGCACGAAGCGGCCGAGCAGCATGGCGAGGCCGAGCGTGGTGTCGTACCAGTCGGTGTCGGCGTCGAGGCCCGCGAAGGCGGAGCCGTTGTTGTTGGCGCCCGAGGTGAAGGCGTAGAGGATCTCGGAGAAGCCGTGGGCGTGGGAGCCGGACACCGCGGTCGCCGCCGTGTTGAGCACCGAGTCCCGCGGGGTCGCGAGCGCCACGGACAGCGCGGTGAGGACCAGCACGAGCGTGGGCGTGACCAGCAGGTAGACGGCCGCGAACTTCATCTCGCGCGAGCCGATCTTCTTGCCGAGGTACTCGGGCGTCCTGCCGACCATCAGGCCGGCCACGAAGACGGCGATGACCGCGAGCACCAGCATGCCGTACAGGCCGGAACCGACGCCGCCGGGCGCCACCTCGCCGAGCATCATCCCCAGCAGGGTCAGCCCGCCGCCGAGCCCGGTGAACGACGAGTGGAAGGAGTTGACCGCGCCGGTGGAGGTGAGGGTGGTGGCCGTCGAGAACAGCGAGGAGCCGCCGACGCCGAACCGGGTCTCCTTGCCCTCCATGGAGGCGCCCGCGAGGTCGAAGGCCGGGCCGCCGTGGTGGAACTCGGTCCACAGCGTCAGGGCGGTGAAGCCGAGCCAGATCGCGGCCATCGCGCCGAGGACCGCGTACCCCTGCCTGACCGAGCCGACCATCGTGCCGAAGGTACGGGTCAGGGCGGAGGGGATGACGAGGATCAGGAAGATCTCCAGGAGGTTCGAGAGCCCGTTGGGATTCTCGAAGGGGTGCGCGGAGTTGGCGTTGAAGTAGCCGCCGCCGTTGGTGCCCAGCTCCTTGATGGCCTCCTGGGAGGCGACGGCGCCGCCGTCCCACTGCTGCGGGCCGCCAATGAACTGGCCGACGTCGTGCACGCCCGCGACGTTCTGGATGACGCCGGTGGCGGCCAGCAGGACCGCGCCGACCAGGGCGAGGGGCAGCAGGATGCGGACGGTGCCGCGCACCAGGTCAGCCCAGAAGTTGCCGAGCTCGCCGGTACGGACGGGGGTCCCCCCGCGCGAGCGGAGCCGGGCGTGGGAAGGTGCGAAGCCGCGCACGAGGGCGATCGCCACGGCCATGCCGACGGCCGCCGACACGAAGTTCTGCACCGCGAGGCCGCCGGTCTGCACGAGGTGGCCCATGGTCTGCTCACCCGCGTACGCCTGCCAGTTGGTGTTGGCGACGAACGACGCTGCGGTGTTGAAGGCCAGGGCCGGGCTGACGGACGCGAAGCCGGGCGAACCGGGCAGCACGCCCTGGAGGCGCTGCATCAGATAGAGGAACACCACGCCGACCAGTGAGAAGGCGAGGACTCCGCGCAGGTAGGCGGGCCAGCGCATCCCGGTGTCGGGGTCGGCGCCGACGCATCTGTAGAGCCACCTCTCGACCCGCCAGTGCTTCGTGGACCGGTAGACGCCTGCCATGTAGTCGCCGAGCGGCCGGTAGGTCAGCCCGAGTGCGGCGGTGAGGGCCAGCAGCTGGAGCACGGCGGAGGGTACGGGGCCCATGCTCAGAACCTCTCGGGGAGGACGAGCGCCACCACCAGGTAGACCAGCAGGGCGGCCGCCACGACGAGCCCGATGACGTTCTCTGCGCTCACAGCTTCGCCACCGCCTTCGCGACGACGGCCACCAGTGCGAAGGCGGCGAGCGTGGTGAGGACGAAGGCCACGTCGGCCATCGTGTGCTCCTAGGTGCGGGAGGGAAGTTCCTGACGCCTTTGAGGAAACCCCCCGCTAAGGAGCGTGTGACGCGCGTTGACGGGTCCCGTACGGCCCGGCCCGCGGCTTTGACGCGGTCCGTACGCCCCGCCCCGTGACCCGCGGCGGCCCGCGGACATGGCGACGGGCCGCACTCCGTGGAAGGAGTACGGCCCGTGGCGTCGGCGCTGCGGTGCCAGGCTGGGCTGCTCAGCGCACCTCGGTGATCTCGGGCCCGCGCTGGAGCTGGCCCATGCCGCCGGAGAAACGGGAGCCCTCCTGCTCCTCCTGCTGCACGCCCTCGGGGACCATCTGCGCGTCGTTCGGCAGCTTGAGCACGATCGGGTCGCGGGGGGCCATCGGGCCCTCGCCGCGGACGACGACGGTGTCGCGGAAGACCTGTTCGAGCAGGCCGGCCGCCTCCGGCTGGACCGCGCCCTGGCCGGAGATCACGCCGCGCAGGAACCAGCGCGGGCCGTCGACGCCGACGAAGCGCACCATCTGCACCCCGCCCGTGCCGTCCGGCAGCTGCACGGGCACCTGGGCCCGCAGCTCCCAGCCGAGCGGGCCCTCGACCTCGTCGATGATGCCGCCCTGCTGGGTGATGCCCGTGGCGATCTCCTCGCGGACCTCGCCCCAGATGCCCTCGCGCTTGGGCGCGGCGAACGCCTGGAGCTGCACGGCACTGTCGCGCAGCACGACCGTGGCGGCGACGATCGCGTCGCCCGCGACCTCGACGCGCAGCTCCATGCCCTCGACCCCGGGCACGAACATGCCGCCGAGGTCGACCCTGCCGTCATCGGGCTTGGAGACCTCGGAGATGTCCCAGGGGCCGTCGGGGCGGGGCGCAGGAGGGAGGTTCGCGCGGCGGCCGCCGCCGTCCTCCGACGGGTCCTGTCCCCGCTCCTGGACCGTCACGTCTTCGCCGGCGTCAGTGCCGTCGAGGAGCGTCGCGTCCTCGCCGGCCGCGTCCGTCGCGTCCTGTGCGGAACCATTCTTCTTGCGACGTCCGAACACGTCACTGTCCTTCCCGGTCGGATACGACCGAAGCGTATCGATTCCCACCCTGTGCACCGTCCGTGGCGGCATGACCACCGGTGGACCCGAAGCCCCCCTCGGCCCGAGCGGAACCGGGCAGTTCCGCCACCTCGTGGAAGCGGACCTTCTCGACCTGCTGGACCACCAGTTGGGCAATCCGGTCGAACCGCTCGAACCGCACGCTCTCGCGCGGGTCCAGATTGACCACGATCACCTTGATCTCTCCACGGTACCCGGCATCCACCGTCCCGGGGGCATTCACGAGAGCCACTCCGCACCGGGCGGCGAGGCCCGAACGCGGGTGCACGAAGGCCGCGTACCCGTCGGGCAGGGCGATGGACACGCCGGTCGGCAGTACCGCGCGCTCGCCGGGCGCCAGCTCGGCGGCCTCGGTGGTCACCAGGTCCGCTCCCGCGTCGCCCGGGTGCCCGTACGCGGGGATCGGCACCTCGGCATCGACGCGGCGGATGAGGACGTCAACGGGGGTTCTCAGTGGGGTGTGGCTCACATGCGCAGACCTTACCCGCGCGAGGGGTCCCACAGGCCGGCATGCCAAGCTAGCCCCCATGGAGCCTTCCGCCGTGCGTTACGAAGAGCGTCTCACCGCGCCCAAGTCCTGGTGGGTCATCGCCGGCCTGTTCGGCGTCTGCGGGGCGCTGATCCTGCTTCCGCTCGGCCCGATCCCCATGCTCGCGGGCCTGGTCGGCGCGGGTGCGGTCGCGATGGGCTGCGTCAGCTCGTACGGCTCGGTGCGCATCCGCGTGGTCGGGGACTCCCTGGTGGCGGGCGACGCGAAGATCCCGCTGTCGGCGCTCGGGGAGCCCGAGGTGCTGGACCCGGAGGAGACCAGGGCCTGGCGGCTGCACAAGGCGGACCCACGGGCGTTCATGCTGCTGCGCAGCTATGTCGCCACGGCGGTACGGGTGGAGATCACGGACCCGGCCGACCCGACGCCCTACGCCTACCTGTCGACGCGGGACCCGCGGGGGCTCGCCGCGGCGCTGGACGGCGCACAGCTGGTCTGACCTGCCTGACCGGTCCTACCAGGCACCCGGTCACCCGGTCGCCTGGACCATGCAGAGCGCCAGGTCAGTCGCCCAGGTCCCTCGGCAGCTCGGGCGGGAGTTCAGCGGGCGCGGGGCGCTCGATCGGCGGGAGCGCGGGCAGGTCGTCCCAGGCCACCTGCTTCTTGCGCAGGTCCTTGCGTACGTGCTCGGCGACGTGCCGGGTGTCCCTGCGGTTCATCATCGCGCCGACCGCGGCGCCGATCATGAACGGGACCAGGTTGGGGAGGCTGCGCACGGTGCGCTTCATGATCTGCTGGCGCAGCTCGCGCTTGACGGTGTTGCTGAGGGCGCCGCTGAACGTCGCGGGCCGGGTGACCTCCACGCCGCGCTCCTCGGTCCACGCCGTCACATAGGCGAGGCCGCGCTCTCTGACGCCGCCGGGCGGCCGGCGGCCGTAGACCTCGTGCAGCTCGGCGATGAGCTTGATCTCGATGGCGGCCACGGCGGTGATCTCGGCGGCCAGCTCGGCCGGAAGGGCCGGGGGTACGGGCAGCATCGCCGCGGCTCCCACGCCCGCGCCGACCGTGGCGCTGCTCGCGGCGGCGCCCGCCACGAGCTTGTCGGCGATCTCCTCGGGACCGAGCCCCGGGAAGTGCCTGCGCAGGGTCTCCAGGTCGCGCACCGGGATGCGCGGCGCGATGTCGAGGATGCGGTCGGCGACGAATCCGAGGCCGGCCTTCGCGCCCGCCCCGCCCTTGCGTACGCCCCGCCGCACGGTGTCGAAGCGCCCCCTCGCCCTGGGAGGCTCCTCCGCGCCGTCCGGGTCGGCAGGACCGCCGGGGCCCTGGTGCCCGGCTTCGAGCGAGGCCGTCGGGCCCTGCTCGTCGTCCTGTGCGCCACTGCCCGGGGGCAGGGGGGCGGCGGAGTGTCCGGAGCGCTCGGGGGCCTCGAAGGCGCCCGCCGCCGTGTCCTCGCCGCCCTGGTGCGCCGGGGTCGAAGCCTGGTCGGACTTCGGCCCGAGGCGCCATTTCCTGGTCTTCCGGGATCCCCGCGAATCGCGGGAGTCCCGTGGATCCCGTGGATCCCCGGAGTCCCGTGACGTCCCAGAAGAGGAGTCGCCTGCCACGATCGCCGGATCAGTCGCAGTCGCGGCAGATCGGCTGGCCGTTCTTCTCCCGGGCCAGCTGCGAGCGGTGGTGCACGAGGAAGCAGCTCATGCACGTGAACTCGTCCGCCTGGCGAGGCAGGACGCGGACCGAGAGCTCCTCGTTGGAGAGGTCGGCGCCGGGCAGTTCGAGCCCTTCGGCCTGCTCGAACTCGTCGACGTCGACCGCGGAGGTCGACTTGTCGTTCCGCCGGGCCTTCAGCTCCTCCAGGCTGTCCTGGTCGACGTCGTCGTCGGTCTTGCGTGGGGTGTCGTAGTCGGTAGCCATCTCAGTGCTCTCCCCCTGTGGGTGTCTGTGGTGTCTCCAGCGCACGTAACGCGTGAGAGGCCGGACTTGTGCCCGACCTGAGGCGGAGATTTTGCCTCACATCAAGGTCTGTTACTCAATCGACACCCAAAAGCGCTGCTCACGGATGATCGGCTCCGGGTGGCGAAGGGGACCGTACACGGTCATGAGGTCGTGCGACGCAGGCACCACCCCGTGTACTTCCCGTGATCTCACCCCTCGGAAACCCGGACGTTACCGGCCTTCCGACAGATGTTTGATCACTGAACGTAGATGAATGCGAAAACATTCCTGTGATCCCTCGCACAGGAGACCGATCCCGCACCATGGCGAAAATTCCGCGCAAAGCGAACAAAGTCGGGGCTCCTGCGGCACCTGAGGCACGGGGTCACATGGGCAACGTGACACGCATCACGAGTCCGCCTCCCTCGCGCGGATCTGCCACGATGCGCCCTCCGTGCGCCCTGGCGACCGAGCGTGCGATGGAAAGCCCCAGGCCGACGCCCTTGTCGCTGCCGGTGCGCTCCGTCCGCAGCCGCCGGAACGGCTCGAACAGGTTGTCCACCTCGTAGGCGGGCACGACGGGTCCCGTGTTGGAGACCTCCAGGACCGCCTGACCCTGCTGGACGTCCGTACGGACCTCGACCCAGCCGTCCTCCGCCACGTTGTACCGGACGGCGTTCTGCACCAGGTTGAGCGCGATCCGCTCCAGCAGCACACCGTTGCCCTGCACGACGGCGGGTGCGCAGTGCGCGCGCAGCTCGACGCCCTTCTGCTCGGCCTCGGCGGACGCCTGGTCGACGGCGCGCGTGGCGACCTCGGCCAGATCGACCGGTTTCCGCTCCACCAGCTCGTTCTCGCTGCGGGCCAGGAGCAGCAGCCCCTCGACGAGCTGCTCGCTGCGCTCGTTGGTGGCGAGCAGCGTCCGGCCGAGCTGCTGGAGCTCCACCGGCGCCCCCGGATCCGAGAGGTGCACTTCGAGGAGTGTCCTGTTGATCGCGAGCGGTGTCCGCAGCTCGTGGGAGGCGTTGGCCACGAACCGCTGCTGCGAGGAGAAGGCGCGCTCAAGGCGCTCCAGCATCTCGTCGAAGGTGTCGGCGAGCTCCTTGAACTCGTCGTCGGGACCGTCGAGCTCGATGCGCCGGGAGAGGTCGGAGCCGACGACGCGGCGCGCCGTGCGGGTGATCCGGCCGAGGGGCGACAGGACCCGTCCTGCCATCGCGTACCCGAAGGCGAACGCGATGACCGTGAGGCCGACCAGCGCGAACAGCGAGCGGGTGAGCAGGTCGTCGAGGGCCTGCGCGCGCTCGTGGTTCACGCACTGGTTCATGGCGCTGTTGAACTGGTCGGCGGTGGTGAGACCGCCGAAGTTGCAGACCTTGCTGGTGATGGTGCCGGAGACGATCTGGAACGGCAGGTCGCTGCCGACGTTCAACGCCTGCGCGGCCAGCAGGTAGATGATCGAGAGCAGCAGGATGCCGGCGATCAGGAACATGCCGCCGTACAGCAGCGTCAGCCGTATCCGGATCGTGGGGCGCAGCCACGGCACGACCTGCTCAGCGGGCCAGCGCGGGTCCCAGGTCGGCTTCGGCGGCGCCTCGGGGGGCGTCGGGTGCGAGGCCACGGCCGTCAGATCCGGTAGCCGGAGCCGGGCACCGTCACGATCACGGGCGGCTCGCCGAGCTTGCGGCGCAGCGTCATCACCGTCACCCGCACGACGTTCGTGAACGGGTCGGTGTTCTCGTCCCACGCCTTCTCCAGCAGCTGCTCCGCGGAGACGACGGCGCCCTCGCTGCGCATGAGCACTTCGAGTACCGCGAACTCCTTGGGCGCGAGCTGGATCTCCGCGCCGTCGCGGAAGACCTCGCGCCTGTTGGGGTCGAGCCTGATTCCCGAGCGTTCGAGCACGGGCGGCAGCGCCGCGGTGGTCCTGCGGCCGAGCGCGCGGACCCTGGCGGTCAGCTCGGTGAAGGCGAACGGCTTCGGCAGGTAGTCGTCCGCGCCCAGCTCAAGGCCCTCGACGCGGTCGCTGACGTCCCCTGCGGCGGTCAGCATGAGGACGCGGGTGGGGATGCCGAGCTCGACGATCCTGCGGCAGACGTCGTCCCCGTGCACCAGGGGGAGGTCGCGGTCGAGGACGACCACGTCGTAGTCGTTGACCTCGACGCGTTCGAGGGCGGCGGCCCCGTCGTACACGACGTCGACCGCCATGGCCTCCCGGCGCAGTCCGGTCGCCACCGCATCGGCGAGCAGCTGCTCGTCCTCGACGACGAGTACACGCACGTCCGTGATCCTTCCTCCGAGACCCCGCGCCCCTCACCGGGGCAGGCGTCACCATGCCGCTTGCGCCCCCATCCTGCCCTTTTCGCGCGTAAACCGGCGGTAAGACGCCGACGGACGCCGCGCGCGGGCGCCCGCGGCTGCCGCCCGGCGGGGCGGCGGGGCGAAGATCCGGCGGGAATAGCCGGGAAGACCGGAGAAGTTGAGGTTTCCTGCCCGCCCGGCATGGGGATGAGCCCTTCACACCCGAGATCACTCCCGAGCGCGGCCGTTCCTTCCGCGTTCTGTTTTCCAGTAGGCAGAGGGATCGTGATCACCCGCCGTCGGCACTTCCGTGCCACCCGACCACCACGTCGGCACACCCCCGTGCCACTGACCCACGACGAGGGGGCGCAATGGACGCATTCACCGCAGGACTGCTGCAGCGCATAAGGACGACCGAGACCGATCTGACCAGGGCACGCGAGGAAGGCGACGACTTCCTCGCCGACGTCGAGCAGGAGGAGCTGGAGGATCTGCGCCGGCTCGCCGCGGAACACGGCGTCGAGGTGGGCGCGGCCGGCGTGTGAGCCGCGGAGCGCCCGCCGCCGCCATGGCGGACCGCAGGGGCCCCGGTGCCGAGGGGATCGGCACCGGGGCCCCTGCGCGTGCGGAGAGGCGCGGCAGCTCAGTCGTGCCAGGCGCCGTACTCGTCGAGCAGGGCCTGGAGGGGGCCGAAGACGCCGGGCGAGGCCGCCACGGTGAGCCCGTCGTGCGGCCGCTCCCCCGGCCTGCCCCCGGTGAGGGCGCCGGCCTCGCGGGCGATCAGGTCGCCCGCCGCGTAGTCCCAGGGGTGCAGCCCGCGCTCGTAGTAGCCGTCGAGGCGGCCCCCGGCCACGTCGCACAGGTCGATCGCCGCGGAGCCGGCCCGCCTGATGTCCCGCAGCCTCGGGATCAGCCGCTGCGCCACGGCCGCCTGGTGGGTGCGGACGGTGGTGACGTAGTTGAAGCCGGTCGACACCAGGGCCTGGTCCAGGGCGGGCGAGGGGCGGACGGCGAGGCGCCGCTCCCCCGCCCAGGCGCCGCCGCCGCGCACCGCGCGGTAGGTCTCGCGGCGCATGGGCGCGGCGACGACGCCGACGACGGTCTCGCCGTCGCGCTGCGCGGCGATCGACACGGCCCAGGTGGGCAGCCCGTAGAGGTAGTTGACGGTGCCGTCGAGCGGGTCGACCACCCAGCGGACGCCCGATGTGCCCTCGGTGCTCGCACCCTCCTCGCCGAGGATCCCGTCGTCGGGGCGGTGGCGCGCGAGGAAGGACGTGATCAGCTTCTCGGCCGCGATGTCCATCTCGGTCACCACGTCGACGGGGCTCGACTTGGTGGCGGCGACGGCGAGGTCGTCGGGCCTGCCGTCGCGCAGCAGGGCGCCCGCCGCCTCGGCCGCTTCGAGGGCGAGGGCGAGGAGCCGCGCGGTCAGCTCGGGATCGGGGTCGGTGTACGGGTCGTGCGGTGCGTCACTCACGCGGGGCTCCTTCAGGCGTACGGGCTGTCGGCGCCCGCGGCGGCGGGCCTGGGGGCGCGCGCCGGGCAGCACCCGATCGGACACAGGTCGTGGCCGGGACCGAGCGCGCCGAGCGCGCACCGCTCGCGCGGTTCGCCCCGCTCGGTCGCGGCGCGCTCGACGAGGAGGTCGCGCACGGCGGCGGCGAAGCGCGGGTCGGCGCCGACGGTGGGCGAGCGGCGGGCGGGGAGCCCGAGTTCCGCGGCCTTGGCGGTGGCCTCGGTGTCGAGGTCGTAGAGGACCTCCATGTGGTCGGAGACGAAGCCGATGGGCACCATGACGACGGCGGGGGCTCCCGCGCCGTGCAGGGACTCCAGGTGGTCGCAGATGTCCGGTTCGAGCCAGGGCGTGCCGGGGGCTCCGCTGCGGGACTGGTAGACGAGTTCCCACGGGTGCTCGACGCCGGTCTCCTCGGTGACGGCGGCGGCGACCACGCGCGCCACGTCGAGGTGCTGGGCGACGTAGGCGCCGCCGTGGCCGTGGCCCGGCGCCGGCCCCGAGGTGTCGGCGGCGCCGATCGGGATGGAGTGCGTGGTGAAGGCGAGGTGGGCGCCGTCGCGCACCTCCCCCGGCAGGTCGGCGAGCGAGGCGAGGACGCCGTCGATGACGGGCCGCACGAACCCCGGGTGGTTGAAGTAGTGCCGCAGCTTGTCCACCCGCGGCAGTGCGAGCCCCTCGGCCGCCAGGGTCGCGAGGGCGTCCGCGAGGTTCTCGCGGTACTGGCGGCAGCCCGAGTAGGAGGCGTAGGCGCTGGTGGCGAGGACCGCGATCCTGCGGTGGCCGTCGAGGACCATGCGCCGCAGGGTGTCCGTGAGGTACGGCGCCCAGTTCCGGTTGCCCCAGTGCACCGGCAGGTCGACGCCGTGTTCCGCGAAGTCCTTGCGCAGGGCGTCGAGGAGCACCCGGTTCTGCTCGTTGATCGGGCTCACGCCGCCGAACAGGTAGTAGTGCTGCCCCACCTTCTTGAGCCGCTCACGCGGGATACCGCGTCCGCGCGTCACGTTCTCCAGGAACGGGATGACGTCGTCCGGTCCTTCGGGGCCACCGAAGGACAGCAGCAGAAGGGCGTCATAGGGGGCTGTGTCTGGGTGCTCGGGCATGGCTCCGATCCTCCCACCGCGCGCATATCGCGTCACAACCGGCACCGCGGAGCTCGTAACCTGTACGGGCGCGTACGGTCCCTTACCGCCGCGCCCTTGTCCCCCACCCCGTTTCCCCACCACAGCAGCGCCGGAGAGTGCCGTGGCCAGTCCCTACCGCGAGATCTTCGCCGCCCCCGGCGCCTGGAAGTTCAGCGCGGCGGGGCTGCTCGGCAGGATGCCGCTCTCGATGACCGGCATCGGCGTGGTGACGATGGTCTCGCAGCTGACGGGGCGCTACCGGCTCGCGGGCGCGCTGTCGGCGACGATGGCGATGTCGGTGGCGCTGCTCGGGCCGCAGGTCTCCCGGCTCGTCGACCGGTACGGGCAGCGGCGCACGCTCAGGCCCGCCGCGCTGCTCTCCGCGGTGGCGCTGGCCGGGCTGCTGGCGTGCGCCGCCCGGGGCGCGCCCGACTGGACGCTGTTCCTCTTCGCCGCCTGCACGGGGTGCGTGCCGAGCGTGGGCGCGATGGTGCGGGCCCGCTGGGCGGCGCTGCACCGCGGCGGGGACCGGCGACTGCACGCGGCCTACTCCTGGGAGTCGATGGTCGACGAAGTCTGCTTCATCGTCGGCCCGATCCTCTCCATCGGCCTGTCGACGTCGTGGTTCCCCGAGGCCGGCCCGCTGGTCGCTGGGGTGTTCCTGCTGGCCGGGGTGGCCTGGCTGTGCGCCCAGCGCCCGACGGAGCCCGCTGCGCACCCGCCCGCAGGGCACGGCGGGCGCTCCGCGCTGCGCTCGACCGGGCTCCAGGTGCTCGTGGCCACCTTCGTGGCGACGGGTGCCGTCTTCGGCGCGGTGGACGTGGTCACCGTGGCCTACGCGGACGAGCTGGGGCACAAGGGCAGCGCCAGCCTGGTCCTCGCCGCGTACGCGCTGGGCTCGTGCCTCGCAGGCGCGCTGTTCGGCCTGGTGCGGCTCTCCGGCCCGGTGGCGCGGCGCTGGCTCGTGGGTGTCCTCGCGATGGCCGTGAGTATGATCCCCCTCCAACTGGCCGGGAGCCTGCCGCTCCTGGCCGTGGCGCTGTTCGTCGCGGGGCTCGCGGTGGCACCGACCATGGTGTCGACGATGGGCCTCGTAGAGGCGCACGTACCGCGCAGCGCGCTGACCGAGGGCATGACCTGGACGAGTACCGGGCTCTCCGTCGGCGTCGCACTCGGCTCGTCGGCCGCCGGCTGGGTGGTCGACGCCGCGGGGGCGCGCGCGGGGTACGCGGTGCCCGGTGCGGCGGGGGCGGCCGCGGCCGTGGTGGCACTGCTCGGCCACCGCCGGCTGAGCAGGCCGGCCACCGTGTCCCGGCGGAAAGGGCGTGAGGCCGATGGAGTCCCGCAGCACCTCGGAGAACAGCGCGAACAGGCCGGGGGGACCGGCAGCGGCGGTGAGTGCCAGGACGGCCAGGAGGCCGCGGCTCCGGTGGCGTGACCCTGGCGCCCCGGGGCTCTGGCGCAACTGGGCGGGCAATGTCACGGCGCGCCCCGCCCGCACCGCCGCCCCCGCCACCGCGTCGGAGGTCGCGCACGCGGTGCGCGAGGCGGTCGCGGACGGGCTGAAGGTGAAGGCGGCCGGCACGGGCCACTCCTTCACGGCGGCCGCGGCCACCGACGGCGTGCTGATACGCCCGGACCGGCTCACCGGCATCCTCGCGCTCGACCGCGCCGCGGGCACGGTCACCGTCGCCGCGGGCACCCCGCTGCGCGCGCTGAACGCGGCGCTCGCCCGCGCGGGGCTCTCGCTCACGAACATGGGCGACATCATGGCGCAGACGGTGGCGGGCGCCGTCTCGACCGGCACGCACGGCACCGGCCGGGCGTCCGCGTCGATCGCGGCGCAGATCACGGCGCTCGAACTGGTCACGGCCGACGGGTCGCTGCTGCGCTGCTCGCGGGAGGAGAACCCCGACGTGTTCGCCGCCGCGCGGGTCGGGCTCGGCGCGCTCGGCGTGCTGACGTCGGTGACCTTCGCCGTCGAGCCGGTCTTCCTGCTGACGGCGCGCGAGGAGCCGATGGGCCTCGACCGGGTGCTCGCCGAGTTCGAGGAGCACGTCGCCGGGAACGAGCACTTCGAGTTCTACTGGTTCCCGCACACCTCGAACTGCAACACCAAGCGGAACAACCGCAGCGCGGGTCCCGCCGCGCCGCCCGGTCTGCTGCGGGGCTGGCTCGACGACGAGGTGCTGTCCAACGGGGCGTTCAAGGTCGCCTGCTCGGTCGGCCGGGCCGCGCCCGCGGCGATCCCGGCGATCGCCCGGGTGTCGAGCCGGGCGCTGTCGGCCCGTACGTACACGGACATCCCCTACAAGGTGTTCACGTCGCCGCGGCGGGTGCGCTTCGTGGAGATGGAGTACGCGGTGCCCCGGGAGGCGGCGCCCGCGGCGCTGCGCGAGGTGAAGGCGGCGGTGGACCGCTCGCCGCTGCGGGTGAGCTTCCCCGTGGAGGTGCGGACGGCCCCCGCCGACGACATCGCGCTGTCGACGGCGTCGGGCCGGGACAGCGCGTACATCGCCGTCCACCTCTACCGGGGCACGCCGCACCAGGCGTACTTCGGCGCGGTGGAGCGGATCATGGTCGCGCACGGCGGCCGGCCGCACTGGGGGAAGCTGCACTCGCGGGACGCGGAGTACCTGGCGGGGGTCTATCCGCGGTTCGGTGAGTTCACCGCGGTGCGGGACCGGCTCGACCCCGACCGGGTCTTCGGCAACGACTACCTGCGCCGCGTGCTGGGCGGGTGAGCCGCGGGGCACCCGGCTCCCCCGGAGAACACACGTACCTTTGCGCCCCGTTCGCCACGCCCGGGGCTTTCCGCCCGGCTCGCCGCTCCGAGCGAGCCGGGCGAGCCGCCGGTTCAGCCCGCGGCGGGCGCGCCCGCACCGTCGGGGGCCTCGCCGGGCGCGCTCGCGCCGTCGCCGCCGTCCCCCGTGCTCGGCGAGGGGGTGGGCACGGTGGGGCTCTGCCCGGTGCCGCCCGAGGGCGTCGTGCCGGGCGACGGGGTGCGGCCGCCGGGGCTCGTGCTCGCGCGGCCGTCGCCCTGGCTCCGGCCGCCGCCGGGGCTCGGCGAGGTGCTCGCGCCCCCGCCGGGCCCGGTGGAGCCGTCCTGCCCGCCGCCCGCGGACTTCTGCGGCTTCCCGGAATCCCCTGTGGACGGGGTGGCGGGCGACGGGGTGTGGCCGCCGCTGCCGCCCCCGCCGCTCACCACGGAGCCGATGGTCGTGCGGGCGTTGCCGCTGAGGTCGTGGCCCGCGGCCAGTTCGTAGCCGGTGATGCAGACCATGGCGAGGAGGAAGACGACGACGGCGCCGAGCACCGGCCGCTTCCAGCCGCGGCGCCGGGTGCCGTGGGTGGTGGCCTCGCCGTAGTCGGCGCCGAGCACGTCGAGCGTGTCGGGCAGGGCGTGGTGGCCGTCCGCGCTCGTGGCCTGCGCCGGAACCTGACGGCCCCTCGGGCGGGCCTGCTCCGCGACGTCCTTGATGCGCTCGCCGGTACGCCGGAAGAGGTAGTGGAAAATCGATCCGCCACAGGTCGCGATCACGCTGACCACGCCCGCGCCGATGATCGTGCCGTACACGTCGAGCTGGGAGGCGAGGACCGCGGCGGCGACGGCGGCGACGGCGCTGCCCGCGACCTGGGGAACGCTCAGATCGAGGCGCCCGGCCCTGCGTTCCGCCCCTTCCTCCCCCGGGTGCGTCCCGCCGTCGTGGCGTTTCGCCCCGCTCTCCAGCTTCTGATCCATCTCCAACCCCTGCTCGACGACTGTCCCAGCTTGCACCAGATGGGGACTGATGGGCGAAGCGAGAGGTTCCGCTCCGGCGGATTGTGTGAAGGGCAACACCCTCGGGGCGGGGTGCGGAACACGTGTCCCCGCGGGCTCCGCGGAACCCGGGCGGCGCGTCTCTCCTCCCCGGTGGCCCCGAATGGAGTACTGTTGCGAGCCCTGGGGCCGGACGCCCCCACCAGGCGTCCGGGACCTTCGGAAGGGGGCCGCACGTGGCACTCGATCCGGCGGGGCCGTTGCACCGCACGGACGCCTGCTGCACAGAGTGACCAGGTACGTCACTCTGCGTCGCAAACAGGTAACCGTGGCATAACGGCGATCCGGGGGCCCTGCCCGACACGCCGGGCAACACGGCAAGGTTGTGGCAGGCTGCACCCGGGCAGGCCACACTCGACCAGCGGAAGCAGCGACGCACGTGACGTCGGCAGGCACCACCCGGGAGGTTCCCATGCCCGAACTGCGTGTCGTGGCCGTCTCGAACGACGGCACACGACTGGTGCTCAAGGCTGCCGACAGCACGGAATACACCCTTCCCATCGATGAGCGGCTGCGTGCCGCCGTCCGCAACGACCGTGCGCGTCTCGGCCAGATCGAGATCGAGGTGGAGAGCCACCTCCGCCCCCGTGACATCCAGGCGCGGATACGAGCGGGCGCGTCGGCCGAGGAGGTCGCGCAGCTCGCGGGCATCCCTGTCGACCGGGTGCGCCGCTTCGAGGGGCCCGTGCTCGCGGAGCGCGCCTTCATGGCGGAGCGCGCGCGCAAGACGCCCGTACGCCGCCCCGGGGAGAACGCGGGGCCGCAGCTCGGCGAGGCGGTGCAGGAGCGGCTGCTGCTGCGCGGCGCCGAGAAGGACACCGTGCAGTGGGACTCCTGGCGGCGTGACGACGGCACCTGGGAAGTGCTGCTCGTCTACCGGGTCGCGGGCGAGCCGCACTCGGCGAGCTGGACGTACGACCCGCCGCGGCGGCTGGTGCAGGCCGTGGACGACGAGGCGCGCGCGCTGATCGGCGACACGGACGACACGGTCATGTCGCAGGAGCCGAGCTTCCCGTTCGTGCCGAGGATCGCCCGGCTCCCCAGGGAGCGCCAGGAGCGCTCACTCGAACGCGCCCTCGACCGGGCGCCCGAGCGCCCCGCGGTCACCGGCGAGCGGTACGACGAAGACGGCGACGGGACGGAGGGCGCCGACGGCCGCGAGCGCGACTCGCTGACGAGCCTGCTGGAGGCGGTGCCGAGCTTCCGCGGCGACCTGGTGGTCCCGGACCGCACGGGCCCCTCGGAGCCCGCGGCCTCCGAGATCGCGGAGGAGTCCGAGGAGGAGGAGCCGGTGGCGCCCGCCGCGTCGGCCGGTTCCGCGTACGCGGACGTGCTGATGCCCCGGTCCGTCGCGGGTCACCGCGAGCGCCTGACGGGCACGACGGACCGTCAGGCGGAGGCCGACGGCGTACGGCCGGGCCGCCGGGCCGCGGTCCCGAGCTGGGACGAGATCGTCTTCGGCACACGCCGCAAGAAGAAGGAGTAGCCCCCGGGGGACGCCGCGCGGGGAGGGGCCCGGCCGTACGGCCGGGCCCCTCCCCGTTTTCCCGCCCGCCGTGGCGGCCCGCCCGACCCCGTGGGTGCGGCCCTGGCCGCCGGGGCGGACGCCGCCCGTCGCTGCGGCCGCGGCCCCGGGCCGGGGGCGCCGGGGCCGGAGGGCGCCCGTTGTCCCGACTGCGGCCGTCAGCGTGATGGGCGACATGTACCTGTTGATCTGGGCGGCCTCGGCGGTCGCAGTCAGGCGCCGGTGGCTACCGGGCGGGTCTCGTCGCGGGACCACTCGGACCAGGAGCCGGCGTAGAGCGCGGCCGGGATGCCCGCGAGTTCGAGGGCGAGCACCTCGTGGGCAGCGGAGACGCCTGAGCCGCAGTACACGCCGACTGCGGGCGCCGTGTCCGCGCCCAGGGCCGCGAAGCGCGCGGCCAGTTCGGCTGCGGGACGGAACGTGCCGTCCGCCGCCACGTTCTCGCTGGTCGGCGCGGAGACGGCGCCCGGGATGTGGCCGCCGACGCGGTCGACGGGCTCGACCTCGCCGCGGTAGCGCTCCCCGGCCCGCGCGTCGAGCAGCAGGCCGTCCTCGGCGAGGGCGGCGGCACCGTCCGCGTCGAGGAGGGCGAGCGCGCCGGGCTCGGGCCGGAAGTCGCCCTCGGCGGGGGCCGTTTCCCCGGTGCTGAGCGGGCGGTCGCCCCAGGCGGCGAGGCCGCCGTCGAGCACTCGCACGTCCGGGTGGCCGCACCACCGCAGCAGCCACCAGGCGCGGGCCGCGGCCCAGCCCTGCCCGTCGTCGTAGGTGACCACGGGGGTGTCGGAGCGTACCCCCGCGCGGCGCATCGCGGCCCCGAACGCGGCCGTTTCCGGCAGCGGATGGCGGCCCCGGTCGCCGGGCGGGCCCGCCAGCTCCTGATCGAGGTCGACGAAGGCCGCGCCCGGCAGGTGCCCGGCCGCGAAGGCCCCGCGTCCGTCGAAGGGCGGCCCGCCCGGCGCGGTCAACCGCCAGCGGATGTCCAGCAGGACGGGCGGGTGGTCCCCCGCCAGGGCGTCGCTCAGTTCCTGGGCGCTGATGATGACTGTCATACGGCCATCATCACGCACCGGCGGCGGGCACTGCGAACGTCAGGCCGCGCGCAGCGGGCGCAGCGCGGCCTCGGTACGCACCAGTTCGTCGAGCATGGTCTTGACGGCGCCCTCGAGGAGTTCGTTGGGCGTGAAGACGGCCTCCTCGTCGAGGAACTGCTGGACGAACGGGATGGAGACGGCCTCGAAGACCGGCGTCATCTTCAGCGTGGTGACGACCTGCTTGATCATCTGGGCGGCGCGGGTGCCGGCGGAGACGCCACCGTAGGTGGCGAGGCCCACGGGCTTGTAGAGCCACTCGCGGTGCAGGAAGTCGATGGCGTTCTTGAGCTCGGCGTTGAAGCCGGAGTTGTACTCGGGCATGACGAAGACGAACGCGTCGCAGGCGGCGACGCGGGCGCTCCAGTCGCGGGTGTGCTGGTGGGTGTACTGGCCGAGCCTCGGATGGTTCGGCTCGTCCATGAACGGCAGGCCGACCTCCGCGAGGTCGATCAGGTCGACCTCGTCGAAGCCCGCGTGCGTGCCGGCCTCCTTCTCCACCCACTGGGCCACGGGCAGGCCCACCCTTCCCGGGCGGGTGCTCGCGACGATGATCCCCAGCTTCGGCATACGTGCTCCTCGGGTGCGTACGCGTGCGCGGTAGCGGCCGCGCCGCGGTCGCGGACGGTTGACGCGACTCCAGTTGTTGCGAGTTCAACTAGTGTACGTACCCGAGGTGCCACCCGAGAACCCGGGTCCCGCGTGACGGACGCCACGTGCCCGGCTCAGGCCGGGTTGACGGGCAGGACGTCCGGGGAGAGCGCGGCCGCGCGCGCCGTCGCCGCGGTCATGCGCCTGCGGTGGTGGCGGCGGCAGAGGACCTCGTAACCGGTCTCCATGGCCGGGCGGTTCACGTCGCCGACCACGACCTGCGCGCCCTCGACCACCATCTCCCCGTCCACCGTGCGGGCGTTGTGGGTGGCGCGGGCGCCGCACCAGCACAGCGCCTCCACCTGGAGCTGCTCGATCCGGTCCGCCAGCTCGATCAGCCGCTGCGAGCCGGGGAACAGCCGGGTGCGGAAGTCCGTAGTGATGCCGAACGCGAACACGTCGAGCCCCAGGTCGTCCACGACCCGGGCCAGCTGGTCGATCTGCTCGGGCGCGAGGAACTGCGCCTCGTCCACGATCACGTAGTCGGCCCGGCCACCGCCGGACATCATCTCCACCAGGAACGCGTACAGGTCGAGCCCCTCGGCCGCCTCGACCGCGTCCGTCACCAGGCCGAGCCGGGAGGAGAGCTTGCCCTCCCCCGCCCGGTCGTCCCGGGTGAACATGACGCCCTGGAGGCCGCGCGCGGACCTGTTGTGCCCGATCTGGAGCGCCAGCGTGCTCTTTCCGCAGTCCATCGTTCCGGAGAAGAACACCAGTTCAGGCATGGGAGAGCGGCAACCTTTCGGAATCGGGGCGGGCGGGCGGGGATCTCGCGCACGCCCGCGGCCCGCCGGGCACGGGGCGGGCTAAGTGCGGACTTCGAGGAGCGGTACGAGCTGTTCGACGGGCGTCATCGAGCCGTGCATGCCGGCCATGACCGACTCGCGCGGCTCGCGCTCCGACGCCGTGACGACGACATCGGCGCAGGCCGCCGCGACGACGTCGCCGATCCGCCCGTACGTGCGCTCGTCCACGGAGCCCGGCGGGCCGAACCAGCCGGCGGCGACGGCCTCGTCCCTGCCCGCCACCCAGAACCGGTCGCCGAGGACGTCGCGCCAGACGGCGAACACGTCGGCCGCCGCGCCGGGCACCGCGTAGACGTGGCGCGCGCGGCCCTCGCCGCCGAGGAGCGCGACCCCGGCGCGCAGCGCCCAGTCCTCGTCGAAGTCGATGCGCGACTCCTCGTCGAACGGGATGTCGATCATGCCGTGGTCGGCGGTGACGTACAGCGCGGAGCGCGGGGGCAGTGACTCGGCGAGCCGCTGGGCGAGCCGGTCCACGTAGGCCAGCTGGCCGCGCCAGGCGTCGGAGTCGACGCCGAAGCGGTGGCCGTTGCTGTCGACCTCGCTGTAGTACGTGTACACGAGCGAGCGGTCGCCCGCGGCGAGTTCCTCGGCCGCGGCGTCCATCCGGTCCTCGCCCGCGAGCTTCCCCCGGTAGGTGCCGCCGCTCAGCGCGACCTTCGTCAGCGGGGTGGACTCGAAGGACGGCGCCGAGACCTGCGCCGTGTGCACGCCCGCCGCGTGCGCGGCGGCGAAGACGGTGGGGTGGGGCTGCCAGGCGTGCGGGTCGGTCCACGGCTTCCACCGCAGCTGGTTCATGAGCACGTCCTTGGCGGGGTCCCGCACCGTGTAGCCGAGCAGGCCGTGGGCGCCGGGCACCGTGCCCGTGCCGACGGAGGCGAGGGAGGTCGCCGTGGTGGAGGGGAAGCCCGCGGTGAGGGGGCGGCCCGTGCCGCCGCGCGACGTGCCGAGGAGTGAGGTGAGGAACGGCGCCTCGCCGGGGTGCGCCCTGATCTGCTCCCAGCCGAGGCCGTCGACGAGGAAGACGCAGTTGCGGTCGGCGGGCGCGAGTTCCCCGATGGCGGCCGTGCAGCCGGGTACGCCCTGGCCGGCGGCGAGCGTCGGCAGCAGGTCGGCGAGGGAGCCCGAGCCGTAGGCGGGCAGCGGCGCGGTGGCCGGGTCGAGTTGCTCGGGCTCGGCCGCCGCGGCGGGGGCGGGCCATTCGATGCCGTCGGTCATGCGCGGCCGGCCGCCGGGCCCGCGGTGGCCTCGGAGAGCGCCTGCGCGAAGGCGAGGGTCTCCTTGACGGCCTCGATGCCGTCGCCCGCCTCGCTGACCCTGAGGCTCAGGTCGTCGGCGGTGGAGTTGCCCGTGTAGCCGTGGTCGGCCTCGCAGTCGGGGTCGCCGCAGGCCGCGGGCTCCAGGTCGATGCGCGAGACGGCGCCCCAGCCGATGGTGAGGACGACCTCGCGGGGCAGGGTGCCCGGCGTGTACGACTCCGGGTTGGCGACGACCCGGCTGACGACGACGGACGAGATGCGGTCGCGCTTGACCGACTCGGTCGACGTGGTGGCGTACGGCGTCGGCGAACCGGAGTCGGCGGCCTGCTCGTCGGTGTGGCTGACGATGAACCGGCGCTCCGTCAGGACCAGGACCGTGACATGGCGGCGCACCTCGTTCGCGTCGAACGTGGTCTCCTGGTGCACCAGATACGACGCGATCCGCTCGCCGCCGACGGCGGCCTCCACCGCCTCGGCCACGAGGGCGGGGTAGTAGCCGCTGCGCTCGATCGCCGTGCGCAGCCCCTGGGTCGTCGTGCCGGTCTTCGCCATGGCCCCCATCCTACGGGGGCGGCCCGGCCGCCCCGGCACCCGCGCGGCGGCCGGGGAGGGCCCCCGCGCTCAGTACTCGGGCAGCCGCCTCGGCCCGAGGTCGTCGAGCGCGGGCGGCGGCGCGAGCCGGGTGTGCGCGTCCAGCACGGTCAGACCGCCGGTCGCCACCACGACGGGATCGAGGGTGAGCGACACGATCTCGGGATGGTCGTCCACGAGGCGCGAGACCCGCAGCAGCAGTTCGGTGAGCGCTTGGGTGTCGACCGGGTCGGCACCGCGCCAGCCGAACAGCAGCGGCGCGGTCCTGATGGACCTGATCAGCTCGGCGGCCTCCCGGTCGGTGGTGGGGATCAGCCGGTGCCCGAGGTCGCCGAGGAGTTCGGAGGGCGCGCCCGCGAGGCCGAAGGACAGCACGGCGCCCGCGGCCGGGTCGAGGGTGGCGCGTACCACGGTGTCGACGCCGCGCGGCGCCATCGCCTGGACGACGGGCCGCAGTTCCGCGGGCGCGCCGAGCGCGGCCGTCAGGTCGCGGTACGCGGCACGCAGCTGGGCCTCGTCGCCGAGCCCGAGCCGTACCCCGCCGAGGTCGGCGCGGTGGCGCAGATGGGGCGCGGTGGTCTTCAGCGCGACCGGGTACCCCACCTCGCGCGCGGCCCGCACGGCCTCGTCGGCGTCCGGCGCGGGCCTGGTGCCGAGCACGCGGATGCCGTAGTGGCCGAGGAGCGCGCGGCAGTCCGCGTCGGCGAGCGCGGTGCCCTGCGGGGCGCCCGGTCCCGCGAGCACCCGGGCGACCAGCGCCCCGGCCGCCGCCGCGTCGATGTCGTCGTACTCCGGCACACGCCCGGGCTCGGCCGCCTCGCGCCGCCAGCGCGCGTACTCGGCGGCGACGGACAGCGCACGCGCGGCGCGCTCGGCGGCCGGGTAGGCGGGGATCCTCGGCTCCTTCGGCACGGGCGCGGGCTCCGGGGGCGGCCCCGCGTGCGGCGCGCGGTCCCCGGCCGCGACGTGGGAGGCCGCGTCTCCCGGCGCTTCGGAGGGGCCCGCGGGGGCCCGCGGCGGGGCCGGTGCGGTGCCGGCCGCGGCGGAGAGCGCCTCGGCGAGGCCGCCGATCTCGACGTACACGACCGCGACGGGCTTCGCAGGGGAGGCGGCGGCCGCCTCGCGCAGGGCCGCGGCGAGCGCGCCGCCCGCCGTGGGCGACTCGGTGCCGACGCGCGGGATCGCGGTGACGACGACCGCGTCGCACTCCGGGTCGTGCAGCGCCGCCGCAAGGCCCGCGCGGTAGTCCTCGGCCGTCGCGGAGGTGGTCAGGTCGCTCGGCGGCAGCGGGCGCAGCCCCTCCGTGAGGCAGGCGTCGTAGGTGAGCAGGCCGAGCGACTCGGAGTTGCCGACGATCGCCACGCGCGGTCCCGCGGGCAGCGGCTGGCCCGCGAGCAGGAGCCCGGCGTCGACGAGTTCCGTGACGGTGTCGGCGCGCAGCACGCCGGCCTGGCGCAGCAGCGCGGAGACCGTCGCGTCCGGGATGCGGGTCACGGGTACCGCGTGGCCCTGCGGCATGGAGCCGCTGTGCCGGGCGCCCTTGACGACCACGACGGGCTTGGCGGCCGCGGTGCGCCGGGCGAGGCGGGTGAACTTGCGCGGGTTGCCGATGGATTCGAGGTACATGAGGACGACGTCGGTGTCCGGGTCCTCGAAGCCGTACTGGAGGAAGTCGTTGCCTGACACGTCCGCGCGGTTGCCCGCCGAGATGAACGAGGAGAGGCCGGCGCCGCGCCGGTGCAGCCCGGAGAGCAGCGCGATGCCGATCGCGCCCGACTGGGTGAAGAGGCCGATCCGGCCGCGCGCGGGCGGGGTCGGCGCGAGCGACGCGTTGAGCCGCACGCCGTCGGCCGTGTTGACGATGCCGAAGGCGTTCGGGCCGATGATCCGCATGCCGTACGTGCGCGCCCTGCGCACCAGGTCGCGCTGGCGCGCCCGGCCCTCTGCGCCGCTCTCCGCGTAGCCCGCCGACAGCACGACAAGGCCCTGCACGCCGTGCTCCCCGCAGTCCGTGACGACCTCGGGCACCCGCTCGGCCGGCACCGCGACGACCGCGAGGTCGACAGGACCAGGCAGCTCGGCGACGGCGCGCGCCGCGGGCACCCCGTCGATCTCTGTGGTGCCGGGCGGGAAGGCCGCGTTGACCGCGTACATGCGGCCTCGGTAGCCGCCCGCGAGCAGATTGCGCAGGACGCTGCGGCCGACGCCGCCCACCTCGCGGCCCGCCCCGACGACGGCGACGGCGCCCGGCGCGAGGAGGCGCTGCACCGAGCGCGCCTCCGCGCGCTGCTCACGGCCGCGCTGCACGGCGAGGGAACGCTCCGTGGGCTCCAGGTCGAGCGTCAGCCGGACCGCGCCGTCCTCGAAGCTGCGGCGCTGGGTGAACCCGGCGTCCATGAACACCTTGATCATCTTGCCGTTCTGCGGCAGGACCTCGGCGGCGAAGCGCCTGATGCCCCGCTCGCGCGCGACGGCCGCGATGTGTTCGAGGAGCGCGGAGGCGACGCCGCGCCCCTGGTGGGTGTCCTGGACGAGGAACGCGACCTCGGCCTCGTCGGCCGCGGCCCCGGAGGCCGCGCGCCCGTCGGCGCCGACGCGGTCGTAGCGGACGGTCGCGATGATCTCGCCGCCGACGGTCATCGCGAGCCCCACCCGGTCGACGTAGTCGTGGTGGGTGAAACGGTGGACGTCCTTGTCGGACAGGCGCGGGTAGGGCGCGAAGAAGCGGTAGTACTTCGACTCGTCCGAGACGTGCTCGTAGAAGCTCACCAGGCGGCCCGCGTCGGCGGGCGTCATGGGCCTGATCCTGGCGGTGCCGCCGTCGCGCAGGACCACGTCCGCTTCCCAGTGCGCCGGGTAGGCCGTCTCGGAGGGCATCTCCATGACGAAAGCCTACGGCGGGGCACCTCCGGTGGCCTCGGCGGCAGGTGCGATACTGGTCTAGACAACCTCTGGCAGATCCGAAGGGCAACACCATGGCTGAGCGCCGTGTCAACGTCGGTTGGGCCGAGGGCTTGCACGCCCGCCCCGCCTCCATCTTCGTCCGCGCCGCGACCGCCTCCGGCGTGCCCGTGACCATCGCCAAGGCCGACGGCTCCCCCGTCAACGCCGCGTCGATGCTCGCGGTGCTCGGCCTGGGTGCCCAGGGCGGCGAGGAGATCGTCCTCGCCTCGGACGCCGAGGGTGCGGACACCGCGCTCGACCGGCTGGCGAAGCTGGTCTCCGAGGGCCTCGACGAGCTGCCCGAGACCGTCTGAACACCCGGGGCCCCCGGCCCCGGCACCGCGGCAGGACCCGGGCCCGGCGCATGCGCGCCGGGCCCGGGTGCCGTCTGCCGCGGCCGGGGCGCTAGACCACCGACACGGGGCCGATGCCCAGCGCCTCCACCGGCTCCTTGATGCGGGCCGCGTCGCCGACGAGCACCGTGACCAGGCGGTCGACGGGGAAGGCCGCCACCGCGGCCGCCGTCGCCTCGACCGTGCCGGTCTCCGCGAGGCGCGCGTACATCTGCGCCTGGAAGTCGTCGGGCAGGTGCTGCTCGACCTGGTCGGCGAGGGTGCCGGCGACGGACGCCGCCGTCTCGTACTTGAGCGGGGCGACCCCCACGAGGTTCTGCACGGCGACGTCGCGCTCGGCGTCCGTCAGGCCCTCGGCCGCCAGGGTGCGCAGCACCTTCCACAGGTCGTCGAGCGCGGGCCCCGTCGACTCGGTGTCCACGGACCCGCTGATCGCGAGGAGCGAGGCGCCCGTGCCGTCGGCGGCGGAGCGCAGCACCTGGCCGAAGGCCCGCACGCCGTACGTGTAGCCCTTCTCCTCGCGCAGCACCCGGTCGAGCCGCGAGGTGAGCGTGCCGCCGAGGCAGTACGTGCCGAGCACCTGCGCGGGCCACACCCGGTCGTGCCGGTCGGGGCCGACCCGGCCGAGGAGCAGCTGTGTCTGCACGGCGCCCGGCCGGTCCACGATCACCACGCGGCCGGTGTCGTCCGCGGTGATCGCCGGCACGGGGCGCGGCGAGCCCGGGCCGCCGGCCCAGGCGCCGAGCGTGTCGGCGAGCACCTGGTCCAGGTCGACCCCTGTCAGGTCGCCGACCACGACTGCGGTGGCCGTCGCTGGGCGCACATGCGCCTCGTAGAAGGCGCGGACACCGGCGGCGTCGATGCGCGCGACGGTCTCCTCGGTGCCCTGGCGGGGCCGCGACATGCGCAGCGACGCGGGGAACAGCTCCTTGGAGAGCTGCTTGGCGGCGCGGCGGCCGGGGTTCGCGGTCTCGTGCGGGATCTCGTCGAGCCGGTTGCGCACCAGCCGCTCGATCTCGCCCGGCGCGAAGGCCGGCGCCCGCAGCGCGTCCGCGACCAGTCCGAGCGCCTTCGGCAGGCGGCGCACGGGCACTTCGAGGGAGACCCGGACGCCGGGGTGGTCCGCGTGGGCGTCGAGGGTGGCGCCGCAGCGCTCCAGCTCGGCCGCGAAGTCCTCGGCGCTGAGCTTGTCGGTGCCCTCGGACAGGGCGCGCGCCATGATCGTGGCGACGCCGTCGAGCCCCTCGGGCTCCGCGTCGAGCGGCGCGTCGAGGCAGACCTCGACGGCGACGACCTGCTGTCCAGGGCGGTGGCAGCGCAGCACCGTGAGGCCGTTGGGCAGGGCGCCGCGCTCGGGCGCGGGGAACGCCCACGGCTTGGGCTCGCCCGGCACGGGCCGCGGGTGGAACTCCATGGTGACGTCGGCGCCGCTCACTCGGCCGCCCCTTCCTGCTCGTCGCTCTGCGCCGCGCCGTCCGCGGCCTCCTCCGCCGGCAGCGGCTCGTACACCAGGACGGCCCGGTTGTCGGGCCGCAGCCGGGCCGCGGCGACCGCCTTGACCTCGTCCGCGGTGATGTCGAGGACGCGCTGCACCGCGGTCAGCGCGAGCTGCGGGTCGCCGAACAGGACGGCGTACCTGCACAGTTCGTCGGCACGGTCGGCGACGGTACCGAGCCGGTCGAGCCACTCGCGCTCCAGCTGGGCCTGGGCGCGCTCCATCTCCTCGTCCGTGGGGCCCTCCTCGGCGAGGCGCGCGAGCTCCTCGTCGACGGCGGCCTCGATCTGCGGGATCTCGACCCCGGCGGACGTCTTGACGTCGAGCCAGCCGAGCGAGGGCGCCCCGGCGAGCCGCAGCAGGCCGAAGCCCGCGGCGACGGCGGTGCGGTCGCGCCGCACCAGGCGGTTGTGCAGGCGGGACGACTCGCCGCTGCCGAGGACGGTCAGCGCGAGGTCCGCCGCGTCGGCCTCCCGGGTGCCGTCGTGCGGCAGCCGGTAGGCGGCCATCAACGCGCGCGCGGGGACCTCCTCCCGGATCTCCTCGCGCAGTTCGCGGCCGATGATGTCGGGCAGCGAGCCGTCGCGCGGCGGCTGCTTGCCGTCGTGCGAGGGGATCGAGCCGAAGTACTTCTCGATCCAGGCGAGGGTCTGCTCCGGGTCGATGTCGCCGACGACGGACAGCACTGCGTTGTTGGGCGCGTAGTTGGTGCGGAAGAACGCGCGGGCGTCCTCAAGCGTGGCCGCGTCCAGGTCGGCCATGGAGCCGATGGGCGTGTGGTGGTACGGGTGGCCCTCGGGGTAGACGAGCGCGGTGAGGCGCTCGAAGGCGGTGCCGTAGGGGACGTTGTCGTAGCGCTGGCGGCGCTCGTTCTTGACGACGTCGCGCTGGTTCTCCATCGACTCCTCGTCGAGGGCGGCCAGCAGGGAGCCCATCCGGTCGGCCTCCAGCCACAGGGCGAGCTCCAGCTGGTGCGCGGGCATCGTCTCGAAGTAGTTGGTGCGCTCGAAGCTGGTGGTGCCGTTGAGGGAGCCGCCCGCGCCCTGCACCAGTTCGAAGTGGCCGTTGCCCTTCACCTGCGCGGAGCCCTGGAACATCAGGTGCTCGAAGAGGTGGGCGAGTCCCGTACGGCCCTTGACTTCGTGGCGTGAGCCGACGTCGTACCACAGGCAGACCGCGGCGACCGGAGTGAGGTGGTCCTCGGAGAGCACCACGCGCAGACCGTTGTCCAGACGGTGCTCGGTAGCTGTCAGGCCGCCTGAACCGGCCTGTTCGGTGGCCGTGTGACCCATGGGCATGTACGTCCCTTCGCTCGCGGTGAACTGTGCTGGTGCCAGCCTGCCACTGTAGGCAAGCCCGCCGTCGGCCGCCGGGCCCGCGAGAGGCTTCGACGGGTCTGCTACGGCGGTCCGCGCGGGCGCCGCTACGGCAGGTGCGGGCGTCCGCGTACGGCCCGGCGACGGTCTCCGCGGCCCCGGGCTGGCACGCGCGTACGGCACCGCGCCGCGTCGCGCGTACGCTCCGACGCGCGGGGACCGGCCCGGGTCGATTCCGGCGTTGTCCGTGGCGCGGTCCACAATGGTCCGTGTCAGCCCCAGAAGTTGTCGCCGAACCCGGCGCGCGCGTCGTCGTACGCGCCGCACTGTCTCTGTGAAGGAGCCGCAGCAGCGATGGCCCGCCGCAGCACGAAGACCCCGCCGCCCGAAGATTTCGAGGAGCGCATCCTCGACATCGACGTGGTCGATGAAATGCAGGCCTCCTACCTCGAGTACGCGTATTCGGTGATCTACTCGCGCGCCCTGCCGGACGCGCGGGACGGGCTGAAGCCGGTGCACCGCCGGATCGTGTACCAGATGAACGAGATGAACCTCCGCCCTGACCGCGGCTATGTGAAGTGCGCCCGGGTCGTCGGCGAGGTCATGGGCAAGCTGCACCCGCACGGCGACGCCTCGATCTACGACGCGCTGGTGCGCATGGCGCAGCCCTTCTCGATGCGGCTGCCGCTGGTCGACGGGCACGGCAACTTCGGCTCCCTGGGCAATGACGACCCGCCGGCCGCGATGCGGTACACCGAGTGCCGGATGGCCGACGCGACCTCGCTGATGACGGAGTCGATCGACGAGGACACCGTCGATTTCGAGGCGAACTACGACGGACAGGAGCGCGAGCCGCTCACGCTGCCGGCCGCCTATCCGAACCTCCTGGTCAACGGCGCTTCGGGGATCGCGGTCGGCATGGCGACGAACATGCCGCCGCACAACCTGGGCGAGGTCGTGCAAGCCGCCCGGCACCTGATCAAGCACCCGGGCGCGGACCTTGAGACCCTGATGCGGTTCGTGCCGGGCCCCGACCTGCCGACGGGCGGCCGGATCGTCGGGCTTTCGGGCGTGCAGGACGCGTACGCGACGGGCCGCGGCTCGTTCAAGATCAGGGCGACGGTCTCGGTGGAGGACGTGACCCCGCGCCGCAAGGGCCTCGTCGTCACGGAACTGCCGTTCACCGTCGGCCCCGAGAAGGTCATCGCCAAGATCAAGGACCTGGTGTCGGCGAAGAAGCTCCAGGGGATCGCCGACGTCAAGGACCTCACGGACCGGGAGCACGGGCTGCGGCTCGTCATCGAGGTCAAGAACGGCTTCGTGCCCGAGGCGCTGCTCGAACAGCTCTACAAGCTGACGCCGATGGAGGAGTCCTTCGGCATCAACAACGTCGCGCTGGTGGACGGCCAGCCGCTGACGCTCGGCCTCAAGGAGCTGCTTGAGGTCTACCTCGACCACCGGTTCTCGGTGGTGCGCAGGCGCAGCGAGTTCCGCCGCACGAAGCGGCGCGACCGGCTGCACCTGGTCGAGGGACTGCTGGTGGCGCTGCTCGACATCGACGAGGTCATCCGGCTGATTCGCCTCAGCGACAACTCCGCGCAGGCGAAGGAGCGCCTGATGGAGCACTTCTCGCTCTCCGACGTGCAGACGCAGTACATCCTCGACACGCCGCTGCGCCGGCTGACCCGCTTCGACCGGATCGAGCTGGAGAGCGAGCGGGACCGGCTCAACGCCGAGATCGAGGAGCTGACCCGGATCCTCGACTCCGACGCGGAGCTGCGGAAGGTCGTCTCGGCGGAGCTGGCCGCGGTGGCGAAGAAGTTCGGCACCCCGCGCCGTACGGTGCTGATCGAGGGCGGCGCCTCGGTCGCGGCGGTGCCGGTGCCGCTCCAGGTCGCGGACGACCCGTGCCGGGTGCTGCTGTCGTCGACGGGGCTGCTGGCCCGCACGGCCGACGACGGGCCGCTGCCCGCGGGCGACGGCAAGCGCGTCAAGCACGACGTGATCGTCTCCGCGGTCCCTGCGACCGCGCGCGGCGAGGTCGGCGCGGTCACCTCGTCGGGGCGGCTGCTGCGGGTGGCGGTGGTCGACCTGCCGCAGCTGCCCGAGATGTCCGGTGCGCCGAATCTCTCCGGCGGGGCGCCCGTCGCGGAGTTCCTCACGCTCGACGCCGACGAGTCGGTGGTCTGCCTGACCACGCTCGACGAGTCGTCGCCGGGCCTCGCGATCGGCACGCTCCAGGGCGTGGTGAAGCGGGTGGTGCCCGACTACCCGTCCAACAAGGACGAGTTGGAAGTCATCACGCTGAGGGAGGGCGACCGGATCGTCGGCGCGGCCGAGCTGCGCACCGGCGAGGAGGACCTGGTCTTCATCTCGTCCGACGCCCAGCTGCTGCGGTATCCGGCGGCGCAGGTGCGGCCGCAGGGGCGGCCGGCCGGTGGCATGACGGGCATCAAGCTGACCGAGGGGGCGCGGGTCCTCTCGTTCACCGCGGTCGACCCGGCCGCGGACGCGGTGGTGTTCACGGTCGCGGGCTCCCACGGCACGCTGGACGACTCGGCGCGCACTGCGAAGCTCACGCCGTTCGACCAGTACCCGCGCAAGGGCCGCGCCACGGGCGGTGTGCGCTGCCAGCGGTTCCTGAAGGGCGAGGACACGCTGGTCCTCGCGTGGGCGGGCGCGAGCCCGGTGCGGGCCGCGACGGCGGACGGCTCCGCCGCCGCCCTGCCCGAGCCCGACCCGCGCCGCGACGGCTCGGGCACGCCGCTGACCCACGAGGTCGCGGCGCTCGCGGGCCCGGCACACTGAGGCGGCGCCGCCCGTCCGGCCCCACGGGCCGGGCGGGCGGCCTGACGCCGTGTCGGGGACGCCGTGGCGCGCGGCTGCTGGGCCTGCGGCCTGCCGGCCCGCGTGCGGCGGCGCTCTCAGGCCATGCCCCGGGGGCGCGGGCGGTCCGGGCGCGCCGTCAGGCTTCGGGGGTCGCCACGTAGCGCAGGACGCCCCACATGGCAGGTTCGGCGTCGGGCGCGATCGCGCCCGACGCCGACTCCGTGGGCGCCGGGGCGCCGTCCCGTGTCTCGCACGCGGTGAGGGCCGAGGTCAGGGCGTCCTTGTCGATGCCCATGCCGATCAGGACGAGCTGGGTCAGGCGCTCGGCGCCGGGCGGCCAGGGCTCGGGGGTGAAGCGCAGGAAACGGCCGACCGCGTGCACGCCGTACCGGTTGCCAGGGTCCGCGGCGCCGAAGTCCACATAGCCCTTGATGCGGTAGAGGCCCTCGGGCCTGTCGTCGAGGAACGCCATCAGCCCGCGCGGGTCCATCGGCCGCCGCGCGGTGAACTCGGCGCTGTCGTAGGCGGCGTGCAGATGGGCGCCGTGGTCCTCGGGCGCGAGGAGGTCCTCGAACGACAGCTGGCCGAACGTCTCGCCCCGCGGCTGGCGGTCGAGCAGCAGGTCGGGGGCGAGGCGGCCGTGGGTCACGGCGACGGCGGGCACGCCGGGAGCCGCCTCCGCCACGGCGGCGTGGACCGCGGCGAGTCCCTCCTCCCCCGCCAGGTCCGCCTTGTTCAGCACCACCAGGTCCGCGACGGCGAGTTGGCCCCCGAGGCCCGGGTGGCGCTCGCGCACCGCCTCGAACTCGGCCGCGTCCACCACCTCGACGAGGCCGCCGTACCGTACGCGCGGGTTGTCGGAGGCGAGCAGCATCCGCACCAGTTCGCGGGGCTCGGCGAGGCCGCTCGCCTCGATGACGACGACGTCGATGCCGAGCGCGGGGTCGGTGAGCCGCTCCAGGTAGGCGTCGAGCTCGCTCGCGTCGACCGCGCAGCACAGGCAGCCGTTGCCGAGGGAGACCAGGGAGGAGCCGACCTGGCCCGCGACGGTCATCGCGTCGATCTCGATGGCGCCGAAGTCGTTGACGACGACGCCGATCCTGGTGCCGCGGCTCTCCCGGAGCAGGTGGTTGAGGACGGTGGTCTTGCCCGCCCCGAGGAACCCCGTGAGGAGGATGACCGGCACGGGCCCTTCCCGCACGGGCCGCAGGCCGCCGGGTCCGGCGGCCGTTCCGGACACGACGGGGCCGGGCTCGGCCGTTCCGGACGCGACGGGATCGGACTCGGCGGGATCGGGCTGCGGATCAGGCGTGGTCACGGGCCCCGATCGTAGTCGGAGGCCGGCCGCCGTCCGCGTCGGCGCCGCCCGTCACGGCGCGGGGACCGGCTGCGGGGGCGGCGGGCCCGCATAGCGGGCCGCCGGGCGGATGACCTTCGTGTCGCCGGCCTGCTCCAGGACGTTGGCGCTCCAGCCGACCACCCGCGCCACGGCGAAGGTCGGCGTGAACATGGCCCGCGGCAGTCTGCACTGCTCCATCACGACGCCCGCGTAGAACTCGACGTTGGTGTGGAGTTCGCGGCCCGGCTTGAGCTCGGCGAGGATCGCCTCCACGCGCTCCTCCACCTGGACGGCGAAGTCGGCGAGCGGGCCGCCGTGCTGCCGCGCGATGTCGCGCAGCAGCCGGGAGCGCGGGTCCTCGGTGCGGTAGACGGCGTGACCGAAGCCCATGATCCGCTCGCCCGCGAGGACCCGCTCCCTGATCCACGGGTCGATCCGGTCGACGGAGCCGATCACGTCGAGCGCGTCGAGGGCGCGGGCGGGCGCGCCGCCGTGCAGCGGCCCGGAGAACGCGCCGACCGCCCCGGTGAGGCAGGCGGCGAGGTCCGCGCCGGTGGCGGCGACGACCCGGGCGGTGAAGGTCGACGGGTTGAAGCCGTGGTCGATCGTGGCGACGAGGTACTGCTCGACGGCCCGTACGCGCGCGGGCTCCGGCTCACGGCCGGTCAGCATGTGCAGGTAGTCGGCCGCGTGGCCGAGGTCCTCACGGGGTGCGACGGGGGCGAGGCCGCGGCCGAGCCGGTGCAGCGAGGCCAGGATGGCGGGAACGGCTGCGCAGGCGGCGAGCGCGTCCTCGGCGCGGCGCGCGGGGTCGGTGTCGTACAGGGGGCGCAGGCCGGCGGCGGAGCCGTAGAGGGAGAGCGCCGTGCGCAGCCCGGTGAGCGGTCCTCCGCCCGCGCGGGCGATGGCCGGCAGGGCGTCGCGCACCGCGTCGGGGAGGCGGCGCAGCGCGGCGACCCGGGCGGCGAAGGCGGCCGACCTCTCGGCGTCGGGCAGCTCCCCGTGGAACATCAGGTGCCACACGTCCTCGAAGCCGCGGCGGCGCGCCAGCTCGATCGCCGAGTACTGGCGGTAGTGGTAGAAGCCCTCGCCGCCGCGCACGTCCCCGAGCGCGGTCTCGGTGACGACGACGCCCGCGAGCCCCCGGGGCACGTCGACGGTGGCCGGCTGCGGCCTGCTGTCCTGCATGGTCTCTCCTCCTCGGCTTGACTCGACTGTCCATGGTTGATGCATCGGCGTCAACCTTGATCCGATCAACGTACGAGAGTCTGTGTACGGTGATCTCATGACGGAGACGACGGGCGAGGGGCCCGCGGCCGGCGGCGCGCGGCTGACCACCCGGGAGGCCGCGCGGCGGCTCGGGGTGAAGCCCGAGACCGTGTACGCCTATGTCAGCCGCGGCCAGCTCACCAGCCGCCGCGACCCGGCGGGCCGGGGCAGCACCTTCGACCCGAGGGAGGTCGACGCGCTGGTGCGCAGGGGCCGCCGCGAGCCGTCCGCCGACCAGGACGCGAGCCTGCGGGTGAGCACCGGCATCACGCTCATCGAGGCTGACCACTACTGGTACCGCGGGGTGGACGCCGTGGAACTGGCCCGCCGCCATCCGTACGAGGAAGTCGCGGAGTGGCTCTGGACGGGCACGCTGCGGGCGGGGCTGCGCCTCCCCGCGCCCGCCGGCCCGCTGGCCGCCGCGCGGCGCGCGGTCGGGGCGCTGCCGCCGTACAGCGCGAGCACGGACCGGCTGCGGGTCGCGGCGGTCGCGGCGGCGGCCGCGGACCCGCTCCGCTTCGACCTGTCGCGGGAGGCGGTGCTCGGCACGGCGCGCTCGCTGATCCCGACGCTGGTGGACGCGCTGCCCCTGGCGGCGGGGACCGGCGGCGCCGAGGACGGGCCGCTGGCGGCCCGGCTGTGGTCCCGGCTGACGCCCAGGCCACCGAACACGCCCGCGCTGCGCGCGCTGGACACGGCGCTCACCCTGCTGATCGACCACGACCTCGCGGCCTCCACGCTGGCCGTGCGGGTGGCGGCGTCCGCCCGCGCCCATCCGTACGCGGTGGTCTCCGCGGGGCTCGGCGCGATGGACGGGCCGCTGCACGGCGCGGCGAGCGGTCCTGTGCACCGGATGCTGACCGAGGTGCTCGACCGGGGCGGCGCGGCGGCCGTGGTGGCGGACCATCTGCGGGCCGGGCGGGGCGTGCCGGGGCTCGGCCACCGGCTGTATCCGCGCCAGGACCCGCGCGCGACGGCCCTGTTCGAGGCGCTCGCCGCGGTGCCGGAGGCCGCGCCCGCGGTGGCGGCGGCGCGCGAGGTGGCGGCGGTGGCGGCGCGGCAGGACCCGTCGGGCGCCAATGTGGACCTGGCTCTCGGCGCGCTGACGGTGGCCGCGGGGATGGCGCCGGAGGCGGGCGAGACGGTGTTCGCGGTGGCCAGGACGGCGGGGTGGATCGCGCACGCGCTTGAGGAGTACGGCGAGCCGCCGCTGCGGATGCGGCCGAGCGGGCACTACACGGGGCCGCGTCCGCCCCGGCCGCTGCCCTGAGGCGGCGGGCCGGGGCGGACGCCCGGCGCGGGCGCTACTTCGGCTGCGGCCAGGCCGAGCAGTCGTCCCACGTCGTGTCCCAGCCGGAGTTGCCGGAGCCTTGGTTGAGCGTGAACGTGCCGCTGCCCTGCGGGAAGGGGCAGTTGTAGACGCCGGCCGCGCCGACGCCGGTGGCGCGTACGTCGCTGACGGAGGCCGATCCCGGGGTCTCGGCCTGCACGACGACGGTGCCCGCGCCGTCGACGGTGGCGCCGTCCACGGCGACGTTCTTCACCTGCTTGCCGGTGCCGCCCCCGGAGACGAACTCGAAGGCGCTGTAGGGGCTGTCGGTGAAGGTGGTGTCGGTGATGTCCACCGTGGCGCCGATGTCGCTGTCGTAGGCGTCGACCCTCAACGCCCCCATGGGGTGGCCCCAGTTGGGGTTGATCGCGCCGGTGCGCACCAGGGTGTTGCCGGAGACGGTGATGGTGCCGGCGAGCGGGAAGAACGGGTCGGCGAACTTCTGGTTGGAGATCGCGATGCCGCTGCCGAGCGCGTTGGTGTCCTGGACGAGGTTGTCCTTGACGGTGATGTCGGTGCCGCCGTAGATCGCGATGCCGTTGGCGAGGTTGGGCTGCGAGATGGTGTTGGAGCTGAACGTGCTGCCGGTGTCGGGGGCGTTGAGCGACCACATGGCGAGCGAGTCGTCGCCCTGGTTGCGCAGGAAGTTGTCGCTGACCCGGACGTCGTGCGCGCTGCCGTTGAGGTTGAGGCCGTCGGCCGTGGTGTCGAGTATCCGGTTGCCCTCGACGACGAGGCCGTCGTTGTCGCCGGTGAGCCAGAGGCCGACCTTCTCGTGCTGCACCCACATGCCGGAGACGGTGGATCCGGGGCCGAGCGAGCCGTTGACGAAGTTGTCCGGGCTGCTGTCGTTGCGCTCGGTGACCTCGCCGAAGACGGCGAAGTTCTTCAGCCCGACGCGGCCCGTCGCCGGGGAGCCCTGGTCGATGAAGTGCGAACTGTGCACCACCGAGTACCAGTCGCCCGCGCCGAGCAGGGTGACGTCGTCGACCGGCAGCGGGCCGTCCACCCGGTAGTCGCCCGGCGGTATCCACACCGTGCCGCCCTCGGCCGCGGCGATCGCGTCCCTGAACGCCTGGGTGGAGTCGGCGGCCCCGGTGGGGTCGGCGCCGTGGTCGGCGACGGAGACGGCGCCCGCGGGCGCGTCCGCGGCGGGCGCGACCTGCTCGAAGTCGGCGACGTCCACGGTGACGGCGGAGTCCGCGACCAGCTTGACCGTGTCGCCCGCCGCGAGGTCGCGGCCGAGCAGCGTCCGCGCGTCGTCGAAGAAGTGGTGCGTCTTCGAGCCTGCGATGCTGCTTGTGTCGATGTAGGAGTACTTCGAGGTGAGGGCGATCTTCTTGCCGGTGTCCTGGCCGCCCGCGTAGACGGCGAGGGTGCCGGTCTGCCCGTCGGGCACGCTGTAGGAGACGTTGACGGCGTTGGCGGCGCGGGGCAGCGTGAACTCGACGCTCTGGCCCGCCGCGAGCTCGACGGCCCGGCGGCCCGACGCCTCGGAGGCGACGGTGCCCTGGGTGTAGTCGGGGCCGATGGTCCGGCCGTCGGTGGTGGCGCTCTCCGCCTCGACAGAGGTGAAGGGCAGGGTGGCGCCCGCGGCCGCCGCGTGGGGAGCGGCGGGGGCGGTGGCCGTCGCCGCCGGGGCGGCGAGTGCCAGGCAGGTGGCGGCGAGCGCCACGGCCGTGGCGGCCGCCACTGACGTGTTCCTGACATACCTGCGCTGGGGGTGCTGTCGTGCGGTCACACGCATGGGATACGTACCTTCCGTGGGGGAAAGGACCCGGAGGCGGTCGGCCTCCGGCCCGCGGCCCCGGGTGGCACCAGCCGGTGCCACCCGGGCGGACCGCGGAGTGCGGGGGACGGCGTCAGGCGCTCAGCCAGACCGCCGTGTCGACGGGCAGCCGGCCGCCTTCGGTGAGCGGCCCGCTCGCCAGCAGCACCGCGCCGTGCGCGGGCAGCCGTACGGGGGCCGCGGAGAGGTTGACCACGCAGCGCAGCCCCTCGCCGCGCTCGAAGGCCAGCACGCCGGGCGCCGCGTCGAGCCAGGTGAGGCCGGCCGAGCGGAAGCCGGGTCTGGCCCGGCGCAGTGCGAGCGCGGCGCGGTAGAGGGAGAGCATGGAGTCCGGGTCCGCGGCCTGCAGGTCCGCCGCGTAGGCCGCCCAGCCCGGGGGCTGCGGCAGCCACGGCTCGACCGTCGAGCCGAACCCGGCGTACGGCGCGTCCGCCGCCCACGGCAGCGGCACGCGGCAGCCGTCGCGGCCCGGGTCGGTCCCGCCCGACCTGCTGTGCATCGGGTCCTGGATGAGTTCGCGCGGGATCTCCGCCTCCGGCAGGCCGAGTTCCTCGCCCTGGTAGAGGTAGACCGTCCCGGGCAGGGCGAGCGAGAGGAGCGCGGCAGCGCGCGCCCTGCGGGTGCCGAGCTCCAGGTCGGTCGGGGTGCCGAAGCGCTTGCGCTCGAAGGCGAAGCCGGTGTCGTCGGCGCGGCCGTAGCGGGTGACCGTGCGCGTCACGTCGTGGTTGCACAGCACCCAGGTGGCGGGCGCGCCCACCGGCGCGTGCTCGGCGAGCGTCTCGTCGATGGAGGTGCGCAGCCGCTCCGCGTCCCAGGGGCACGCGAGGAAGCTCAGGTTGAAGGCGGTGTGCAGTTCGTCGGGGCGCAGGTACCGCACGAACCGCTCGGTGTCGGGCAGCCACACTTCGCCGACGAAGACGCCGTCGTACTGGTCGGCGACGGCGCGCCAGGAGCGGTAGATGTCGTGCAGGTCGTCCCGGTCGACGTACGGGTGCGGGTCGGTGCCCGGCGTGAAGTCGGGCAGGGCGGGGTCCTTGGCGGGCAGCACCGCGGAGTCGATCCGTACGCCCGCGACGCCGCGGTCGAACCAGAAGCGCAGCACGTCCTCGTGCTCGGTGCGCACGGCCGGGTGGTCCCAGTTGAGATCGGGCTGCTCGGGCGCGAAGAGGTGGAGGTACCACTCGCCGTCGGGCAGCCGGGTCCAGGGCGTGCCGCCGAACTCGCCGACCCAGTCGTTGGGCGGGATCTCACCCGACCTGCCACGGCCGGCGCGGAAGTGGAACAGCTCGCGCTCGGGGCTGCCGGGCCCGGCGGCGACGGCGGCCCGGAACCACGGGTGCTGGTCGGAGACGTGGTTGGGGACGATGTCGACGATCGTCCTGATGCCCAGCTCCCGGGCCTCGGCGATCAGCTTCTCGGCCTCGGCGAGTGTGCCGAACTGCGGGTCGATGGTGCGGTAGTCGGCGACGTCGTAGCCGCCGTCGGCCAGCGGCGACAGGTACCAGGGGGTGAACCACAGGGCGTCGACGCCCAGTTCGACCAGGTACGGCAGCCTGGCGCGGACGCCGGCGAGATCGCCCGTCCCGTCGCCGTCACCGTCGGCGAAGCTCCGCACGTAGACCTGGTAGATCGCGGCGCTGCGCCACCAGTTCCGGTCGGCGGGCTCCAGTGGGCTGCCTTTCATGCGTGATCCTTTCGGGCGTGTGCGTCGCCCGCACGGCGGTGCCGTCCGTGACGAGGCGTCGGTGGTTCGCGGGCCGCGCACCGCCGCGGCGGGGACGTCGTCGGGCGGCGGTGCGCGGGTCGTACGGCAGGGCCGGGGCACGGGTGGCGGACGGCAGCGGCGGGTCCCCGTGCGGCACGCGCAGCCACGGGCCGGGAGGTGTCACGCGGCCTGCGCCGCTTAGCCCTTGGTGCTGCCCGCGCTGATCCCGGCGATGATGTGGCGCTGGAAGACGAGGAACATGACGACCATCGGCACGCTGGCGATGACCATCGCGCCGATCAGGTCCGTCTGCGGCACGTCCTGGGAGAGCTGGACGAGCGCCACGCTGATGGGCTGGTGGTCGGGGGCCGCGGAGAACACCATCAGCGGCCACAGGAAGTCCTGCCAGACCGCCACGAGCGCGAAGATCGACACGACGCCGAGCACGGGCCGGGACATCGGCAGCAGGACCGACCAGAGCTGGCGCAGCTTGCCCGCGCCGTCGATCTCGGCCGCCTCCAGCACGTCGCGGGGTATCTGGTCGAAGAACCGCTTGAGCAGGTACAGGTTGAAGGCGTTGGCGACGGCGGGCAGCCAGATTCCGGCCGGGTTGTCGAGGAGGCTGGTGTGCAGGAGCGGCAGGTCGGCGACGGTCAGGTACTTCGGTACGACGAGCGCCTGCGCCGGCACCATGAGGGTGGCGAGGATCGCGCCGAGGATCACCTTGCCGAAGACCGGCTTCAGCTTGGACAGCGCGTACGCGGCCGCGGTGCAGAAGACCAGTTGGAGCACCCAGGCGCCGGCCGCCTGCACCACCGTGTTCCACAGGTGGTCGGGCAGCTGCATCAGGTTCCACGCCTCGCCGTAGTTGCCGAAGTGCCACTGCTTGGGCGCCAGTGTGGGCGGGTTGCGGTTGAGTTCGTCGGGCGACTTCAGCGCGCCGGTGGCCATCCAGTACACCGGGAAGAGGAAGGCGAGCGCGAACAGGAGCAGGACGAGCCCGAAGACGCTCCAGTAGACAGCCCTGCCCCGCCGGCTGGCGAGGGCCAGCGGTGAGACCAGGGTGCGGGCGCCGGGCCCCGCGCTGCCCCGGCGGTCCGCCCCGCGCGCGGGGACCGTGGGCGCCAGCGGCTCGGGGGGCGCGATGGTGGTGGTCATGGCGGCGCGCTCCTCAGTCGTCGGTGCGGGTGAGCCGCAGGTAGAGGGCGGAGAAGAGGCCGAGCAGCACCAGCAGCATGACACTGAGGGCGCACGCCCCGCCGAAGTTGTTGTACTGGAAGGCGTACTTGTAGATCAGGTACAGCACCGTGACGGTGGCGTCCTGCGGCCCGCCGCCGGTGATCACGTACGGCTCGGTGAACACCTGCATCGTCGCGATGATCTGCAGCAGCATGAGCATCAGCATGATGAAGCGGGTCTGCGGGATCGTCACGTGCCGCACGCGCTGCAGGATGGACGCGCCGTCCAGCTCGGCCGCCTCGTACAGCTCACCGGGGATGCCCTGGAGGGCCGCGAGGTAGATGAGGACGGTGCCGCCCATGTTGGCCCAGGTCGAGACGAGGACCAGGGAGACCAGGGCGGTGGAGGTGCCGTTGGTCCAGTTCGAGGTCGGCAGGTGCGCGAAGCGCAGCGCCTCGTTGGCGAGACCAGCGCCCGGGTCGTAGAACCATTTCCACAGCAGGGCGCTGACCACCGGCGGAATCATCACCGGCAGGTAGACCACGACCCGGAAGAACGCCCTGGCGTGCCGCAGTTCGTTGAGCACGAGGGCGGTGACGAACGGGACGAGGAAGCCGACCAGCAGCGCGATCACCGTGAAGTAGAAGGTGTTGCGCCACGCCGCGGCGAACTCGGGGTCGTGCAGGACCTGGGTGAAGTTGCGGGTGCCGACCCACTGCGGCGGGGAGCCGGGGATGTACCGCTGGAAGGAGATGACCACCGCGCGGATCGCCGGGTACCACGAGAACAGCGCGAAGCAGATCAGGCCGCCGAGCAGGAACGTGTAGGCGCGGGCCTGCTCGGTCAGCCTGCGGCTCAGGGGCCTGCGGGGGGCCGCGGTCCTGTCCGGCGGGCGCGCCCCCTCGGCGAGGGGGTGCGCCGCGGCGGGCCTTGCGGGTGCCTGGGCTGTCTTCATCGGCTGTCAGCCCTGCTGGGCCAGTACGGAGTCGATCTTGGTCTGGGCGTCCTTGAGGAGGCCGCCGATGTCCGCGTTCCTGTTGGTGAGGACCGCGGAGACCGCCGAGTCGAGGACGGAGTAGATCTGCTGGGCGTTCGGCGGCTCGATCACCGGGGTGAGCTTCGGGTTGCCGTCGGCGAACGCCCGGTAGTTGCCGACCGGGATGTTGGCGTACTGCTTCTTGAGCGCCAGGTTCTTCCGGTCGTAACTGCCGCCCTGGGTCCACAGCCGGGGTTCCGGCAGGCCCACGGGGGACTTCCGCTCGCTCAGGTACTGCCAGTTGCTCAGGCCCTGGCCGGGGGTGTTGGTCTCCAGCGCGAGGAACTTCAGGCCCGCCCTGATCTGCGCGGGGGTGTCCTTCCTGTTGAACATGTAGCCGTCGCCGCCCGCGAGGGTGGCCTTGCCGCCGGGCATCGGGGCGAGCGCCATGTCCTTGTAGTCGCCGCCGTACTGCTTGGCGATGGTGGGCACGTTGTCCGGTGCCGCGATGTACATGCCGAGCTTGCCGGTGCCCATCATCTGCTGCACGTCGTTGAGGATGAGCAGCTGCTTCGAGCCCATCGACCCGTCCGTCCAGCGCATGTCGTGCAGGTTCCTCAGGACGGCCCTGCCCTGCGGGGTGTCCACGGTGGCCTTCTTGCCGTCCGCGCTCACGGCCTGCCCGCCCTGTGAGTACAGCTCGGCGACGAAGTGCCAACCGCCCTGGTTCTGCGCGCTGTAGTCGGCGTAGCCGACCGTGCCGTCGCCGAGGGCGGCGATCCTCTTGGCGTCGGCGCGCACCTCCTCCCAGGTGGCGGGCGGCTTGGCCGGGTCGAGCCCGGCCTTCTTGAAGAGGGTCGGGTTGTAGAGCAGGCCCATGGTGTAGTTGGTGCGCGGGACGCCGTACACCTTGCCGTCGACCGTGTACATCGCCCGCAGCTTGGGGTCGATCTCGTTCCAGCCGGGCAGGTCCTTCACGTAACGCGTGATGTCCGCGGCCTGGTTGATGCCGACGACGTGCTTCACGTCGGTGAAGTACGTGTAGAAGACGTTCTCCATCTGGCCGCCCGCGAGCTTGGCGTCGAACGTCTTGGGATCCTCGCACGGGAAGGTGTCGTGCGCGGTGAGCTGGATCTTCGGGTTCTGCTTCGAGAACGCGGCGATGTCGTTCTGGAAGGCCGCGCGGTCGACCTTGTTCGACTTGGGCGGCATGCAGTTGACGGTGATGGCCGTCTTGCCGTCTGCGGTCGTCGCACCGCCGCCCTTGCCTCCGGAGCAGGCGGCCACTGCGGTGAGGGCCATCGCGGCGGCTACGGCGGCGGTGCACGTGCGGCGGAACCCGGGACTTCTCATCGGTGGGACCCCTCTTGGGCAGGAGCGTGGGAACCCGCACAGCTGCTCGCTGTGTGGCGGCGCTCACTCAACCACTAACTACGGATGTCCGCAATATGTCGCTCCTATTTCGCAAATATCTGACAGCCTGCTGCATCGCGGAGGCCACGGCGCACCAAGGGCCTTGACGCGCACGGCCGTTGGGGCCGAACCCCTCGAAGCTGCGGTTCCGCTTCCGTGCAAGCGGTTACGGCGGCGGGCGCGCGGGGCGCCGCGGGTCAGCCCCTCGGCGCCTGCGCGGTGGAGCTGCGGACCACGAGCTCGGGCTCGAAAAGCAGCTCGCCAGGCGGCACCGCGCCGCCCTGGATCTGCGCGGAGAGCATCTCCACCGCGGCCCTGCCCATCGCCTCGATGGGCTGGCGCACGGTGGTCAGCGGCGGCTCCATGCAGTTCATGAACGCGCTGTCGTCGAAGCCGACGACGGACACCTCGGAGGGCACCCCGAGGCCGCGCCTGCGGGCCGCCCGCACGGCGCCGAGCGCCATCGGGTCGCTCGCGCAGATGAAGCCGGTGACACCGCGGTCGAGCAGCCGGGAGGTGGCCGCCTGGCCGCCTTCGAGGGAGAACATCGTGCGCTCCACGTACTCCTCGGGCAGCTCCGTGCCGCCGGCCTCGGCGGTGGCGCGCGCCGCGTCCAGCTTGCGGCGGGACGGCACATGGTCCTCCGGGCCGAGCACCAGGCCGATCCGCTCATGGCCGAGGGAGGCGAGGTGGCGCCACGCCTGCTCCACGGCGACGGCGTCGTCGCAGGAGACACAGGGGAAGTCGAGGTTCTCGATGGGGGCGTTGATGAGCACGACCGGGATCTTGCGCTCGGCGAGCAGCCGGTAGTGGTCGTGCGGCGCGTCGGCCTGCGCGAACAGGCCGCCCGCGAACACCACGCCTGACACCTGCTGCTGGAGCAGGAGCTCCACGTAGTCCGCCTCGGAGACGCCGCCCTTGGTCTGGGTGCACAGCACGGGGGTGAGCCCCTGCTGGGCGAGCGAACCGCCGATGACCTCGGCGAACGCGGGGAAGATGGGGTTCTGCAGCTCCGGCAGGACCAGGCCGACGAGCCGGGCGCGCTCCCCGCGCAGCTGGGTGGGGCGCTCGTAGCCCAGGACGTCGAGCGCGGTCAGCACGGACTGGCGGGTCGCCTCGGAGACCCCCGGCTTGCCGTTGAGGACCCGGCTGACCGTGGCCTCGCTGACTCCCACCTTCTTGGCCACCTGAGCAAGTCGTCGCGTCATGGCTGCAAGGCTATCGCAATATATGCAAGCTTCTTTCTCGCCGATGCAAAGGCACCGACAAGCGAATGCCGGCCGGATGACCCGGCCGGCACCGCTCCCGCGCGGTCCGCGGCCCCGCCTACGGGCGGGTGCTCACGGGTTGATGTTGATCTTCATCGTGCTCGTGGTGTTCCGCACGTCCTGGCTGTTGCCGCTGAGCTTCAACCCGTTGAACGTGACCTCGCCGACCGCCGGCCCCTGCCCGGGCTCGGGCAGCTCGTTCGCCCACAGGGCCCAGCCGGACTTGGCGTCGAACGGGTCGCCGCTCTTGTGCGCGCCGCTGATCGACACGTCGGTGAAGACCGTGTCCTTGATCGGGTTGAGCGGCCGGCCGCCGACGTAGTCGGTCTGGAACATGATCCCGCCGTAGGTGGGTTCTGTGATGTCCAGATCACTCACGCGGATGCCCTGGAAGGGATCGGTCGCCGAGTAGACCCAGACCGCGCCGAAGACCTGCTGCCCCCAGAAGTGCCCGCCGTCGCGGATCAGGGACAGCCCCTTGACCACCGTCTGCGGGCTCGCCCCGAACCCGGCGAAGGGGTAGCCGAAGTCCAGCGAGCTGAGCGTGAGGCCCGCATAGGTCAGGGTGTCCGCGACGGTGATGTTCTGCAGGGTGTTGCCCTGGCCGCCGTAGACGGCGAGCCCGGCCGCCCGCCACGGCAGTTTCGCCGTGAGGTTTAGGAAGGTGTTCCCGGTCAGCGGCGAGGAGTTGTGGTCCTCGGCGGCGAACAGCGCGAAGCTGTCGTCGCCCGTGCTGCGCGCCTCGTCGTTGCTGACCAGGTTGTCCTGGCTGCCGTTGGTGAGGTTGATGCCGTCGGCGAAGGTGTCCCTGATCCGCATGTCGGTGGCCTTGAGGCCGGTGACGTGCGTGCCCCAGATCGCGCACACCATGTGCTCGACCCAGACGTCGTCGACGGTGATGCCGGAGACGTCCGTGAGGTCGAACTCCTTGCCGGGCCCGTCGATGCGCGAGGTGTAGTTGCCGAAGGCCGCGAAGCCGGAGAACGTGGAGCCGTTGGCCGTCGACTCCACCCGGAAGCCGATGTCGGTGTTCTCCTGTGTCGAGGGGGCGCTGAACCGGGTGAACCAGGGCCCGGCCCCCACCACCTTGACCGGCTTGCCGTAGACCTGGAACTTGCCCGAGGTCTGGTAGTCGCCCGCGGGCAGGTAGACGCCGACGAGCGTGCCCGTCGTGTCCATCCGGACCTTGTCGAGCGCGTTCTGCACGTCCTGCTGCCCGGTTCCCGCGGGGGTCACATACGCCGCCGGGTCGGGGTTCTGGACCTGCGCGACCTGTTCGAGGTCGACGAAGTCGATCGCGTACCGGGAGGTGTTGGCGGCGTCCTTCTGGAGGCGGACGGTACTGCCCGCGGGGACCGTCGTGCCGAGCAGGACGTTCGCCTCGTCGTAGATGTGCCGGGGGGCGCCGGATCCGGGCGAGTTGCCGGGGCCGGTCTCCGCTCCGTACAGCCAGGCGTACTTGGAGGAGAGGTCGATCGGCTTGAGCAGCTTGCCGTTGACGTAGACGTCGAGGGTGGCGTCGGTGCCGCCGCCGCCCGCCGAGTCGGGGACGGAGAAGCGCGTCACCAGCGAGTTGGTGGCGGCACGGGTGGTGAACTCGACGTAGTTTCCCGTGCTGTTGAGGGTGACGGCCGCTCGGCCCGACGCCTCGCCCGCGAGGTCGCCGATGGTCCTGTTCGGGCCGACGACCTGTGCGCCGCCGCCCAGGACGCCGTCCTCCGCCTCGTAGGTGTCGTACGGCATGTTGGCGCCACGGCCCACGAAGAAGGACTGCGTCGAGGTGTTGTTGGCCCGTTTCACCGGCAGTTCGTTGGCGTCGTCGGCGATGACCACCTTCTCGGTGTACGAGCCGTCCGCGGCGGTCCAGCCGCCCAGGGCGACAGGGGCCGAGGTCGCGCCGGGCGCGAGGGCGCCGCTGAAGGACCCCGTCAGGGTCTTGACCGCGGTCCCCGAGGAGTTCAGGAGCGTCAGGGTGACCTGGTGCGCACCGGCCGCGGCGGCGACCGTGCCCTGGTTCTTCACCGCCACCGAGAAGGTGACGGCGTCGCCCGCGGACGGCGCGGACGGGGAGGCGGCGACGCTCGCCGCCACCAGGTCGGAGCTGGCGACGGGCTTGACCACCAGGCCGCCCGGGGCGGTGAAGGTGTTGTTGGTCTCGTTGGATTCGATGATCTTGTTGTCGGGGTCGGCGACGGCGCTGAGCAGGTACGTGCCGGCGTTCTGCGCGCCGATGTCCGCCGTGACCGTGGCCTGGGCGCCCGCGGCGAGCGCGCCCACGTCGGCGGTGCCCTCCGTGGAGCCGCCCAGGTCGAACCGGACCGTCCCGGCGGGTGCGGCGAGCGCCCCGGTGTTCTTCACGGTCGCCGACAGGGTGACCGGGTCGGACTCGACCGGCGCGGCGGGTGACGCGGCGAGCGAGGTGACCTGGAGGTCGGGGTTGGGCGCCGGGGTGCCGAGCACCTGGAACTCCGCCGCCTGGCCCGCGGGCGCACCGGTGTTCGAGGCGAACTTCAGCTGGACGTCGGCGGCCCGGGCGGAGACCGGGATGGTCACCGTGTTGCCGCTCGCCGGGCTGAAGGAGTAGTCCTTCGCGGCCACCAGGCTCGTGAAGCCCGAGGCGTTCTGCTCACGGCCGAGGACCTGGATGTTCTGGGTGCGCGGGCCCCACGAGGAGTCCGGGTTGAGCTTGACGACGACGCTCTGCGTGTCGGCGTTGGCGCCGAGCTGCACGGTGAGGGTGTCGGGGTAACTGCCTCCCGCGCCCTCCCAGTAGGTGCTGGTGCTGTTGTCGTTGGCGTTCGCCGCGACGAAGGTGAAGGTGGACGAGGAGGCCGTGATGGGTTTGCCGGCGGCGAGGTTGGACGCCGCGGTGGTGGAGCCGTTGCGGGTCACGCTGTTGCTGTCGCCCGAGACGTTGCCCGCCGCGTCCTTCGCCCGCACGACGTAGGTGACGGTGCCGCTGCCCGCGTCCGCGTCGGTGTACGAGGTGGCGCTGCCCGCGACGCTGCCGAGCAACTGGCCGTTGCGGTAGACGTCGTAGCCCGTCACGCCCTTGTCGTCGCTCGACGCCTGCCAGGTGAGCCTGACCTGGCCCGGCGCGGGCTCCGTGTAGGCGAGGTTGCCGGGCGCGGTGGGCGCCTGGGTGTCGCCGCTCGCCCCGGCGCTGGTCACGCTGTTGCTGTCGCCCGAGACGTTGCCCGCCGCGTCCTTCGCCCGCACGACGTAGGTGACGGTGGCACTGGCGGGCTGGCTCTCGGTGTACGAGGTGACATCGCCCGCAACGCTGCTGACCAGCTGGTTGTTGCGGTAGATGTCGTAGCCCGTCACACCGGTGTCGTCGGTCGAGGGCTTCCAGGCCAGCTCGATCTGCCCGGAGGCCGACCGGTCGAGCGTGAGGCCTGTGGGGGCGGAGGGCGCCCGGGTGTCGCCGGTGGCGGGGCCGTAGACCTCGAACTCGGAGACCTGCCCGGCGGGCCAGCCGGAGTTGGCCGTGAAGGTGGCCCGTACGTACCGGGTGGTGGTGGAGTTGAAGGAGACCGTCGCCGTGTTGCCGGACGCCGGGCTGAAGGCGTAGGACTTCGACGCGGCGATGTCAGTGAAGCTGCTGCCGTCGGCGGACCCCTGGATCCGGAGCGTCTGGCTGCGGGCGGGCCAGTCCGCGGGCAGTTTGAGGACGACGCTGTTGACGGCTACGGAGGAGCCGAGGTCCGTCTGGAGCCACTGCGGGAAGGCGTTGTTCTTGCTCTCCCAGTAGGTGGACTGGTTGCCGTCGTTGGCGTTGGACGCCGGATAGACGTCGTTGAAGCCGCTCGCCGCCATGGGCTTGCCGAGCGCGAGGTCGGGCGTGGCGGCCGCAGCCGCTGTGTGCGCCTCCAGCTCCGCCAACTGGGCCTTCTTACCGGCCGAGTTGGCGGTGATGACGGCACGTATGTACCGCTCCTGGGTGGCGGGGAAGGAGACCGTCACCGTGTTGCCCGCGCCGGGGCTGAAGGTGTACGTGGCCGAGGACTTGAGGGTCTCGAAGCCGGAGCCGTCCCTGCTGCCCTGGATCGAGAGCGTCTGCCTGCGGGTGCGCCAGTCGCGGGGCAGCTTCAGGGTGACCCGGTCCACGCGTTCGAGCGAGCCGAGGTCCCGCTGCACCGACTGCTCGCCCCTGCCGGTGCCCTGCCAGTAGGTGGACTGGTCGCCGTCGACGGCGCGCGCGGCCGCGGTCCGGCTCGCGGCGGTCGCCGACGCGCCGGCCGCGGGCCCCTCGGAAGCCGCGGCGTACGCGGGCCAGCCGACCAGCAGAAGGCTGGTGGTGGTGGTGACGGCGAGGGTTCGCCGTCTCGGACGTTGCGATCTCATGGATCTCCGATCCTTGGCCTCGCACGGGAGCGGCGAGGCGCGGCTCTGGTCGCACACCGGCCCCCGGCATGCGTTTCTGCACTGCCGAGCGGAGTCTTTTGCGTAGTGCGGTCAGAGAGTTGCAGAGAAATACCATGTCGTCTATGTCTTGGACAGAACCAGTCCGCTGCAGACACCGTGGAGCATGGAGGCAAAATCCCGTACGTCAGAAGGTTTTCAGCCTGGCTTCACGCGCCCCGCGGCCGACCGCAAGCCACCGGAAAACAACGCAAATTCTTGCGTCAACATGCCGACCGGAACAGTGTCGCCCGGTCACCTGCCCGGGCCCGTACGACGGCGCCGGCCCGCTCCCGCGCAGCGTGGCGACGGTGAGCGGGCCGGCGCAAGCGGTGCGGGCCCGGACGCAACGGGTGTCAGACGGCACCCGCCCCGGTGAGCGAACGCACCTCGGTCTCCGCGTACGCGGTCGGGTCGGCGGGCTCCCGCGAGCACACGGTCCCGAGCCAGCCCGCGAGGAACCCGCACGGGATCGACACGAGCCCCGGGTTCTCCAGCGGGAAGAGGTGGAAGTCCACGCCGGGGAACATCGCGTCGGGCCCGCCGGAGACGACCGGCGAGAGGACCACGAGGAGCATGGCCGGGACGAGCCCGCCGTAGACGGACCAGACCGCGCCCCGCGTCGTGAAGGACCGCCAGAACAGCGAGTAGAGCAGCACGGGCAGGTTGGCTGAGGCCGACACCGCGAACGCGAGCCCCACGAGGAACGCGACGTTCAGGTCCTGGGCGAGCAGGCTCAGCGCGATGGCCACGGCCCCGATCCCCGCGGCCGACAGCCGCGCCACCGACACCTCGCCGCGCGGCGCGGCGGCGGGCCGCTCCGCCCGGTCGCCCCGCCGCTGCCTCGGGACGCGGGGCCTGCGCGAGGCGTACAGGTCGTGCGCGACCGACGCGGACGAGGCCAGGGTCACGCCCGCGACCACCGCGAGGATGGTCGCGAAGGCCACGGCGGCGACCACGGCGAACAGCACCGTGCCGCCGGTGGAGCCCGCTCCCCCGCCGAGGTCGAGCGCGAGCAGCGGGACCGCCGTGTTGCCCGCGGCGTTGGAGGCGCGCACCGCGTCGGAGCCGACCAGGGCGGCCGCCCCGAACCCGAGCACGATCGTCATGAGGTAGAAGCCGCCGATCAGGCCGATGGACCAGACCACGGACCTGCGGGCGGCGCGCGCGGTGGGCACCGTGTAGAAGCGCGACAGGATGTGCGGCAGCCCCGCCGTGCCGAGCAGCAGCGCGAGGCCCAGGCTGATGAAGTCGAGCCTGGCAGCCCAACTCCCGCCGTACGCGCGGCCCGGCGCCAGGAAGTCCTTGCCGTAGTCGCTGTGGGCGACGGCCCGGGTCAGCAGCGCGTTGACGTCGCCGTGGAATCGCAGCAGCACCAGCACGGTCAGCGCGACCGCCCCGGCCATCAGCAGGACGGCCTTGACGATCTGGATCCAGGTCGTCGCCCGCATCCCGCCGAGCGTCACGTAGACGACCATCAGGGCGCCGACGCCGATCACCGTCCAGGCACGGGCCGCGGACCCCGAACCGCCGAGCAGCAGCGACACCAGGCTGCCCGCGCCGACCATCTGCGCCACCAGGTAGAGCACGGAGACCGTCACGGACGCGGTACCGGAGGCGACCCGTACCGGCCGCTCCCGCATCCGGGCGGCGACCACGTCCGCGAGCGTGAACCGCCCGACGTTGCGCACCAGTTCGGCCACGAGCAGCAGCACCACGAGCCAGGCGACGAGGAAGCCGACGGAGTACAGCATGCCGTCGTAGCCGAACAGGGCGATCACGCCGGAGATCCCGAGGAAGGACGCGGCGGACATGTAGTCGCCCGCGATGGCGAAGCCGTTCTCCATCGGCGAGAACAGCCGCCCGCCCGCGTAGAACTCCTCGGGCGAGCCGTGCCTGTTGCGGCTGACCCAGGTGGTGATGGCGAGGGTGACCGCGACGAACGCGCTGAACAGCACGAGCGCCAGGGTCTGGTGGTCGCCCCTCACGAGGCCCCCCTGCCCGAGCCGGCGCCCGTGCTGCTCCCGGCGCCCCCGGCACCCCGGTCGAGCACGGTCCAGCGCAGTTCGAGCGCGGCCCGGTCGCGGCCCCGCCGGGCGTTGCGCACATAGGCCCACGTCAGCACGAACGTGGTGAGGAACTGGGCGAGCCCTGCAACCATCGCCACATTGACCGCGCCCGCCACGGGGCGCGCCATCACGCCCGGCGCGAGCGTGGCGGCCAGCACGTACGCCAGGTACCAGCCGAGGAAGGCGGCGCTCGCCGGGACGACGAAGCCGCGGTAGCGCCCCCGGACCTCCTGGAAGGCGGCGCTGCGCTGCACCTCCAGGTAGATGTCGGCGGCGGTGCGGCCGTCGCGCGCGGCGTCCCGCGCCACCCGCCAGCCGTCCTGTTCGCCTCCGTAAGGGGGCGTGTCCGCGTCGTCGTCCCGGGGGCCGCCGGGCCGCACCGCGGCGGCCTTCGGCCCTTGCTGCATGTCCACCGGTCGCATCTCCTTGTCAGGCGGCCGTTCCAGCCGTCCGACCAGGATGGGGGCGCCGCCGGGCCGACATGCCCGGTCCCGACCCTCTTCACCCCATCAGGTGACCGATGTCCCAGGAGGCTCGATCAGTCCCCGTTGGTAGGCGTATCGCACGGCCTGCGCCCGGTCGCGCACGCCGGTCTTGGCGAAGAGGTTGTTGATGTGCGTCTTCACCGTGGCGGCCCCGATGTGCAGCCGGGCCGCGATCTCCTTGTTGGACAGGCCCTCGGCGACGAGTCCGAGCACCTCGGCCTCCCGCGCGGTGAGCCCGTCGGGCAGCTCGGCGGGCGCGGCGGCCAGGGGCGGCGGCGCGGTGAACCGTTCGAGCAGCCTGCGCTGCACGGCGGGCGCGAGCCCGGCCTGGCCCGCCAGCACGTCGTCGACCGCGCGGACGATCTCCTCACCCTGCGCGTCCTTGGTGAGGTAGCCGCGCGCGCCCGCCTGGAGCGCGGCGAACAGCGACTCGTCGTCCGCGTACGTGGTCAGCACGACGACCTGGGTCCCCGGGTGGTCCCTGCGGATGCGCCGGGTCGCCTCGACCCCGTCGCAGCGGGGCATCCTGAGGTCCATCAGCACCACGTCGGGGGCGAGTCCGGCGACGAGGGCGACGGCCTCCTCGCCGTCCCTCGCCGCGCCGACCACCTCGATCCCCGGCAGCAGCCCGAGGAGCATCACGATGCCCTCGCGCACCACGGCCTGGTCGTCGGCGACGACGAGCCTGGCCGGCGGCCGGCCCGCGCCCCCCGTCGCCTCCGGGCCCGTGACCCCGCTCATGCCGGCACCCGCAGCCGCACCCTGTACCCCTTCCCCTCGGCCCCGTCGGGGCCCGCGTCGAGTGTCCCGCCGAGCAGTTCCGCGCGTTCCCGCATGCCGAGGAGACCGTATCCGGAGCCGGACGAGGCGAGTTCCGCGGGTGCCGCGCCACCGCCTCCGCGCCCCGAGTCGCGTACGCACAGGACCAGTTCGCCCTCCCCGTACGTGAGGTCGATGCGCACCCGCGCGCCCGGCGCGTGCTTGCGCACGTTGGTCAGCGCCTCCTGCGCGACCCTGCGCACGGTCTGCGAGGCCTCGGCGGGCACCGGGCGCGGGATGCCGGCCACCTCGATCTCGGCGCCGTCGCTCGCCGCGACCTCCCGCAGGTAGTCCCCGAGCGGCGCCATGTCGCCGCGCAGCGCGGACAGCGCCTGCCGGGTCTCGGCGAGGCCGTCGCGCGCCATCGACCGCGCCGCCACCACCCGCTGGAGGATCTGGTCCCTGAACGGGCCCGGCTCCTCCTGCTCGATGCGCAGCCGCGCCGCCTCCAGGTGGACGAGCTGCGCGGAGAGGCTGTGCGCGAGCACGTCGTGGATGTCGCGGGCGATCCTGGCACGCTCGCCGAGCGCGGCGGACTCCGCCTCGGCCGCACGGGCGGCCCGCTCCTGGATCCTGAGGCGGTGGCGCTGCTCGCCTTCGGCGCGCAGCACGTACCCGCCGAGCGAGCTGGCGCCGAGCGTGAGCACGGCGCCGAGCCAGCTCTGGTGGGTGACGAGCACCCAGCCGCCGAGCCCGACCACCAGGACGGCCGCCCCCAGCGCGAGCGGCAGCCGCTGCATGCCGACGATGGAGCAACCGAAGGCGAGGATCGCGGCGGCGACGGTGAAGCCGCGCCACTCGGCGAGGCCCGCGACCGCGAGCAGCAGGGCGGCGCAGCCGGTCGACGCCCAGGCTGCCTGGAGCCGGGTGGCGCGGTGGAAGGCCCGGATGAGGAAGCCGACCGCGACGACGCCGGCCGCCGCCGCGAGCCCTTCGACGGGCCCGCCCGGGTGGTGGTCGGCGAAGACGGAGTAGAGCACCGCGGCGGCCGGGACCGAGCGGAGCAGGAGCCTGCGCAGCCGGGCCGGGCCGCTCTCGCCCCCGCCCGGCATCGGCGCGGGGCGTGCCCCGAGCCGGCCCTCCTGGGGCTCGACCACGGGCCACGCCGTCCACGGTCCTTGAGTCACCTGCGGTCCCTTCACACCCGGTCGGCCACGCGGCCACGGTACGACGTGCCCCGGGTGAGCGGCAGCGCGCCCCCGCGGTGCAGCAGCAGGGCCCCGCGCAGGGCGAACGAGACGCCGAGGGCGATGAGGAGCGCGCCGGTCGACTGGTGGACCCCGGCCAGCGCGCCGACGCCCATGAGGCCGAGCCGGGCGACGAGCCCGCCCACCCACACACCCGCCGTCGCCTTGGTGCCGCGCGACCAGACGGAGCCGTCGGGCTCGGTCCACACCCGGCTGGTGTAGGCCCAGCCCGCGCCCATCAGCAGGCCGATTACCAGCTCCGCGACGAGGAGCCCCGCGGACAGGGTGGTGTGGTGCGGGTCGATCACGCCGCCCTGCTTCGCGCCGAGCACGACCAGGACGGCCGGCACGACGAGCCACCTGCGGCCGCCACCGCCGATCCGCTGGGGCCTGACCTGGCGCGAGATGATCAGTGCGGCGACCGCGACGGCCGCGAGTGCGTACAGCAGCTCACTCATGAGGGGTCCTTCTCCGGTGACGAGGCGTTCTCCGACACTCCGAAGGTACGGAGAATCGCAGGTCAGCGGATCGGCGCCAGGGTTGAACCCCGGTGGATCCCCGGTCTCCACCCGGGGGTGGAGACCTGGGACGCGTGCCTCGTCAGGTGTCGATGCGCGAGCGGTCGAGCGTCGACGCCGAGCTGCTGATGAACTCCTTGCGCGGCGCGACCTCGTTGCCCATGAGCAGGTCGAAGACGTGCTCGGAGGCCTCCAGGTCGCTGATGTTGATGCGCCGCAGCGTGCGGTGGCGCGGGTCCATGGTGGTCTCCGCCAACTGGTCCGCGTCCATCTCGCCGAGGCCCTTGTAGCGCTGGATCGAGTCCTTGTACCGGATGTTCTTGCGCTGGAACTCCAGCAGCGTCTGCCGCAGCTCGGCGTCCGAGTACGTGTAGACGTAGCGGTCCTGGCCCTTCTTCGGCTGCACCAGCTCCACCCGGTGCAGCGGCGGCACGGCCGCGAAGACGCGGCCGGCCTCCACCATCGGGCGCATGTAGCGCTGGAACAGCGTCAGCAGCAGGCAGCGGATGTGCGCGCCGTCGACGTCGGCGTCCACCAGCAGCACGATCTTGCCGTACCGGGCGGCGTCCAGGTCGAAGGTCCGGCCGGACCCCGCTCCTATGACCTGGATGATCGCCCCGCACTCGGCGTTCTTCAGCATGTCGGACACGGACGACTTCTGGACGTTGAGGATCTTGCCCCGGATCGGCAGCAGTGCCTGGAACTCGGAGTTCCGTGCGAGCTTGGCGGTGCCGAGCGCCGAGTCGCCCTCCACGATGAACAGCTCGCTGCGGTCCACGTCGTCGCTGCGGCAGTCGGCGAGCTTGGCCGGCAGCGAGGACGACTCGAGCGCGGTCTTCCTGCGCTGGGCCTCCTTGTGCTGGCGGGCCGCGATACGGGTGCGCGCCGCGGCGACCACCTTGTCGAGCACGGCGCGCGCCTGCGCCTTCGCGTCGCGCTTGGTGGAGGTCAGGAACGCCTTGAGTTCCTTGGCGACGACGCCTGCGACGATCCGGTTGGCCGCCGAGGTGCCCAGCACCTCCTTCGTCTGGCCTTCGAACTGGGGCTCGGCGAGCCGGACCGTGACGACGGCGGTCATGCCCTCAAGGGCGTCGTCCTTGACGACGTCGTCCTCGGCCACGCGGAGCAGCTTGGCGGAGCGCAGGACCTCGTTGACCGTCCGCGTCACCGAGCGTTCGAACCCGGTCACGTGGGTGCCGCCCTTGGGGGTGGCGATGATGTTGACGAAGGACCTCAGGGTCGTCTCGTACCCCGTGCCCCAGCGCAGGGCGATGTCGACGCCCAGCTCGCGGGTGACCTCGGTCGGCGTCATGTGCCCGCGGTCGTCCAGGACCGGCACGGTCTCCTTGAAGGTGCCCTGGCCGCTGAGCCTGAGGACGTCGCACACGGCCTTGTCCTGGGCCAGGTACTCGCAGAACTCGCTGATGCCGCCGTCGTAGTGGAACGTCTCGACGGACGGCTCGCCGTCCTCCGCACCCTCGGCGAACCGCTCGTCCCTGACCACGATCGTCAGGCCCGGCACCAGGAAGGCCGTCTGCCGGGCCCGCTGGTGCAGGGTCTCCAGGGAGAGCTTGGCGTCCTTGAGGAAGATCTGCCGGTCGGCCCAGTACCGCACGCGGGTGCCCGTGCGGTTCTTCGGGATCCGCTTGACCTTGCGCAGGCCGCTCGCGGGGTCGAAGGGCGCGTCGGGGCCCTGCTCGGTGAAGATCCCGGGCACGCCGCGGCGGAAGCTGACGGCGTGCGTGGAGCTGTTCCTGTCCACCTCGACGTCGAGCCGGGCGGAGAGCGCGTTCACGACGGACGCGCCGACGCCGTGCAGACCGCCTGAGGCCGCGTACGAGCCGCCGCCGAACTTGCCGCCCGCGTGCAGCTTGGTCATCACGACCTCGACGCCCGACAGGCCCGTCTTGGGCTCGACGTCCACCGGGATGCCGCGCCCGTTGTCCCTGACCTCGACGGACCCGTCCTCGTGGAGGACGACCTCGATGTGGTCGCAGTACCCGCCGAGGGCCTCGTCGACGGAGTTGTCGATGATCTCCCACAGGCAGTGCATCAGGCCCCGGCTGTCGGTGGACCCGATGTACATCCCGGGCCGCTTCCGTACGGCCTCCAGGCCCTCAAGGACGAGCAAATGCCGCGCGGTGTAGTTGGAACCGTCACGGTCCGCTGTCAGCAGCGCGGTGGACGGCACGGACGTATCGGCGGTCACTCGGTTCGCTCCTCGCTGAATTTGAGATATGGCCCGGTGGGGTAAAGGCCCGGCTCGTGTCATCGCTCAGAGGGTACAGAGGCCTGGTAGAGCCGTTGTCACGCCACCCTCGTCCGGCACCATGCTAGTGCACGCTCGCATAGGTGTTCGATCGCGGACGGCCGTGCCGCACAGCTCACGTTCCCTTCCAGGCATGAACCATTTAGGCTCCGGGCACGTCCTCATCAACAACCGGCAAGCCCGCCGGGCGGACACAAGCCCAGGAACCACCCACCGACATCGATGCGAGATCCGTAAAGCCCAGCAATACGGCTCATTCGCCGCCAACCGTCAGCACTCCAGCACTTCGGAAGAGAATTTCGAGGAATGGCGCCGCGAGCGGGAACGTTTTCGGCCTGGTTGGATGTTGACCCTGGTACGACAGCTCGTCGAGCTAGAGAAGAGGCGACGTGACTACTGTTCTGACACCCGCGAGCCCCCTGACGGCGGGCGACCGCTGTGACCGATGCGGCGCCCAGGCCTACCTGCGCGTCCTGCTGACCAGTGGCGGTGAGCTCCTCTTCTGTGCCCACCACGGGCGCAAGTTCGAGCCGGAGCTCAAGAAGATCGCCGCGGAAATACAGGACGAGACCGACCGGCTGACGGCGGTTCCCGCCGTGGCCGGTGACGAGGAGCACTGAAGCCTCGCACCACCGACGACGAGCCGAGCGCCGTCCCAGGACGGCCGACGGGCGGCCGCCACCGCTTCCCGCGGTGGCGGCCGCCCGTTCTCCGTTCTCGTAGCGGCACGGGCCCTTCCCGGCCCCTCAGCGGGGCTCTGCGGCCCTGCGCGGCACCGCGCCGCACACGAACGCGCGCGGGCGGGGTCCGGGACCCTGAGGCGGCCCCTGGCCCCGCCCGCGCGGCCCGCTCGGGTCCCCGCCCCCGGCGCGGGCGTCGGGGACCGGTCAGCGGCCGACCGCGTCCGCGACCGGCGGCAGGTCGGACGTGACCCGGGCGTACACCCCGGGGGCGTCGGCGAGCCCGCAGCCGCTCCCCCACGACACCAGGCCGATCAGCCGGCCCTGTGCCACCAGCGGGCCGCCACTGTCGCCCTGGCAGGCGTCGTGTCCGCCGTGCGGATCACCCGCACAGAGCATCGAGGACGCCGCGTAGCGGGCCTCCGAGCCGCCGCCCGGGTACGCCTTCTCGCACTGGGCGTCCGGCAGCACCGTCACGGGCGAGGTACGCAGCGTGGAGGCGTAGTCGCCGCGGCCCGTCGTGTCGCCCCAGCCGAGCACCTGCGCCGCGCTGCCCGGCGCGGCCGCCGTGTCGCCGGGGGCCGCCGGCTCGATGGCCGACGAGGCGGGCAGTGGCGTCCTGAGGGTGAGGACGGCGATGTCGTTCTCGTTGCTGCTCGCGTGGTACGCCGGGTCGACCTGGTACGACGCCACGGCGACGGAGCGGCCGCCGGTGCCGGTGAGCCGGTCGCGGCCCGCGATCACATGCAGGTCGCCCACGTTGTCGGGGCCCTGCCCGAGCACGTCGTCGCTCATGCAGTGCGCCGCCGTGAGCACCTTCGTGGGCCCGACGAGCGCGCCTCCGCAGAACTGCCCCGCGCGCCCGGAGCCGAACCGGTCGGGGCTGACCAGTGCCACGACCCACGGGTGGGCGGCCGTCGTCGTGGGCCTGCCGCCCACGACGACGCTGTCGGCCTGGGCCGGGGCGGCGGAGGCGAGCGGCAGCAGCGCTGACGCGCTCAGGGCCGCGAGCCCCGCGTACACCGCTCTGGAGGGTCGTACGACCCGGGTGCGGCACGTGGCACGGAAGGCGCTGGCAAGGGGGCGACGCATAGGTTCTCCTGACTCTCCGTGGAAGGGTCATCCACTCGGAGTCATCCAACCTGTCCTTCGGCCCGAGCGCGAAACGAAGCAGGCCCGGAACCCCTCGAAAGGGGAACCGGGCCCAGCCAGGTGTGCGGATGCCGCCGCGGATCAGTCCAGGTAGTCGCGCAGGACCTGCGAGCGGGACGGGTGGCGCAGCTTCGACATGGTCTTGGACTCGATCTGGCGGATGCGCTCACGGGTCACCCCGTAGACCTTGCCGATCTCGTCCAGCGTCTTCGGCTGCCCGTCGGTGAGGCCGAAGCGCATGGAGACCACGCCCGCCTCACGCTCCGAGAGGGTGTCGAGGACGGAGTGCAGCTGCTCCTGGAGAAGGGTGAAGCTGACCGCGTCGGCCGGGACGACCGCCTCGGAGTCCTCGATCAGGTCGCCGAACTCGCTGTCGCCGTCCTCGCCGAGCGGGGTGTGCAGCGAGATGGGCTCGCGGCCGTACTTCTGGACCTCGATGACCTTCTCCGGGGTCATGTCGAGTTCCTTGGCCAGCTCCTCGGGGGTGGGCTCGCGGCCCAGGTCCTGGAACATCTGGCGCTGGACGCGCGCGAGCTTGTTGATGACCTCGACCATGTGCACCGGGATGCGGATGGTGCGGGCCTGGTCGGCCATGGCGCGGGTGATGGCCTGCCTGATCCACCAGGTGGCGTACGTGGAGAACTTGTAGCCCTTGGTGTAGTCGAACTTCTCGACCGCACGGATCAGGCCGAGGTTGCCCTCCTGGATCAGGTCGAGGAAGAGCATGCCGCGGCCGGTGTAGCGCTTCGCCAGCGAGACCACGAGGCGGAGGTTGGCCTCCAGCAGGTGGTTCTTGGCGCGCCTGCCGTCCTCGGCGATGATCTCCAGCTCGTGCTTGAGCTTCGGCGCGAGCTTGTCGGTCCCGGCCAGCTTGTCCTCGGCGAAGAGGCCGGCCTCGATGCGCTTGGCGAGCTCGACCTCCTGCTCGGCGTTGAGGAGGGGGACCTTGCCGATCTGCTTGAGGTAGTCCTTGACCGGGTCGGCGGTGGCACCGGCGACGGCGACCTGCTGTGCGGGCGCGTCGTCCTCGTCGTCGTCGGAGAGGACGAAGCCCTTGGCCTCGCCCTCGGCCTCCTCTTCCTCCGCCTTGCCCGCGGGCACGTCCTCGACCGGCTCCTCGGCCTCGCCGAGTTCGTCGGTGTCCTTCTTGGCGGCGGTCTTCTTCGCCGCCGTCTTCTTGGCCGCGGCCTTCTTCGGCGCAGCCTTCTTGGCGGCGGCCTTCTTCGGCGCGGCGGCCTTCTTCGCGGGGGCGGCCTCCTCCTCGGCGGGCGCCTCGACGACCTCCGTCGCGGGAGGTGCGGCGGCGGCCGCCACCGTCTTCACCGGGGTGGGCTTGGGGGCGACGGGCTTGGGGGCGACGGTTCGCTTGACCGGACTCTTCGCAGCGACGCTCTTGCGGGTGCGTTTCGGCGACTCCGCGGCACTGACCATCAGCGTCACACCCTCTTCCTCGAGGATCTGATTGAGGCTGCGCAGAACATTCTTCCACTGGGTTGGCGGAATCTGGTCGGCGTCGAAGGCCCGACGCACGTCATCGCCGGCGATCTGTCCATCAGCCTTACCCCGCTCGATGAGCGCCATCACAGACTCGGACTCGGCGATCTCCGGCGGGAGCGTACGGGATGTGCTGGCCGACACGAACAACCTCTCGGAACGATGGGAAGGGCTTCCGGCCCCGCCCGACAACGGACCGGAGCCGACGACCGACGGCTGGGGATGTCACCGACGGCGCGGGCTTGAGCCAGGGAAGGACTACAGCCCCGCCTGCGGCGGGCGTATTCCTCTCTCGGCTGCCACCTCTTAGGTCATCGCACTGCCTCGGGGAGTGTTACGCCCAATCCGCGTGGCCCGAGTCACACCACATATGCGACATATACGCCAAGTATCAGCAAAGCGCCCCTTGTGGCGCCCTGCCGCAGCGCACGGCGTCCCGTCTCCGCGCCGCCGGACCGCGCCTGGGCCCGGCGGCCCGCCGTGCGGGACACCCCGGACGCCGCCAGGCCCCGCGGCGCGTGCGCCAGGGGTCAGTGCTCGCGCGGGGCGGGCACCACGCGCTCGACGTCCGGATGGACGGTCAGCAGCTGGCGCATCGCGGCCTCCGCGGCCGCCCCGTCGCCCGCGCCCAGCGCGTCGGCGATACGTGCGTGGTGCGCGAGAGACGCCTCGCCCGGGCGGTCGCAGCCGGTGGCCGGCCCGCCGGAGACGTGGAGGGCGGCGGCGACGATCCCGGAGAGGTGCTCCAGCATGCGGTTGCCCGCGAGCTGGATGAGCAGCGAGTGGAACTCGGCGTCGGCGCGGGCGAAGGTGATCGCGTCACCCTGCGCGAGGGCGTGCCCCATGATCTCGACCATGTCGACGAGGCGGGTCTGCGCGTCCTCCCTGCCGTGCCCGGCGGCGAGGCGGGCGGCGAGCGGCTCGATCGTCCAGCGCAGCTCGGTGAGCTCGCGGCGCTGGTCGTCGCGCTGGGGGCCGAAGGCGCGCCACTCGATGATGTCGGGGTCCAGCAGATTCCAGTCGCTGACCGGGCGGACCCGGGTGCCGACGTTGGGCCGGGCGCTGACGAGGCCCTTGGCTTCGAGCACCCGGAGGGACTCGCGCACGACAGTGCGCGAGACCTCGAAGCGCTGGCCGATCTCCTCGGGCACCAGCGGACGGTCCGCGCCGAGGTCGCCGGAGACGATCATCTGACCGAGCTGCTGGACGAGTTGGCCGTGGAGTCCACGGCCACGGTTGCCCGTGGGGCGCCGGCCCGTGCGGGAGAGGTCCACGTCCGGGCCCTCCCAGACGGGAGCGGCCGCGCGGTCGGCGCCGGCGGCCTGCGGGAAGGGGTAGCGGTCGAGGTCGCCCGGTCCCGTCAGGCCGGAGTCGGCGGAACGGGCGGAGGTCATCATGGTGTGCGCAAGGGTACTCACGCATCCTTTGTCGGCGTTGCTCCGACTGCCCTTGAGGGCTTTGGTGAAAAGCACACGAAAGGGTGATCTGCGCCCGCGCCTTCATTGACGGACCGTGATTTATCCGTCCGAAATGCCAGCTTCGCCCGGCGAGTTATGGCCATGGCGATCAGAGTCGTACCGATAGCGCTCACCAACGGGCCCTACGGCGAAGGCCGGTGAACACGAACGCGCAGAACAGGACGGTCAGGGAGAGCCCGAGAGCGGTCGCCTCGGGCCGCGTCACCAGGCGCAGCATCCCGATCAGCCAGCTGTCCGTCTCGTGCGGCCGCCCCAGCCTGACGAGTTGGCGCACGGGCTCCGGAAGTCCGGCCAGGGGGTGGGCGGAAGGCCCGGTCGGCACCTTCTTCACAAGTGGGACCACCAGCACCGGGACGGCGATCACCGAGGTGACGCCCGCGGCGGTGACCCGGAAGACGCCCGCGCCCAGCAGCCCGGCCCAGGCGCAGCCGAGCGCGAGCCCGGCCCAGCCGGCGCCGAGGGCGGGCCACGAGCCGGGGCCTGGCAGGGCGTCCGCGCCGTAGAGCAGCCGCAGCGCGGCCCCGTCGAGGGCGGCGGCGACCAGCGCGAGCAGGACGGCGACGGCGCCGGTGACCGCGAGCTTCGCGAGCAGCAGGCCGAGCCGCCTCGGCACGGTGCCGCGGGCGCCCGCGAGCGCGGGGTGGCGGTACTCGTCCCCGTACGCGAGGGCGCCGATGAGCCCGGCCCCCATGGCGGCGGGCGGCAGCGGAAGCAGGGCGGGCCAGGCGGCGAGCAGCCCGGCGGGCGGGGTGGTCCCGGCGTGCGCGAGCGGCAGGGCGACGGCGAGCGAGACGAGCAGCACGGCCGCGGCGATCAGCGGGGAGGTCCTGACGCCGAACATCCGGCGCAGCTCGTAGCGGAAGGGCCGCAGCGGGCCGCGGGTGGGGCGGGCGTCCAGCACGGGCGGCAGCGGGGCGGCGCCGCCCGCGCCCGTTTGGACGGGCAGGCGCGCCGTGGTCCGCTGTTCGTCGTCCCGCGGGTCGTCGCCGCCCTGCCGGGCCGCCGGCACCGGGCCGCTGTCCCCGATCTCGTCGGCGAGCTGGTGGACGAGCACGCCGTGCCGGAAGGCGGTCTCGCCGATCTCCGGGCAGCTGCTGCCGTAGACGGTGAGCCGGGTGCCGCCGTCGGCGACCACCTCGACGGAGCGCCGGCCCGCGCGGGCCTCCTTGCTCAGGGCGTCGGCGAGGCGGGCCGCGTGCGGGGTCCTGATCGCCACGCGGGGGCGCAGCCTCGTGCCGGAGAAGGAGGCGGCGTCCTGGTCGGCGACGAGGCGGCCCGCGTCGATGGTGACGACGTGGTCGGCCGCGCGGGCCGCCTCCTTGGGGTCGGCGGTGGTGTAGAGGACCGTGCCGCCCTGGGCCGCGTGCGCACGCAGCAGGCCGTGCAGCCAGCTGGTCTCGCGGGGCGAGAGGTCGGCGGAGGGGGCGTCGAGCAGCAGGGTGTGCGGGTCGCCGAGCAGGGCGGCGGCGATCCCGAGGCGGCGGTCCATGCCGAGGGAGAGGTTGCCGAGGCGCTCATCGCGCAGGGGGCCGAGGCCCACCACGTCGAGGAGTTCGTCGGCGCGGGAGGCGGGCACGCCCGCCGCGTCACACAGCATGCGCAGCTGCCCCTTGGCCGTACGGCCCGGATGGCCCGGCATGTCGCCGAGCAGGACGCCGACCTCGCGCGCGGGGTGCGCGATGCGGTGCAGCGGCCTGCCTCTGAAGTAGGCGACGCCGCGGCCCTGTTCGAGGCCGAGCATGAGGCGCAGGGCGGTGGTCTTGCCGGCGCCCTGGGCGCCGAGGAGCGCGGTGACCGAACCGGGTCTCGCCTCGAAGGTGAGGTCGTCCACGGCGGGCGGCTGGTCGCGACGGGGGGCACTGGTCAGTCCGATGGCCTGGAGCATCGTTCATCTCTCGCAGGGGGTGAGACCGCTCCGCGGCAGAGCGAGTACCCCAGCACGATAACGCTATATGTCCGATTTGCTACGTAACCAGAAGTGTGCTGTGTCCCTCGCGGGGCGCCCGCCGCGAGCGCGCGCCGGGTGGGCGCGGGCGCCGGGTCGAGGCCGGCTGGACCAAACCGGGGGCTCGCCCGTGGTCGACGGCCGCCGGGCCCCACGGGCCCTGGACGAGTCCCGGACGGGCGCTGGACGGGTCCCGGACGGGCGCTGGGCGGGCCGCCGGGTGGAGGCCGGCTAGACCGAACGGGGAGGACTCGCCCCGTGGTCGACGACCGTTGGGCCACAGACGGGCCTTGGACGGGTCTCGGACGGGCGCTGGACGCGCGCTGCGGGAGCGAGGGGCTCCTGCCGGATTCCGTGACGAGCGCCGTCAGGGACCGCGGGGTTCCGCCAGATGCCGGGGGCTTCCCGTCAGGTGGCTCGGATCCCGCCAGACGCCGGTGGCACCCCCGTCAGCTGACACGGGGTCACGGGATCGCGAGTGGGGCGGGCCTCAGATCTCCGGGCGGAGCATGGGCGGGTTGAGCACGGTCGCGCCTCCGGCCCTGAACAGCTGGGCGGGCCTGCCGCCCTGACGGGTCGTCGTGCCGCCGGTGGGGACGAGGAAGCCGGGCGTGCCGGTGACCTTGCGGTGGAAGTTGCGCGGGTCGAGCGCCACGCCCCACACCGCCTCGTAGACCCTGCGCAGCTCGCCCACGGTGAACTCCGGGGGACAGAACGCCGTGGCGAGCGAGGAGTACTCGATCTTCGAGCGGGCGCGCTCCACGCCGTCCGCGAGGATGCGCGCGTGGTCGAACGCCAGTGGGACGGGCGGCTCGCCGCCCGGTCCTGCGACGCCGTCCCTGCCGAGGAGGTCCTCGACGGGCGCCCAGCGCGCGCTGTGGGCGTCGCCCCCCGCGCGCGGCGCCGGCAGGTCGGGCGCGAGCGCCAGGTGCGCCACGCTGACGACCCGCATCCGGGGATCGCGGCCCGGGTCGCCGTACGTGGCCAGCTGTTCGAGGTGAGCCGTGTGGGCGGCCTCGGCCCCCCCCGTGTCCTGCACGCACAGGCCGGTCTCCTCGGCGAGCTCGCGGGCCGCGGCCTGGGCAAGGTCCTCGTCGCCCCGCACGAAGCCGCCGGGCAGCGCCCAGCGGCCCTGGAAGGGCGGCTCGCCGCGGCGGACGGCCAGCGCGCACAGGCCCTGGCCGCGCACGGTGAGCACGACCAGATCGACGGTGACGGCGAACGGGAGAAAGGCCGACGGGTCGTAGGGCGACATGCGCCGATCATAGTCGTCTGCCTGACGATAAACACTCCGTTCGCCCACACCGGCCGATCACGGCGCCCACCGCCCGCGCGCCCGCACTTGCGGCCGGTGGTTTCTCTCCGCCCTTGCCTACACGCCGAGTTGGAGCCGGGCCGCTGCCTCCTCCACGACACCCATCCCCGTGCGGCCCACCCGGACCGCAAACGGCTCCCCGGCCACCCGCAGGCCGGTGATCCGGACCGCGCCGAGCGGCGCCTCCCGCAGGGGGCACAGCGCGACGAGCCCGCCCGGCGCGTCGGGTTTGATGCCCGCGAGGCCCGCGACCACGTGGACGCCCGCGGCCGCGGCCACCGCTGCCGGGCGGCACGCGGCCGGGTGCGGAACCGGCATCCCGCCCTCGGCCCGCCGCCGCCCCGCGTACATCTCGGGCAGCCGGTACCCGAACGCCTCCGCCGCGTCCAGCAGCCCCCGCAGCAGCAGCCCCGCTTCGGTCCCGTGCCCCGCGGCGGCCAGGCCCGCGACCGCCACCGCCGTCTCGTGGACCCGCACGGCGCCGGCGCGGTGGCCGAAGGGGTTGTGCCCGGGGTCGCGGCCGCCGAGGCCGCGCAGCCCCCAGCCCGAGTCGAGGGCGGGGCTCGTCAGCAGCTCGGCGACCCGGGCGCGGCGCGGGGCGTCAAGCAGCCCCTGGGCCCTGCCGCCCCCGGTGGTGAGGCCGGTGTCCAGCAAATGGGCGAGGTCGGCCCCGGGGAAGGGCAGCAGCCTGCCGTCCGCCGTGCGGGCCACGGCCGGGCGCCCGCCGGAGGGGTCGTCGATCCAGAACGTCCGCAGGAACCGCTCCCGCAGCGCCTCCGCGTCCGCGCGCAGATCGTCGGCGCCCGGCCGTCCGCAGGCCGCGAGCAGTTCGGCGCCGAGCAGTGCCGCCCGGTGGGCGTGGGCCTGGGTGGCGGCGCGCCGCGGCCCCTCGGGGCCGGGCTCGCCCAGCGGCTCGCCGCCACCGAGGGCCGTGCGCAGCCACCGCAGGCAGCGCTCGGCGGCGGGCAGCAGCTCCTCCAGGTCCTGCTCCGGCAGGCCCCAGAGCCTGGCCTCTGCAAGGACCGCGGGGAAGGCGAGCGTCGCCTCGATGCCCGTGCAGCTCGGCGGCAGGTGCGGTCCCGCGTCCCGCAGGGGGCCGGGGATGCGTCCGGCGTCCGCTCCCCTGCCGCGCACCTGGCCGCGGGAGACCGCGCGCAGGGTCGCCGCGGCGAGTCCGGTGCCGAGCGGCAGCGCCATCCTGACCGCCCAGAGCGCCTCGGCCGCCGGCGGTCCGCAGCGCCAGGGGACGCCGGCCGCCGGATAGATGTCGGCTGGGCTGCCGGGCCCGCGCTGGAGCAGGGCTCTGAGGTCGTCGACGCTCGCGGCGAACAGCCGGCCCACCCGGTGGTCGTCGCCCTCTGCCGCGGCCCCGGCCGGCAGCAGCCCGGGGCTCCGGCCGGGAGCCCGCGCCGGGCGGTCGGCGCGCACGCGCAGCTCGACGGTGCGGGACCCGCCGGGCCGCAGTTCGAACGCCCAGCGCAGCAGGCCGGGCGCGGCCAGCGCCTCGTGGGGCGGCGGCTCGGCCGTGACGACGGCCCCGGCGCCGTCGTCGGCTGTCCAGCGCAGGCCGCCGCCGTGCACCGTGGCCGGGAGCTCGGGGCCCGCGCGGCCCGCGGCGATCGCGGGCAGGTCGCTCAGGTCCGTCCCGAGCGCGATCTCGACGGGGAAGCGCCGCACCCCCCTGGACGCGTTGTGCACGGTGATCCGCTCGGTGCCGTCGGCGTCCCTGAGCCGCTCGACGCTGAGCTCCGGGTCGGGCCCCGCGTCGGTGGGCGTCCTGACCACCGCGAGGAAGTGCGCCCGGCCCGCCGACTCCATCCGGCCCTGGAGCGCCACGGGTTCGCGGTCGGCGACGCGCAGCCGGCAACGGGAGAGCATCCGCCGTCCCGCCTGGTAGCAGCCCTCGATTCCGGTGCCGGTGAGCTGGCCGTGGTCGGCGCTGACGGCGAGGTGGGGCAGCGCGACGCAGAGCAGCAGGCGGTGCAGGGGCGGCGGGCCGCCCACGGGGGCGCGCGGCAGGTCGCCGCGTACGGGAGGAAAAGCGGTGAGCGCCATGGGTGGTCTGGTCCGCCTTCTGTGCACCGGGCCACGGTGGTGGTGTGGTTCGTACTCCGACGCCTGAGTGAACGCGTGGGGGCGCCGGGTGGTCACGCTCCTCATCGCGCGCTTCCCGCGCCGTCGGGGCCGCCGCGCAGCCGGGGGAGCCGCCGCGCCGCGCCGTCCCGGGCCCGGCTCGCGGGCCCTGCCTGCGCGTTCCTGCCAGGCGGCCGGGACGGTCCCGGCCGGGTTCTGCGCAGCAGTCCGCGCCGGACGGAACGGGCGGGGGCGGCCGGGTCCGGGATATCCGGGGCCGCGATGTCCGGGGCCGGGGTGACCGGGGCATCCGGGAACACGGGCGGGGTCGCCGGAGGCGCGGTGTTCCGACCGCCCGGGAGCACGGGCCGCGCGGGCGGCGCGGGCGGGGCGGCTTCCGGTGACGGACGCGCGGGGGCCGGGGCGTGGGCCGCCGCGCCCTCATCGGCCGGGGCGCGCTCCGCGCGGGACGGGGCCGGGGAAGGGGACGGGGTGCGGTCGGGCAGGTCCGGCTCCCCGACCCGCCACTCGATCTGGCTGACGGCCGTCGGGGTTCTGCGCGCCGCGGTCATGCCGTCCCGCACGATCTGCTCGGGGGATCGCGGGCGTCGGGGCCTGGGGAAGCGCCATGGCCGGGAGCCGCCGGTCGGCGGGACGCCCGGGTCCGGGTCGCCAGGCCCCGGGTCCCGGGCGGGCGCCGGGTCGAAGCAGGAGCGCAGGGCAGCCGCGTCGATGCCCCTGTCGTACGCCTCGTTCAGCAGGATGGCGAGCTGGTAGTCGGGGTCGACGGCCAGCGCCCGCGACACGGCGGCCCGCGCCGACGGTTCGTCGCCCGCGGCCCAGGCGTACCACCCGGCGAGCGTCAGGGGCGCGGCGCCGTACTCGACGTAGACGCCGGAGCAGCGGCGGGCGAGCGCCCGCCACAGGCGCAGCGCGGCGCCCGCCTGCGGGTCGTCCGTCCAGGCCGCGGCGCGGTCTCGGGTGTCGCGGTCCTGGAGCCCGACCACGACGGCCGCGACCTCGGAGTCCCGGAGGAGGGCGTCGTCGAGGGCGTCGGCCGCTGCCTCCGCCGCGGTCTCGGCGCCGGGGGCGGCGGGCGGCGGCCCCTGGACCGTGCCGAGGCGGCGGATCAGGTCCCGGGCGAGGCTCAGCGTCCGGCCCGCGACGGCCTCTCGCCCGCCGCCGAGGATCTCCGGCACGGCGAGGCCGCCCGCCCTGTCGAAGGCCCGCGCCTGCGCCTCGGGGCAGGTACGCGAGCGCGGGGTGATCCTCGCTTCGAGTTCCTCGATCGAGCCGCGCACCCGCAGCCCCGCGTAGGCGGCGTGCGCGGCGATCACCGAGGTGCCCGGCAGCATCGCCTCACCGCCCTCCGGCGGGCAGCAGCGCGGGTCCTCGCAGCAGTAGGACCAGAAACGGCCGCCGGAGACACACAGCGCCTCCATGACCGGCAGGTCGCGCGCCCCGCAGGCGGTGCGCAGCAGTTCGGCGAGAGGACGCAGACGCTCCATGACCTGCCGGCCGGTCTCGCCCGCCGCGGTGTCGGGGTCGCGCCAGAGGAAGAGGAGGACGCCGTCGGCGCGGCGGCGGCCCGCAGCCTCCGCCGCGTGGGCGACGGCGTGGTCCGCCGCGGCTTTCCACCCGTCGGTGTCCGCGGGGATGCCGAGCCTGAGCCTGCTGCCGAACCGGGCCTGCCTTCCGTGCAGCGTGATGACCACGACGGAGTCGGTGGGCCTGAAACCCAGGATGTACGGGAGTGCGTCGACGAGTTCGGCCGGGCCGCGCAGCGTGATCGGCTGCTCGCCCGCCGGGCCTGATGTGTGCTGGTGCTTGCTCATGGCCCGACCGTCTCGCGACGGCCCCCACCGCCGCGACCCCTGTGGATAACCTTGTCCACAGCCCCGGCCAGCTCATATACCTATAGACGCCCGATCGGTATGCCGATCGGACCGTCCGCCTGGTTGTCCACAGGCCGTTCGCCGGCGGCGCGCCGGATGCTGTTGCATGGGCGTATGACGAACGCAGACCGAGCGGCCCTGCGGGCCGAGGCCGATGCCGTGCTCGCCAGGCTGGTCGGAGACCCCGCCGGCGCTGCCAGGCTGCGCGAGGACCAGTGGACCGCGATCGAGGCCCTGGTCGCACAGAAGCAGCGGGCCCTCGTCGTGCAGCGCACCGGATGGGGCAAGTCGGCCGTGTACTTCGTGGCCACCTCCCTGCTGCGCGCACGCGGCAGCGGACCCACCGTGATCGTCTCACCGCTGCTCGCCCTCATGCGCAACCAGGTGGAGGCCGCGGCACGGGCCGGGATCACGGCACGGACCATCAACTCGTCCAACCCCGAGGAGTGGGACGCCGTGCGCGGCGAGGTCGCAGCCGGCGCCGTCGACGTCCTGCTCGTGAGCCCGGAGCGGCTCAACAACCCGGACTTCCGGGACAAGGTGCTGCCCGCGCTCTCCGCGGCCACCGGCCTGCTCGTCGTCGACGAGGCGCACTGCATCTCCGACTGGGGCCACGACTTCCGCCCGGACTACCGGCGGCTGCGGACCATGCTGGCCGAACTGCCCGCCGGAGTGCCGGTGCTCGCCACGACCGCGACGGCCAACGCCCGGGTGACGGCCGACGTCGCCGAGCAGCTCGGCACCGGCGCGGGCACCGGCACCCTGGTGCTGCGCGGCCCGCTCGACCGGGAGAGCCTCAGCCTGCACGTGCTGCGGCTGCCCGACGCGGCGCACCGGCTCGCCTGGCTCGCGGACCACCTCGACGAGCTGCCGGGCTCCGGCATCATCTACACGCTCACGGTGGCCGCGGCCGACGAGGTGGCGGCGTATCTGCGCCAGCGCGGGCACCCCGTCGCCTCGTACACCGGCCGCACCGAGGACGCGGAGCGCCGGCAGGCGGAGGACGACCTGCTGGCGAACCGGGTGAAGGCGCTGGTCGCGACGTCGGCGCTCGGCATGGGCTTCGACAAGCCCGACCTCGGGTTCGTGGTCCACCTCGGCTCGCCGTCCTCCCCCATCGCCTACTACCAGCAGGTGGGGCGCGCCGGGCGCGGGGTGGACCACGCCGAGGTGCTGCTGCTGCCCGGCAAGGAGGACGAGGCGATCTGGCAGTACTTCGCGTCGGTCGCCTTCCCGCCGGAGGAGCTGGTGCGGCGCACCCTCGACGTGCTGGCGCGGTCGGAGCGCCCGCTGTCGCTGCCGGCGCTGGAACCGCTGGTGGAGCTGCGAAGGACCCGGCTGGAGACGATGCTCAAGGTCCTCGACGTGGACGGCGCGGTGCGCCGGGTCAAGGGCGGGTGGACGGCGACGGGCCGCCCCTGGGAGTACGACACGGAGCGGTACGCGTGGGTGGCAGGGCAGCGGGCGGCCGAACAGCAGGCCATGCGGGACTACGCGGCGACGGACGGCTGCCGGATGGAGTTCCTGCGCCGCCGGCTCGACGACGGGGAGGCCGCTCCCTGCGGCCGCTGCGACAACTGCGCGGGGCCGCGCTTCGACGACAGAGTCGCCGGCGCGGCGCTGGACGCGGCCCGCGGCGAACTGGGCAGGCCGGGCGTGGAGGTGGAGCCGCGCCGCATGTGGCCCACGGGCCTTGCCGCGGTCGGGGTCGACCTCAGGGGACGCATTCCGCAGGGCGAACAGCCGTATACGGGCCGTGCGCTCGGCAGGCTCTCCGACATCGGCTGGGGCAACCGGCTGCGGCCCCTGCTCGCGCCCGGCGCGCCGGACACCGAGGTGCCGCGGGATGTGCTGGACGCGGTGGTGACGGTACTCGCCGACTGGGCGAAGGGTCCGGGGGGCTGGGTCTCGGGCGCGCAGGACGCGCCACGGCGGCCGGTCGGCGTGGTGGCGATGGTCTCACGGGCGCGGCCACGCCTGGTGGGTTCGCTCGCCGCCGGCATCGCGGAGATCGGCCGGATGCCGCTGCTCGGCTCGGTGGCGTACGCCCAGGACGGCACGGAGGCGCCGCCCCTGTCCAGGACGAACGGCGCGCAGCGGGTGCGCGGGCTGCACGGCGCGCTGACGGTGCCTCAGGACCTGTCGGCGGCGACGGCCGGGGCCGGGGGCCCCGTCCTGCTGGTGGACGACCTCGCGGAGAGCGGCTGGACCCTCGCGGTGGCGGCACGGCTGCTGCGGGGCGCGGGTGCGGAGGGCGTGTTCCCGCTGGTGCTCGCCGTCCAGGCGTGACCCCGGCGCGCGGGGCGGCACGATGCGCCGTCCCACTGTGACGAATATGACGGACATAGCGGATCATTCCGGCCAGCTGCCCCAATTGCTCGTTGCCGCATCACCTCCGGGCAGTGAGAATTGGTCATGCCTCCGCGTGTTCCCGCGTCCCGGCTCGTGTCCCGGGCGGTTTCCGCGGTGCGCCTCCTACTGGACCCCGCCCGCAGCGTGGGCGCGTTTGCGAAGGGAGAACCGTGACCTTCGGATTCGCTTCGTCCGCGGCCGCCTCCGTCACCACGGGCGGCGGGCACTCCGGCCACCAGGCGAGGACGCTCGGGCCCTCGGAGTGGGCCGCCGCGAAAATACCGCTGCTGCGCAGTCCCCGCGAGCTGGTCGGCGGTCTGCACAGCAGGCACCGGCCGGTCCCCGGCACGGCGGTGGTCGCGGTGCTCGATCCGGAGGAACGCCTGGTGGCGAGCGCGTCGTTCGCCCGCCGCGCCGGGCACGCGGACGGGTGGGAGTTCCGCAACGCGCTCCTCGCGCACCTGCGCCGCGTCATCCCGCACGACCTGCGCCGCCGCACCCCGGTGCGGACCGCCGCGCTGCTCTACTGCCGCGAGGGCGACGAGCGGTGGACGGAGGAGGACGGCGCGTGGATGTGGGGCCTGCGGGACGCCTGCACCCTGCACGGCCTGCGGTGCGGCGCGTACATCACCCTGACGGAGGTCGGCTGGCAGGTCCTCGGTGAGGGCCGGGGCGGCCGACGTCCGCACACGCACTCCGTGCCCGCCGACCTCGCATGGGCGGCGGAGCAGGACCCCGTGCCGACGAGTACGGGCGGCGGTGCCGCGGCGGCGATGAGCCGCGCGGCCGCCCGCTGACCTGGTCCTCTGCCCCTTCCAGGACGCGCCTTCACGCGCCGGTCCTGGCCTGCCCCTGGAGACACAAGGCGTGCTCAGGGACGCGTCCACACCCGCCCGACACGTCCGCCGCGCGGTGCTACGGGCTCACGTACGCGATACCGGGCGCCGACAGGGCACGGACGGGGGCACGACAGGGGCCCGCCCGCGCCGCCGTCGCGAGGGCCCGGCCGCCGTCCCCCTGCGGGACCGGCAGGCCGGGTCACGTACGGCTCAGACGCTCGCGCCGAGAACGGAGTTGATCCGCTCCGGGTCGCCGCACACGACGAGCAGCGCCGTGGCGCGCTCCCGTGCCGACCGCACCACGGGGGCGGTGGTGTCCTCCCCGCCGTTGACCGCGACGACGACCACCGGCCGGGCCTGCGCCCGTGCCACGGCCGAGCCGTCGGCGAAGAACACGTCTTCCCTGGCGTCCTGCTGCGCCCAGTAGGACGCCTCGCCGAAGGAGAGCTCGTGCGTCGCCCACGGATGCTGCTCACCCGTGGTGAGCACCAGGACGTCGCCGGGCGCGCGGCCCGAGTCGAGCAGCAGGTCGACCGCTTCCTCCGCGGCGGCGAGCGCGCCGTCCGCGGGGGCGGGGATCACCTGGATCTGGGGCTTGGCGGCCACGTCCTCCCGCGCGGGCGCCTGGGGCTGCCCTGGGGACGCGTGCGAGCGCTGGGCCGGGGGTGCGGCCGGCCTCGCGGGACCAGGGCCCGGTCGCCCAGGCCGCGGGGTGGCCGCCGATCGCGGCCCTGGGACGGGACGCGGACCGGGTACGGGACGGGGGGTCGGTGCGGCGCGGCCTGCGGTCGGCGTCGCGCGGGGACCCTGGGCTCTCTCGTGAATCTGAGGCTCCTCGGGGGTGAGAGGCATGAGTTGATGTCTATCAAACGCCGGTCCGTCGAGCACCGGCGGGTGGGCACATTTGTGCCCATGTAGCGGGCTGTACCCATGTCTGTGGCCGTAAGGCACAGAAAAACGGGTGGCTTTGTCGGAAGTTTCAAAAATCGAGACCGAGTTGGACTCCGTCCCCGTCTTCTGTGCTGCCCGGTGCAGCCGTGTCCACCGGGACGCGGATCTTCTTCAGGTGACGCCACCTGGGCAGCGCGTCGAGATAGGACCACGACACCCGGTGGTGCGGTGTCGGCCCCCATTCCTCCAGCGCGGCCCGGTGCACCGGCGAGGGATAGCCGGCGTTGTCCCCGAAGGCGAACGGCTCGTACGCGGCGGTGGTGGCGCCGAGTTCGGCCATCATCGTGTCCCTGCGGACCTTGGCGAGCACGGACGCCGCCGCGACGGACACGCAGGACTGGTCGCCCTTGATGACCGTGCGGACGTGCCAGGGCCCGCCCAAGTAGTTGTGCTTGCCGTCGAGGATCACCGCGTCCGGGACGACCGGCAGCGCCTCCAGGGCGCGCACGGCCGCCAGCCGCAGCGCCGCGGTCATCCCGAGGTCGTCGATCTCCTCGGGCGAGGCGTGGCCGAGCGCGTGACACGTGACCCAGTCGCCGAGCACCGCGGCCAGCGCGTCCCGCCGCTTGGGGGTCAGGAGCTTGGAGTCCGTGAGCCCCTCGGGCGGCCTGCGCAGTCCTGTGACCGCGGCGCACACGGTGACGGGGCCCGCCCAGGCACCACGGCCGACCTCGTCGATACCCGCTACGGTCTTCGCGCCCGTGGTGGCGCGGAGCGAGCGCTCGACGGTGTGCGTGGGTGCTTCGTACGGCATGGCGCCAGCAAGCGTACGCCGCGCCGACCGCCCGCGACAGCCGGGGGCCCGACATCGTGCGCGCGGCCCCCGCGCACACGGCGCGGGAGGCCTCGGCCGACCGGGCAGGGGCGGCCCAACGGGCTTGCGGGAGAGGCTGGTCGGAGCGGTCGGAGCCCGGTGCGCTCCGACCGCGGCGCCGGGTGCCGCGGGGGTCCCTGGCGTCAGGCGACGTCGTAGCGCACCGGCTCGCGCCACCTCGCGAAGGGGCGGTCCAGGGTGTACCTGCCGTCGTCGCCGAGCAGCAGCGTCCTGGCCTCCGCGTTGCCCGGGTTGGCCAGCGCCTCGAACTCCGCCACCGACCAGTGGAACCACCGCATGCAGAACAGCCGCATGGTCAGGCCGTGCGTGACGATCAGGACGTTCGGCGGGGAGCCGGGTTCCTCGAAGCCGCGGTGCAGGCTTTCGAGGAACGCGCCGACCCGGTCGTACACGTCCGCGCCCGACTCGCCCTGCGCGAAACGGTAGAAGAAGTGGCCGTAGGCGTCCCGGTACGCCTTCTGCCGCTGCACGTCCTCGCGGTCCTGCCAGTTGCCCCAGTCCTGCTCGCGCAGCCGGGGCTCCTCCCGCACCCTGACCAGGTCGGAGTCGAGGCCGAAGGCGCGCAGCGTCTGGTGGGTGCGCCGGTACGGGGAGACATACACGCTCACCCGCTCCGCGCCGAACGCCTCCCGCAGCCGGCCACCGGTCTCCTGCGCCTGCCGCTCGCCGCGCGCGGTCAGTCCGAGGGCGTGGTCGGGGACGCGCTCGTACACCGAGTCGTCGGCGTTGCCCTCCGATTCGCCGTGCCGTACGAGGACGATGCGCCTGGGTCGTGCCATGTCACCGACCCTAAGGGCGCCGGGTGGGGCGTACCGCTCCGGGGCCCTGCCGGGCCGTGTCGGACGGCGGCCGGTCCGGTACCGGGCCTCACACCGTCCAGGACGCTTCGAGGTCGACGATGTCCCCCGTCAGGGCGGCCACGTCGGCCGCGGTCTGCGCGCGCAGCGTCAGCCGCTCCACGCGCTCCACCCGGTACTTGCCGTGCTCGGCGGCGGACTGCCACATGGAGAGCACCAGGAACTCGTTGCCCGGGGCGTCGCCGAACAGGCCGCGCACCATGCCGGGCGAGCCGGCCATGGCGGGGTTCCACACCTTCTCCTGCATGAGGGCGAAGTGCTCGACGCGCTCCTCGTGCACCCTGCTGTGGGCGACCCGCACCACGTCCGCGTCGGTGAAACGCGGCTCGAAGCCGGTCTTCACGTCGAAGCGGTGGTCGAACAGTTTGGTCCTGCCGTCCCTGAACGTCCCCGACTGCGCGGCGGCGAGCCGGGCGTGGGAGCGCGCCATGAACGAGTCGTAGAACGCGCGGCTCTCCCAGAACGCGAAGACGTGGGCCACCCCGGGGCGCGTTCTGCTCCAGCCGCCGCCCTGCCCCCGGAATCCCGGCTCACCGAGCAACCCCGCCCATTTCCGCTGCCCGCGTTCGAATCCTCGACGGTCGATGACGGTGCAGTGCGTCCACTTGACCAGCACCGCGCCATCGTACGGGCAGGGGCGCGGCGCCCGTCACGGTCCGGGCCTCGTGGCCCGCTGCAGGTGGTGCCCACTAGCCTGGTCAACACAGGGCCGTTCACACGGGAGTTCGGCCCGCCGCCCGGGGAGGGACACGGTGGGAAGCGCCAACAAGGGACTCTCGAAGGTTGAGGTCGTGCTGAAGTGGGACCCGAGCCCGCTGGGCGCGCCCGACCATGATCTCGATCTGATCGCGGGCACGTTCACGGCGGCTGATCCGCACGGCACGCCCGACTACCTGGTGCACTTCGACAGCCGCTCGCCCGACGGCACGATCACGCTGAACCGCGACAGCAAGACGGGGCAGGGGTTCGGCGCCGACGAGGAGATGACACTCGAACTCGACCGGCTGGGCGAGGCGTACGTCCGGGTGATCGTCGGCGTCGCGATCCAGCAGGGGGACGGCGACCTGACCTTCGCCGAGGTCGCGAACCCCGAGGTCTCGGTGGTCGAGGACCGCGACGAGCTGCTGGCATACGACTTCGGCGAGACGCCGGGCGCGACGGCGGCCACCGTCGCGGAGTTCTTCAGGGAGCCGGGCGGGGTCTGGCGCTTCCGCAGGGCGGTCCGCGGCTTCGAGCGGACCGACCCCCAGACCTTCGGCCGCCGCATGGGTGAAGCCTGAGGCACCGCCGCCCCGGGGCGGCGGTGCCTCAGCGCGTTGACCACCCGTCCACCGGGTCGTCGCACGGGAGGGGGCGCAGGCCCTGGGCCCACGCCCCCTCCCGTGGCGGCCGTGCTCCGCGCGCGGTCACGCCGGGGGCCGTCCCGGCGTGACCGCGGCCGGCGTCAGCTGCAGCCGCTGGTGGAGCCGCAGCCCTCGCAGATGTAGCAGGAGCCGGCGCGCTGCATCTTGGTGCCGCAGGAGAAGCAGAGCGGGGCGTCGGCGCTGATGCCGAGCTGCATCTCGACCAGCTCCGCGGAGGTGTGGGCCTCCTGCGGGGCAGGGGCCGCCGCCGTCTGCGGCGCGCCGGGGGTGACGACCGCCTTCAGGCCGGGCTCGGGCTTCGTCGGGGCCGACTGGGCCAGCGACTCGGCCCGCACCTCGTCGTCGATCTCGGACACCGGCTCGTACGAGCCGGTGTCGAGGTGGCGCTGGCGCTCCTCGGCCGAGTGGATGCCGAGCGCGGAGCGCGTCTCGAAGGGCAGGAAGTCCAGCGCGAGGCGGCGGAAGATGTAGTCCACGATGGACTGCGCCATCCGCACGTCGGGGTCGTCCGTCATGCCCGCGGGCTCGAAGCGCATGTTGGTGAACTTCGAGACGTACGTCTCCAGCGGCACGCCGTACTGGAGCCCGACGGAGACCGCGATGGAGAAGGCGTCCATCATGCCGGCGAGGGTCGAGCCCTGCTTCGACATCTTCAGGAAGACCTCGCCGAGGCCGTCGTCGGGGTACGAGTTCGCCGTCATGTAGCCCTCGGCGCCGCCGACCGTGAAGGACGTGGTCAGGCCGGGGCGGCCCTTCGGGAGGCGCTTGCGGACCGGGCGGTACTCGATGACCTTCTCGACCGTCTCGCGGATGGCCTCCTCGGCCTTCTCCGTGACGGCCTGCTTCTCCCTCGCGCCGTCCTCGTCCTTCTTCTTGGCCGACAGCGGCTGCCCGACCTTGCAGTTGTCGCGGTAGATCGCGAGCGCCTTGACGCCCATCTTCCACGCCTCGAAGTAGATCTCCTCGACCTCTTCGACGGTGGCGGACTCGGGCATGTTGACCGTCTTCGACAGGGCGCCGGAGATCCACGGCTGGATGGCCGCCATCATGCGGACGTGGCCCATCGCGGAGATGGAGCGCTCGCCCATGGCGCAGTCGAAGACCTCGTAGTGCTCGGGGCGCAGGCCGGGCGCGTCCACCACGTTGCCGTGTTCGGCGATGTGGGCGACGACCGCCTCGATCTGCTCCTCCTGGTAGCCGAGGCGGCGCAGGGCCTGCGGCACGGTGCCGTTGACGATCTGCATGGAGCCGCCGCCGACGAGCTTCTTGAACTTGACCAGCGCGAGGTCCGGCTCGAGGCCCGTGGTGTCGCAGGACATCGCGAGGCCGATGGTGCCGGTCGGCGCGATGACGGAGGCCTGCGCGTTGCGGAAGCCGTTCTTCTCACCGAGCCGCTGCACGTCCTGCCACGCCTCGGTGGCCGCGGCCCAGATCGGGGTGTCGAGGTCGTCCATGCGGACGGCCGCGGCGTTCGCGTCGGCGTGCTGCTTCATGACGCGCTTGTGCGCGGAGGCGTTGCGCGCGTAGCCGTCGTACGGGCCGACCACCGCGGCGAGTTCGGCGGAGCGCCGGTAGGCGGTGCCGGTCATCAGGGAGGTCACGGCCCCGGCGAGGGCGCGGCCGCCGTCGGAGTCGTACGCGTGGCCCGTCGCCATCAGCATGGCGCCGAGGTTGGCGTAGCCGATGCCGAGCTGGCGGAAGGCGCGGGTGTTCTCGCCGATCTTCTGTGTCGGGAAGTCCGCGAAGCAGATCGAGATGTCCATCGCGGTGATGACCAGCTCGACGACCTTGGCGAACCGCTCGGACTCGAAGGACTGGTTGCCCTTGCCGTCGTCCTTGAGGAACTTCATGAGGTTCAGCGAGGCCAGGTTGCAGGACGTGTTGTCCAGGTGCATGTACTCGCTGCACGGGTTCGAGCCGTTGATCCGGCCGGACTCGGGGCAGGTGTGCCAGTGGTTGATCGTGTCGTCGTACTGGATGCCGGGGTCGGCGCAGGCCCAGGCGGCCTCCGCCATCTTCCGGAACAGCGACTTGGCGTCGACCTCCTCGATGACCTCGCCGGTCATGCGGGCCTTCAGGCCGAACTTGCCGCCAGCCTCGACGGCCTTCATGAACTCGTCGTTGACCCGGACGGAGTTGTTCGCGTTCTGGTACTGGACGGACGTGATGTCGTCGCCGCCCAGGTCCATGTCGAAGCCCGCGTCGCGCAGGGCGCGGATCTTCTCCTCCTCCGTGACCTTGGTCTTGATGAAGTCCTCGATGTCGGGGTGGTCGACGTCCAGGATGACCATCTTGGCCGCGCGGCGGGTGGCGCCGCCGGACTTGATGGTGCCGGCGGAGGCGTCGGCGCCGCGCATGAAGGACACGGGCCCCGAGGCGTTGCCGCCGGAGGAGAGCAGTTCCTTGGAGGAGCGGATGCGGGAGAGGTTCAGGCCGGCGCCCGAGCCGCCCTTGAAGATCATCCCCTCTTCCTTGTACCAGTCGAGGATCGAGTCCATGGAGTCGTCCACGGACAGGATGAAGCAGGCGGAGACCTGCTGCGGCTGGGCCGTGCCGACGTTGAACCAGACCGGCGAGTTGAAGCTGAAGACCTGGTGCAGGAGGGCGTACGCCAGCTCGTGCTCGAAGATCTCCGCGTCCGCCGGGGAGGCGAAGTAGTGGTTCTCCTCGCCGGCCTTGCGGTACGTCTTCACGATCCGGTCGATGAGCTGCTTGAGACCGGTCTCGCGCTGCGGGGTGCCGAGGGCGCCCCGGAAGTACTTGCTGGTGACGATGTTGACCGCGTTGAGCGACCAGAAGTCGGGGAACTCGACGCCGCGCTGCTCGAAGTTCACCGACCCGTCGCGCCAGTTGGTCATGACGACGTCGCGCCGCTCCCAGGCCACCTCGTCGTACGGGTGCACGCCCGGCGTGGTGTGGATGCGCTCGACCCGGAGCCCCTTGCCGGCCTTGGAGCCCTTTGACCGGGAACTCCGTGCCGGGCCACTCGTCGTCTCTGTCATGCCGCCTCCCATATACGTACAAAACACTCGCCGACGCCGCACTGTTCCGCGGTCGAAGGCATATGCGTGACACCTCGGGCGCGCGGCTGCGCGCCCGGGGCGAGTCCTTGTGTCCGCCGCCGTCCGCCGGGCCCGGGGCCCGGCCTGATCAGCCGGCTGCGGTGGCGGCGGGGGCGGGGTCCCCGCTCCCCCCGCCGTCGGTGCCGCCGTTCTCGGCGGGCGGCCGCTCGCGAAGCTCCGCGATGGCCGACTCGAAGTCCTCAAGCGAGTCGAACGCCCGGTACACGGACGCGAAGCGCAGGTAGGCGACCAGGTCCAGGTCGCGCAGCGGTCCGAGTATGGCGAGACCCACGTCGTGGGTGCTCAGCTCGGCGCTCCCGGTGGCCCGCAGCTGCTCCTCGACCCGCTGGCCGAGCTGGGCGAGCGCGTCCTCGGTGACGGGCCGCCCCTGGCACGCCTTGCGCACGCCGGTGATGACCTTGGTGCGGCTGAAGGGTTCCGTCACGCCGCTGCGCTTGATCACCATCAGTGACGCGGTCTCCACCGTGGTGAACCGGCGGGAGCACTCGGGGCACTGCCTGCGGCGCCTGATGGCCGTGCCGTCGTCGGTCGTACGGCTGTCGACGACCCGGCTGTCGGGATGCCTGCAGAAGGGACAGTGCACCGTTCCCACTCCTCCCTGACCGCATGGCTGCATAGCTGCACAATGGCCGGAAAGCGACCCTTGAGAAGCTGCTCCCCAGCATAGCCGCACCACAATCTGTGGGCGACAGCGACTAGCCAACCACTACATGTAGGGCTTGGAGCGGACTTTGCACTCTCGCGCGTGTCGGGCGCCCCGGGGCCCGGGCGACCGGGCGGCACCCCAGGTCGGCCATGACATTACGTGACGGGAGGGGCGGCGGGGACGCCGGGGGCACCCGCCCGGCGGCGGACGGGGAGGGGCCACGCCGACACAGGACCCGCACACTCACCACGAACCCGCCACGGATCCCGGCAGACCGCGGCGGATCCCGGCGGGCGGCGGCCACCCGCCGGGGCGGAGCGGGTACGGTGATCCCGCGCGGCACCCTCCGCGCCCGCGGGCACCCCGCCGGGATCGGCCGCCCCACCCGCACCTCCGGCGACCCCGACACCCTCTTCCCCCCGACACCCGGGGCGCCCCGCGAGGCGCGGCCACCCGCCCCGCGGGCACCACCCGCACCGGACGCGGTGCGCCACCAGGCGCTCACGGAACGTGCCCATACACCCAAGTGAGGCGCACGCGACCCGGACTTGAGACTTTTTCACTCGAACGTGTGTTTGGCGCAACCTTTCGAAAGCCACTACCGTTGTGCAGCAGGGAGAACACACCTGAGAGGGGCCGATGTGACCACGACCGCCGACAGTGCCGCCATCACCGCGCAGGACCACTCCGCGCGCCGCTTCGAGCCGGTGCACACCGTGACGGAAACCGCCACCACGGACCAGGAGGGTCTCACCAAGGCGACCAGGTCGCTCCCTGGCCGCCCCCCCGGAATCAGGGCGGACAGCACGGGGCTCACGGACCGTCAGCGCCGGGTCATCGAGGTCATCAGGGACTCGGTGCAGCGCAGGGGGTACCCGCCCTCCATGCGGGAGATCGGCCAGGCGGTCGGCCTTTCGAGCACCTCGTCCGTGGCCCACCAGCTGATGGCGCTCGAACGCAAGGGCTTCCTCCGCCGCGACCCGCACCGCCCCCGCGCGTACGAGGTCAGGGCGTCGGACCAGCCGACGAGCCAGCAGACGGACACCACCGGCAAGCCGGCCGCCTCGTATGTGCCGCTCGTCGGACGGATCGCCGCGGGCGGTCCGATCCTGGCTGAGGAGTCCGTCGAGGACGTCTTCCCCCTTCCCCGTCAGCTGGTGGGCGACGGCGAGCTGTTCGTCCTGAAGGTCGTCGGTGACTCGATGATCGAGGCGGCCATCTGCGACGGCGACTGGGTCACGGTACGGCGCCAGCCCGTCGCGGAGAACGGCGACATCGTCGCCGCGATGCTCGACGGCGAGGCCACGGTCAAGCGCTTCCGCCGTGAGGACGGCCATGTCTGGCTGCTCCCCCACAACGCCGCCTACCAGCCCATCCCCGGTGACGAGGCGACCATCCTCGGCAAGGTCGTGGCGGTCCTCCGCCGCGTCTGAGCCCCACGGGCAACCCGACCCGCCCGCCGCGTCTGAGTCCGCCGGACACACGGCCCGCCCCGCCTCCCGGGGCACCCGGACCCTCCCTCGCCCCCTCGCGATCATCCCCCGCGCGGTCCGCGGCGACCGCGTGCGCACGTACGGCCCCGGGCCGCCGCCGAGCCCCGAGAGCGGCGGCGGGCCGGGGCCGTACGGCCGCCCGCCGGGGCCGGGCTGCGGCCCTCTCCCTCCCCCAGGTGCCCGCCGCCCGCCGACGCGCCGATGGACCGACGCACCGGTCGGCCGGCTGCCGTGTTCCGGACGTCATCTGCCGTCCGCGCGGGCTGCCGCGTCGATCGCCGCCAGCGATTTGCGGACCTGGTTGCGGTCCGTGGTGTACCAGAAGTCCGGCAGCGAGGACCGCAGGTAGCTGCCGTAGCGCGCCGTCGCGAGCCGCGGGTCCAGCACGGCCACCACGCCCTTGTCACCCGTGGCGCGGACCAGGCGGCCGGCTCCCTGCGCCATCAGCAGGGCCGCATGGGTCGCGGCCACCGCCATGAAGCCGTTGCCCCCGGCCTCCTCCACGGCCTTCTGGCGGGCGCTCATCAGCGGATCGTCCGGGCGCGGGAACGGAATGCGGTCCATCACCACCAGCTGGGAGCTGGGCCCCGGCACGTCCACGCCCTGCCACAGCGACAGCGTGCCGAACAGGCAGGTCCGCGGGTCAGCCGCGAACCCCTTGATCAGCTCGCCGAGCGTCTCCTCGCCCTGGAGCAGGATCGGCAGGTCGAGGCGGCCGCGCAGCTCCTCGGCCGCCGCTTGCGCCGCCCGCATCGAGGAGAACAGGCCCAGGGTGCGCCCGCCCGCGGCCTCCACGAGTTCCGCGAGCTCGTCCAGCATGTCGGTGCGGGAGCCCTCGCGGCCCGGGGTGTTGAGGTGCCTGGCCACGTAGAGAATGCCCTGTTTGCGGTAGTCGAAGGGCGAGCCGACGTCGACGCCCTTCCACTGCGGCACCTCGTCTCCCCCGGTGCCCTCGGGCGCGAGCCCCAGGGAGGCGCCCACGCCGTTGAAGTCGCCGCCCAGCTTCAGCGTGGCGGACGTCAGCGTCACCGAGCGGTCCTCGAACAGCTTCTCCCGCAGCAGCCCCGCCACGGACAGCGGCGCCACCCGCAGCGACGCGCCGAAGCGGTCGTGCCGCTCGTACCAGACGACGTCCCACTCGGAGCCGTTCGCGATGCGCTCCGCGACCGCGTGCACCGACTCGACCGAGGCCATCGCCTGCTTGCGCACCACGTCCTCGTCCTGCACGGACCGGTCGCGGGTGTTGCCGAGCGCCGTGATCACCGTGCGGGCCGCGTCGCGCAGCGCCATCAGCGCGTACGCCAGGTCCTCCGGGATCTCTTCGAGACGGCCTGGCAGCGCCAGCTCCATCAACCGCTCGAAGGTCTCAGCCGCCGTCTGGAGCGCGTCCGCCGCCTTCTCGTCGACGAGCTTCGCGGCCCTGCGCACCGCACGGTTCACCTGGCCGGGGGTCAGCTCGCCCGTGGCGACCCCGGTGACGCGGGAGACCAGCTCGTGCGCCTCGTCCACGATCAGCACCTCGTGCTGCGGCAGGACGGGCGCGCCCTCGATCGCGTCGATCGCGAGCAGCGCGTGGTTGGTCACCACCACGTCGGCGAGCTTGGCGCGCTCGCGGGCCAGCTCGGCGAAGCACTCCTGGCCGTAGGCGCACTTGGAGGCGCCGAGGCACTCACGCGAGGAGACCGACACCTGCGACCAGGCGCGGTCCGAGACGCCGGGGGTGAGGTCGTCGCGGTCGCCGGTCTCCGTGTCGTCGGCCCAGTCGCGCATGCGCAGCAGGTCCTGGCCGAGCCTGCTGGTCGGCGCCGCCGCCTCGAACTGGTCGAACAGGCCCTCCTCCTCGTCCTGCGGCATGCCCTCGTGCAGCCGGTGCAGGCACAGGTAGTTGCTCCGGCCTTTGAGCATCGCAAACTCCGGCCTGCGGCGCAGCAGCGGATGCAGCGCCTCCACGGTGCGCGGCAGGTCGCGCTCGACGAGCTGCCGCTGGAGCGCGAGCGTCGCGGTCGCCACCACCACCCGCTCGCCGTGGGCCAGGGCGGGGACGAGATAGCCGAGCGACTTTCCGGTGCCGGTGCCGGCCTGGACCAGCAGGTGGGCGGAGGTGTCGATGGCCTCGGCGACGGCCTCGGCCATGGCGGCCTGGCCTGGCCGCTCCGTGCCGCCGACGGCGGTGACGGCGGCATGGAGCAGCTCGGGGAGAGATGGCTTCGTCATAGCGCGACCACCCTACGGCCCGGGACTGACAGCGGCGTCCACTCCCGGCCGTCTCACCCGACAGGGGACCGGCCGCCCGTGCGGGGCCGGCCGGTCAGGGGGCGGGGCGCGGCGGTGTCGCGAGGGGGTTGGGGACCGTGCCGTGCACGGCCGCGTGCGGCCGTTCCGCGCGGTCGCGGTAGCCGTCGAGGTGGAGCCGGTTGCGGTTGAGGCAGAGGCGCTCGATGCGCTCGGTGAGCAGGTCGAAGGTCTCGAAACGCTCCTTGAGCTCGGGGAAGCGCGCCTGGTGGTGCAGGATCTCCGCCCGGACGAGGCCCCAGAACTCCCCCTCCGGCACGCCGAGTTGCTCCTCGCACAGCGGCGCGAGGTAGCGGAAGACGCCGACGAAGAGTCCCGAGTGGATGAACTGGATGAGGAAGCCGGGGTCCTCCGTGAGCAGGATCTCCCGGACCTCCTCGGGCATGGAGGCGTGCTCGGGCAGCGGCACGGAGCTGATGTTGACGTCGTCCACGAAGTCCTTGACCGCGAGCCGCGTGGGCCTGTCCCGTTCGTCGAAGACGACGATCGCGTTCTCGCCGTGGGGCGAGAAGACCGTGCCGTACCGGTAGAGGAAGTGCAGCAGGGGCGGGAGCATGGCGTGGAAGAGGCGGCGCAGCCACTCCTCGGGCGCGAGCCCCGACCGCTCGACGAGCTCCGCGGTGAGGGCCCGCCCGGCCGGGTCCGTGTGCAGCAGCGCGGCCAGGGTGCGGGCCCGCTCGCCGGGGGCGAGGCCGGGCGGCAGGGGCTGCCGCCAGATCGCGCCGAGGAGTTCCTTGTACTGGTACGGGGCCTCGGGAAGCCGGTCGTACAGGGGGTGTTCGACGGTCACGGAAGCGACCTCGCCCTGGAGGATCACGCGGGTCTCGTCGCGCAGGAAGGGGTCGTTGTCGCGCAGCCCGAGCACCCAGGCCGTGACGGCGGGCGCGGCGAGCGTGCGGCGCGTCGGCAGGCCGCGCCACACCAGGGTGTTGAGGATGGAGAGCGGGAGCTTCACGGTGTGGCGCTCGGGGCGGTCGAGGTTGAGGAACGTGCGGATCGACTGCTGCGGCAGGCGCAGGTCGCCGTCGGTGGGCAGCGGCACGATGGCGCCCTCGGCTATCGCGGGGGCGTACAGCTGCACCAGTACCTCGTCCCACTGCCAGGGGTGGACGGGCAGGTACAGGTAGGCGGCGGGGTCGAGGCCGCGCTCGGTCAGCACGGCGTCGAACGCGGCGCGCACGTGCGGGGCGAGCTCGGTCCCGTACAGCGCCTCGGGGTCGCTGAGGCGGCCGGTCCCGCGGTAGGCGGCGAGCCTGGTCGAGACGGCGATCCAGGGCAGCGCGAGGGGGGTCCTGGCCTCGGGTGCCCAGCGGGCGGTGTCGGTGGCGGAGAAGCCGACACGGCCTTTGTTGAGGACGATCCAGGGGTGGCCCGTCTGGTGGCCCTCCAGCTCGGCGTAGCCGAGGTCGGCGAGGCGGGCGGCGGAGGCCGCCGTGTGGTCGAGGGCGGCGTCGGCGGCGAGGGTGGTGCTGAGTTCGCGTATCAGGTGGCCGAGGGTGTCTCCGTCGATGCCTATGAGGCGGCGGGCCAGCACGAGGAAGCGCAGCGGGTCGGTGAACGGCCGCTCGCCGTCCGGGTCGTGCAGGGTGAGGGAGCGCGGGTCGACGCGCCAACCGCCGTACGCGCCGCGGCGCGCGCGGAACACGAGGCGGTCGCCGTCGTCCAGGACGAGCGTGTGGCGTCCGGGGTCACCGGGATCCGGCTCCGGCCGCAGGATCTCTTCGTAGGCGAACTCGCCGAGGAGTTTGGCGAGGAGGCGGCGGGAGGCGCGGGACCAGCGCTCCGGGGTGAGTTCTGGCGGCGCGTACAGCTGCGCGGCCGGGTGGGCAGGGGTGGTGGTGACGGCGGTGGAGTCGCTGAAGTCATGCACGGGGAACGTCGACACGGGGACTCCTCTGAGCGGGTGCGGTGGGGCCGGCGGGTGCGCCTACGACTGTTCGGAAGCGTCAGGTCACTTACGGTAGTTCACCGGGGGGCGCGGGTGCCGGGGCCCGGTGATGTCGGCGGTGGGGTCAGAGGTGGTCGCGCAGCGCGCGGTCGCGGACCATCAGCGCGGCGCGTTTGTCGGGCAGGTCGACCTCCGCGGCGAAGCGGAAACCGCCGCTCAGAAATGCTGACACGGAGGGTGTGTTGCGCAGGTCGGGTTCGGCAAGTACGCGCGTGCAGCGGGGCCGATGGTCGAGAATGTGGTCGGCGACTGCCCGCAGGAGGGCGGAGCCGAGTCCCCTCCCCCGGTTCCCCGCGCCGCCGAGCAGCAGGTGAACGCCGGTGTCGTGGGGCCGCGCCGGGTAGTGCAGGGCGAGCGGGTCGAGGTCGGCCCGGTAGATCTCGAAGTAGCTCATCACAGTGCCGTCGAGGAAGCCGAGGCAGGGGATGCTCCGGCCGTCGCCTTCGAGTTGGGCCCGCAGGTGCCGCTCGGTGACGGAGTCGGGGCCCGCCAGCTCCCAGAAGGCGGCGACTGCCGGATCGTTCATCCACCCCGCGATCAGCGGGAGGTCGCGCTCGGCGACGACCGGCACGAGCCGGAACTCCCCGACGGTGGACGCCGCGGGGCCCCAGCCCGCGAGCCCGTCGAGCAGCCCGGCGCCGGAGCCGGCGGGCGCCGCCGGACGCGCGGACGTCACCGCCGCGCCGGGCCCGTCTGCGCTCCCGGGCTCCGCCCGTGGGGCCGGGTCGTCGGCGCCGGGGCGTACGGGTGGGCTCGTGGCGTTCCCCGGAGCCGGGGGCGGGGGGCCTTCGGCGGGGTGGCTTCCTGCGGGGGCGGTCATCGCGGCGCTCTCCTCTCGGCGGGCCGGGCGGCCGGATGCCGCCCGGCGGTGGGGTCGCGGCGCGGGGTCAGTCCCGCAGCGGGTTGGCGATCGTGACGTAGACGGACTGCGTGTCGACGGGGCCGACGAGTTCGTCGAGGCCGTGCAGCCGGGTGAGCAGGTTGGCCTTGCACCGCAGGGTCGGCGCCGCGAGCAGCTGCTCGGGCAGCGGGGAGCCGAGCTCGGCGGCCCCGGCGAGGAAGCGGCGGAACGCGGCGAGCAGCACGCGCTCGTCGGCGAGCCGCTGGGAGCCGAACGCCCCGATCAGGCCGAGGACGTTGTTGATGCCGAGGTAGTAGGCGAACCGCTCGTCGGTGACGGCGTCGGAGACGAACGTGTCGGACTCCTGGCCGATGCCGGGCAGCCGGCGGTCGAGCGCGTCGCGGTGCGAGGCGCGGAAGTAGTAGCCCTGGTTGTCGCGGTAGCGCCCGCCGATGGGCCAGCCGTCCGCGTCGAGGTGGACGAGTGTGTTCTGCTGGTGCGCCTCCAGGGCGACGCCCGCGTTCCCGTCGAGCCAGAGCACGGGACGCACCACCTGGTCGAGGTAGCGCAGGAACCACTCGGCGCCCACCGCGGCGCGCGGCCTGCCGGTGCGTTCGGCGAGCCGGCCGACGATGTCGCCGAGGCGTGAGCACATGCCCGCCCTGCCGGGGTACGGCCGCGGCGCGGTCAGCCCGGCGACGCACGCGGCGTCGTCGGCGGGCCCGAAGGGGTTGTGCCGCAGGACGACGTCGAGCCCGGGCACCGGGGCACCGTCCTCGGTGTCCACGGCGAGCCAGGCCGGGTCGCGGACGATGTCGAAGCCGGGGTGCGCGGCCCGCCACTGCCTGCCGAGCCCGGTCCGCAGCAGCCGGTGCACCTCGACGCCCCTGCGCAGCTCCTTGCGGAGGTTCTCCCTGCGGGAGTTGGTGATGCGCACGCCGAGGGAGAGCTTCAGCATGGCGGGCGCGCCCGGCCGGTGCACGGTGCGGATGGAGGAGGTGGGGTGCCAGGGGGCGCCGTGTGCGCCGAGTTCGCGGACGAGCCCCGCGTCGAGGAGGCGCCGGTAGGCCGGGCGGTGCGTCATGTCCCTGGCCTGCCAGGGGTGGAGGGGCAGCGGGACGGTGCCCTCGGGCAGCGGTACGTCGCCGAGCAGGCGGGCGGCGAGCTGCTCGGCGCCGACCGGGCGGCCGCCCTCGGTCCATGCGGACTCGGCGGCGAGCACGGACCGGTCGACGGCGAGCCAGTGCAGTGGGAAGGTGCCGTGCGTCTCGGGCGAGTAGCGCAGCGCCTCGGCCTCGGAGAGGCCCTGTCTGCTCTTTGGGGTGGGGTGCAGGGGGTGGCCGAGCACGAGGGACTGCTCGGCGACGAGGAACGGGTCGGCGCCGCGCGGCGGTTCGGGCCGCCGGCGGCGCTGGGTCAGGAACAGGGCCGTGAGGTGGGCGGAGTCGGCGACCCTGGCGACGAGGTCGCCGCCCTGCCGGCGGCCTGACTCGCGGCCGAGGAGCGCGGCGAGGGTGACGGCGTCGAGCGGCGGCGCGTCCTCGGGTGCGCCGTCGAGGCGGGCGGGTCCGAAGCGGTGCCAGCCGGTCGGGGACCAGTAGCGCACGGGCACCGAGAGCGCGGCGCCGCTCATCGGCAGGGGAAGCCGCAGGGCGTCGCCGCCGGGGGCGCGGAGGTCGTTCTCCCTGACCCAGCAGCGCAGCAGGTTCTCCACAGTGGCGGCGTCCGCGGCACGCTCGGCGTCGGGGTGCTCCACGTGGTCGGGGGGCTCCAGGTGGTCGGCGTGCTCCAGGTGGTCCGTGCGGTCGGGCCGCCCGGCGGGCTGCCGGTGGCCGTTCTGCGCGGGCCGCCGGCCTCCGGGGAGCTGGCGCGGCACCGTGGCGGTCTCGGCGGCGGGCGGCTCTGCCGTCGGCAGGTCGGATGCGGGGGTGGGGTTCACGGGACTTCCTTCGTGGGTCCGGGGTCCGGGTTCACTGCGGCCGTCCTGCGGACGCGCGTGCGAGGGCGGCCCGCTCCGCGGCCGCCAACGCGTCGGCGAACCGGTCGAGCACGGCCACGGCCTGTTCGTCGGTGAGGGTCAGCGGCGGCAGCAGGCGTACGACCGCGCCGTCGCGGCCGCCGAGCTCCACGATGAGCCCGCGGTCGAGGCATGCCCGGCGCACGGCCCTGGCAAGCTCCGTGTCGGCGGGCGCGGGCGCGGCGTCGGCGCCCGCCTCAGGGTCGACGATCTCCACACCGATCATCAGACCGCGCCCGCGTACGTCGCCCACACAGGGGTGCTCCTCCGCGAGCCGCCGCAGCCGCCCGGTCATCCGGGCGCCGAGGACCGCGGCGCGTTCGGCGAGGCCGTTCTCCCGTACGTAGGCGAGGGTCGCGGCGCCCGCGGCCATCGCGAGCTGGTTGCCGCGGAACGTACCGGCGTGCGCGCCGGGGCGCCACAGGTCGAGGTCCTCGTGGTACACGATCACGGCGAGCGGGAGCGAACCTCCGACGGCCTTGGAGAGCACCATCACGTCGGGGACGATGCCGCTGTGCTGTACGGCCCAGAAGGTACCCGTCCTGCCGACGCCTGTCTGCACCTCGTCGGCGATCAGGGGCACGGAGCGGTCCGCGGTGATCTCCCGTATGGCGCGCAGCCAGGCGTCGGGCGCGGGCAGCACGCCGCCCTCGCCCTGGACGGGTTCGACGATCATCCCCGCGGGCAGCGGCACCCCGCTGTGCGGGTCGTCGAGCAGGGAGCGCGTCCAGCGTGCGGAGAGCTCGGCGCCGCGCGGGCCGCCGATCCCGAACGGGCAGCGGTAGTCCTGCGGGTAGGGCAGGCGCGTGACCCGTACGTCGCGGGCGCCGCCCGAGGCGGCGAGCGCCCCTTCGGTCTTGCCGTGGTACGCGCCGGTGAAGGCGAGGACGCCGTCCCTGCCGGTCGCCGTGCGGACGAGTGTGAGCGCGGCCTCGACCGCGTCGGTGCCGGCCGGGCCGCAGAACTGGATCCGCGCGTGCTCGGCGAGCCCGGCGGGCAGGGTGGCGAACAGCTCGGTGACGAAGGCGTCCTTGACGGGGGTGGCGAGGTCGAGGGCGTGCAGCGGGGCCTCGGAGTCGAGGACCCGCCTGATCGCGTCGAGCACGACGGGGTGGTTGTGGCCGAGCGCGAGGCTGCCCGCGCCGGAGAGGCAGTCCAGGTAGCGCCGCCCGTCCGCGCCCTCGATGGTCAGGCCGCGCGCCCGCACCGGCACGATCGGCAGGGACCTGGCGTAGGTGCGGGCGGCCGACTCGCGCAGCGCCTGGCGGCGCAGGATGCCGTCGTGGGCGACGGTCGGCGCCTGAGGCGGGGTGCGGGGCGGCTCGGTCACGGCCACGTCGTTCGGTCCTCCGGCTGTCACGGTTGCGTCGCACGTCCGTACGCCGCTCGACCGCCGGGCGTTCGGCGGTGGACGCTGGCCGTGTCCCCCGCACGTACCAACGACGCCGGGTGCGGGGGATCACGGGTGCCCGGGGAAGATCTCGGGTCCGCGTGCCGGGACCGAACCGTGGACCTGCCGCGCACCGTGTGTCATGGCGCGGGCATAGTGGGGCCGGCCCGCCCGCCGTCGTCCGTACGGGGGACGGGTGTTCCGTGTGCGGGCGTACGGCACCTCGCGTACGCCGCCCTTCCGCTCGACCGTTCCAGGGGGAACCAGATGCGACCGATCCGCCCGATGCCAGCGCCGCGCGCCGCCCGAGGACGACGGGGGGTGCGGATGCTCGCGGCGGGTGCCGCAGCCGCGGCGCTCGCCCTCACCGCGACCGCGTGCGGCCAGGGCGGGGGCGGCGCGGCAGGCCCCGAAGCGCCCGCCGCCTCCGCGCCCACGGCCGACCCGCGGATCAGCATCCCGGCCGACATCCGGGACAAGCTGAAGCAGCACGGCATCGACCTCGACAAGTGGAAGCACGGAGAGTGGAAGGACTGGGACCGCGACCAGTGGCTGCGGCAGGCCCAGGACTTCGTGAACCCGGTCATCCAGGGGCTGTGGGACCCGAGCCGCATGCGGAAGGCCGAGCAGACCCCGCAGCAGCCGGTGCAGCCGCACGACCTCACCGGCGACCAGGGCGTCACCGACCCGGAGCCCGCCCCCGTGCGGGCGCGGGAGGCTGCGACGCCGTACGCGTCCAGCGTGCCGGTGGAGGGGAAGCTGTTCTTCGACGGGCCGCAGGGCTCGATGGTCTGCTCGGCGACGGTGGTGACGGACCCGGCGCACCCGGGGCAGTCGGACCTCGTGTGGACGGCGGGCCACTGCGTCCACGCGGGCAAGGACGGCGGCTGGTACCGCAACATCGCGTTCGTGCCCTCGTACAACGACAAGGGGCTGCCGGCCTCCGCGCTCCAGAGCGCCGACCGGCGGGACCTGGCTCCGTTCGGGGTCTGGTGGGCCGACTGGGCCGAGACCTCGCGGCAGTGGATCTCGGAGGGGTCCGAGACCGGCGGCAAGGGGTCGCCTTTCGACTTCGCGGTGCTGCACGTGGAGCCGGAGAGCGGCGGGAGCGGCCGGTCGCTCCAGGAGACGGTCGGCGCGGCGGTGCCGGTGGACTTCGACGCGCCCGCCGTGCGGGACATCCCCAGCATCACCGCCAACGGCTACCCGGCGGCCGCGCCGTTCGACGGGCAGCGGCTGTTCCAGTGCACGGACCGGCCGGGCCGCCTGTCGCTCGACGCGTCCGAGCCCACGGAATACCGCATCGGCTGCACGATGACCGGGGGCGCCTCGGGCGGCGGCTGGTTCGCGACGGGCGCGGACGGCAAGCCAGCGCTGGTGTCGAACACGTCGATCGGCCCGGTCAGCGCGGGCTGGCTCGCGGGACCGCGCCTGGGCGAGGAGGCGCAGGGGATCTACGAGGGCGTCAGCCGGAAGTTCGCCGACCGGTAGGGCGTACGGCGCGGGGCCCGTGCCCCCGGGTGTCCGGAGGCACGGGCCCCGCGCGTCCGCCGTGGGAGGCGGTCGCGGTCCTGTCAGTGCGCGCGCGCCGGGGTGTACGGCGCGAGCGCCGCCGCGAGTTCGTCGTGGACGCGGGCCTTGAGCCTCGTGCCCTCCGGGGTGTGCTCCTCGGACAGCACCTCGCCCTCGGCGTGCACCCGGGAGACGAGCCCGCCCCGCGTGTACGGGACGAGCACCTCCACCTGGGCCTCGGGCCGCGGCAGGTCGGCGTCGATCAGCGCGAGCAGCTCGGGGATGCCCTCGCCCGTGCGCGCCGACACGGCGATCGCGTTGCGCTCGGCGGCCAGCAGGCGCCGCAGCACCAGCGGGTCGGCCGCGTCCGCCTTGTTGACGACGACGATCTCGCGCACCCCGTGGGCGCCGACGTCCCTGACGACCTCGCGGACCGCGGCGAGCTGCTCCTCGGGCGCGGGATGCGAGCCGTCGACCACGTGCAGGATCAGGTCGGAGTCGCCGACCTCCTCCATCGTGGAGCGGAACGCCTCCACCAGGTGGTGCGGCAGGTGCCGGACGAAGCCGACCGTATCGGCGAGCGTGTAGAGCCGGCCGCTGGGCGTCTCCGCGCGCCGGACCGTCGGGTCGAGCGTGGCGAACAGCGCGTTCTCCACCAGGACTCCGGCGCCGGTGAGGCGGTTGAGCAGGGACGACTTGCCCGCGTTGGTGTAGCCGGCGATCGCGACGGAGGGCACGCGGTGGCGCTTGCGCTCCTGCCGCTTGATCTCGCGGCCGGTCTTCATCTCCGCGATCTCCCGGCGCATCTTCGCCATCTTCTCGCGGATGCGCCGCCGGTCCGTCTCGATCTTCGTCTCACCGGGGCCGCGGGTGGCCATGCCGCCGCTGCCGCCGCCGCCCATCTGCCGGGACAGCGACTGGCCCCAGCCGCGCAGCCTCGGCAGCATGTACTGCATCTGCGCGAGGGCCACCTGCGCCTTGCCCTCACGGGACTTGGCGTGCTGGGCGAAGATGTCGAGGATCAGCGCCGTGCGGTCGACGACCTTGACCTTGACGACGTCCTCCAGGTGGATGAGCTGGCCGGGGCTCAGCTCGCCGTCGCAGACCACGGTGTCGGCGCCGCTGTCCAGGACGATGTCCCGCAGCTCCTGCGCCTTGCCCGAGCCGATGTAGGTCGCCGGGTCCGGCTTGTCGCGCCGCTGCACGACCCCGTCGAGGACGAGCGCGCCCGCGGTCTCGGCGAGCGCGGCCAGCTCCGCGAGGGAGTTCTCCGCTTCGTCGAGCGTGCCGGACGTCCAGACGCCGACGAGCACCACGCGCTCAAGGCGCAGCTGCCGGTACTCGACCTCGGTGACGTCCTCCAGCTCGGTGGAGAGTCCCGCCACGCGCCGCAGCGCCGCCCTGTCGGAGCGGTCGAGCTGGTCGCCGTCACGGTCCCGGTCGACCCCGTGGCCCCAGGTGACGTCCTCTTCCATCAGGGCATCGGCCCGGAGGCTGTCGGTGCGGGGGTCCGCGGAGCGGCCCTCCGCGAGGTGCCGCGTGTCCTGGGACCGCGTGTCCGTGGAGAAGGAGGAAGAGGAGGTCATTGGGTCCTTACGTCGTCGAAAGTGACGGTCCTGCGCCGTCGGACGGGTCAACGCCTCCACGGGCGGATTGATTCCCGCCGCGGCCCGTAGCGGCCCGTAGCGGCCCCTCGATGGTGGCACGCGCCGGGCTCCCCGTCACGCGGGTTTCACGCACCGCCACCGGCCGGGGCCGCACCGTGTCCCGCGGGGGCGGCGGACGCGGGGACGGCGGCGGGGGGCTGCCGCTTCCCCGTCCGGGCCGGCTTCCCCGGGCCCTGGGCGGGGTGGGCCGCGGGCGCGGGCCGCCAGTCGGGGTGGCCCGGCATCGGGGGCGTCTTCGCGCCGTAGAGCCAGGTGTGGAGGAAGGACGTCAGGTCGCGGCCCGCGTCGCGGGAGGCGAGCGCGGTGAAGTCCGCGGTGGACGCGGACGCGTCGCGGTGCTCGCGCACCCAGTCGCGCTCGATGCGGGTGAAGACGGCCGCGCCGACCTCCTGGCGCAGGGCGTAGAGCACCAGCGCACTGCCGTCGTAGACGACGGGCCTGAAGATGCTGATGGCCTGGCCGGGCTCGGGCGCCTTGGGCCTCGCGGGCGGGCCGCCCGCGGCGCGCCAGCCGTCGGACTGGGCGTACGCCTCGCGCATGCGGCTCTCGAAGGAGGGGCCGCCGTGCTCCTCGGCGTAGGTGCCCTCGTACCAGGTGGCGTGGCCCTCGTTGAGCCAGAGGTCGGACCAGCGGTGCGGGGAGACGCTGTCGCCGAACCACTGGTGCGACAGCTCGTGCACCAGCACCGAGTCGACGTACCAGGCCGGGTAACCGCCGTCCGTGAACATGTTGCGCTCGAACAGCGACAGCGTCTGGGTCTCCAGCTCGAAGCCGGTGTCGGCGCCGGCGACGAGCACGCCGTAGTCCTCGAACGGGTAGCGGCCTACGCGCTTCTCCATCCACTCGATCATGCCGGGGGTCTTCTTCAGCCACGGTTCGAGCCGCTTCGCGTCGGCCGCGGGCACGACGTCCCGTACGGGCAGCCCGTGCGGCCCCGTGCGGTGCAGGACGGCGGAGTCGCCGACGGAGACCTGGGCGAGCTCGGTGGCCATGGGGTGGCGGGTGCGGTAGGTCCAGGTGGTGTCGGGGCCCTGCGCGGTGCGGGAGACCCCCTCCCCGTTCGCGACGACCGTGAGCTTCTTCGGCGCGGTGACGTGGAAGGTGAAGTACGCCTTGTCGTCGGGGTGGTCGTCGCAGGGGAACACGCGGTGGGCGGCGTCGGCCTGATTGGCCATCACCAGGCCGTCGCTGGTGCGGATCCAGCCGCCGGTGCCGTTGTTGTCGCCGTTGGGGTCGCTGGTGTGGCGGACGGTGACGCGCAGCGGGTCGCCCGCGGCGAGAGGCGACTTCGGTGTGACGACGAGGTCCTGGCCGGCGGTGGCGAACGCGGCGGGCGCGCCGTTGACGCGGACCGAGCGGACCGTGCCGTGGGTGAAGTCCAGGTTGAAGCGGTCGAGGCGGCTGGTCGCGGTGGCGTCGAGAGTGGTGGTGGCGGTGAGCGGCTTCTTGTTGTCGCCGCTGTAGTCGAACCCGATGTCGTACGAGCGGACGTCGTAGCCGGGGTTGCCGAGGGTCGGGAAGAGGCGGTCGCCGACGCCGAGCGGGCGGGGCGCGGGCAGCGCCGCGGCGACCAGCGTGGCCGAGGCGGCGGCGAGCAGGGCGGCGCGCAGCCGGCGGGTGGTGAGCAGCATCCCCCACCGCTACCAGGGCGGGCGGGGCAGGCGGGGGCGGCGCGCGTCCCTCTCAGCCGATCGGGTGGGCGGCGGGCTCCGGGGTGGACGGGCGGCGGCCCCGCCGCGCGGGAGCGGGCCTCACGCGTCCGCGGGCTGCTGCGCGCGGCTGACGTCGTACACGCCCGGCACGTCGCGCATGGCGCGCATCAGGCCGGGCAGCAGTGCGGCGTCGGGGAGTTGGACGGTGTACGTGTGGCGTACCCGCTGCCGGATCGGCGGCTCGACGGTGGCGGAGATGATGGCGGCACCCGCCGTGGACATGGCCTCCGTGAGGTCGGCCATGAGCCGGGGCCTGCCGAACGACTCGGCACGCAGGGTGACATGGCAGTCGGCGGTGTCCCCGGCGGACCAGCTGACGGGTACGGGTGTGCGCTTGAGGGTCATGCGGCGCACGGCGGGGCATTCGGTGCGGTGCACGGTGACGGTGCCGCCGCGCACCTGGAAGGCGGTGATCTCGTCCGGCGGCACCGGTGTACAGCACCCCGCGAGGCGTACGGGCGCGTCCGGCAGGTCGCTGACGACGCCGACGGGGCCGCGGGGCCCCGCGGAGAGGACGGCGGGCGGGCGGGGCGCGGCGTCGGGGAGGGCGGCCGCGTCGGGGTGGGCGGCGAGCCAGCCGGTGATCGCGATACGCGCGGAGGGGGTGCGCGCGTGGTCGAGCCACTCGGGCGAGGGGCCCGACGAGGTGTCGTGCGCGAGGAGGACCTGCACGGTGTCGCCGTCCTTGAGGACGGTGCCGAGTGCGACGAGGCGCCCGTTGACGCGGGCCCCGAGACATCGGTGCGCGGCCTCGCCGTGCTGGGCGTAGGCGGCGTCGACGCAGGTCGCGCCGGCGGGCAGGCCGAGCATGCCGCCCTCGGCGCGGAAGACGGTGATCTCGCGGTCCTGGGCGAGGTCGGCGCGGAGCGTGGTCCAGAAGGTGTCGGGGTCGGGCGCGGACTGCTGCCATTCGAGGAGGCGGGAGAGCCAGCCGGGGCGCGTGGGGTCGGCGGCGCCCTCGCCCTCGCCTTCGCCGTCCGTGCTCTCGCCGGCGCCCGGCGCGGGCGCGTAGGGGTTGCCGAGCGCGACGACGCCCGCCTCGGCGACCTTGTGCATCTGGTGGGTGCGGATCAGCACCTCGGCGACCGCGCCGTCGGGGCCGACGACGGCGGTGTGCAGGGACTGGTACAGGTTGAACTTGGGGGCGGCGACGAAGTCCTTGAACTCGGAGATCACCGGCGTGAAGCAGGTGTGCAGCTCGCCGAGCACCCCGTAGCAGTCGGCGTCCTCGGAGACGAGGACGAGGAGGCGGCCGAAGTCGGTGCCGCGCAGCTCGCCGCGTTTGAGGCGGGAGCGGTGCACGGAGACGAGGTGGCGGGGCCTGACGAGCACCTCGGCGGAGATGCCGGCCTCACGCAGCACCCGGCGCATGGCGTCGGCGGTCGCGGAGAGCGCGTCGCCCGCCGAGGCGTTCTCGGAGATCAGGGCGCGGGTGCGGGCGGCGTCCTCGCGGCAGAGGATGGCGAAGACCAGGTCTTCGAGCTCGGACTTGATGGCCTGCACGCCGAGGCGCTCCGCGAGGGGTACGAGGACGTCGCGGGTGACCTTGGCGATGCGTTCCTGCTTCTCGGGCCGCATCACGCCGAGGGTGCGCATGTTGTGCAGGCGGTCGGCGAGTTTGATCGACATGACGCGGACGTCGTTGCCGGTGGCGACGAGCATCTTGCGGAACGTCTCGGGCTCGGCGGCGGCCCCGTAGTCGACCTTCTCCAGCTTGGTGACGCCGTCGACGAGATAGCGGACCTCCTCGCCGAACTCCCGGCCGACCTGGTCGAGGGTGACGTCGGTGTCCTCGACGGTGTCGTGCAGGATCGCCGCGGTCAGCGTGGTGGTCTCGGCTCCCAGCTCGGCCAGGATGAGCGTCACGGCGAGCGGATGCGTGATGTACGGCTCGCCGCTCTTGCGGTACTGGCCGCGGTGCGAGGCCTCCGCGAGGACGTAGGCCCGGCGCAGGACGGAGAGGTCGGCGTCCGGGAAGTGCGCCCGGTGCGCGTCGGCGACGTGCCCTATGGCGTCGGGGAGGCGGTCGCGGGACGCCGGTCCGAGCAGGGCGGCCCTGCCCAGCCTGCGGAGGTCGATACGGGGCAGACCGCGCCTGCGGCCGTGGACACCAGGGCTGGTGGCCTCTGCACTCATGGGCACCTCCGGGCAGGATCGACCGGCGGTACGAGGGACAGGGGGGTATGCCCTCCGGGCCGGTGCTTGATGCTATCGAGCCCAACACGTGGACCAGACCCGCACTCGTTCAGCGTGAAACGGATCACCCGTTCAAGCGAACGGGTGCACGTTTCAACCGAAGGATGATTCGAGCCATTCCGCGGCGATCCGCCCTTCCCCGACGAGGACGGCGGGGCCGGTCATCTCGATCTCGCCGTCGGGCTGCTCGGTGATCACCAGCCGGCCGCCCGGCAGGTCCACCGTGTACGTGGCGGGCAGGCCGGTCACGGCCGGGTCGGCGCCGTCCCTGCGGGCCGCGGCGACGGCCACCGCGCAGGCTCCCGTGCCGCACGAGCGGGTCTCGCCCGAGCCGCGCTCGTGGACCCGCATGGCCACGTGGCGCGGCCCGCGGTCGGCCACGAACTCGATGTTGACGCCGTCCGGGTAGACGGCGGCGGGGGCGTACCCGGGGGTGCCGAGCAGGTCGCCGGCGTGGGTCAGGTCCTCGACGAACGCGACCGCGTGCGGGTTCCCCATGTTCACGTTGTACGCGGGCCAGCCGCGGCCGCCCACGGTGACCTGCACCTGCTCGGGCGGCAGGACGGCACGGCCCATGCGGACCGTGACGTCGCCGTCCTTGGCGAGGTGGACGTGCTTGACCCCGGCGCGGGTGGCGACCGCGAGGTCGCCCGCGCCGGTGTGCCCGGCGTGCTGGAGGTAGCGTGCGAAGACGCGCACCCCGTTGCCGCACATCTCCGCGACCGACCCGTCGCCGTTGCGGTAGTCCATGAACCACTCGGCCTCGCCCGCCATGGCGCGCGCCTCCGGGTGGGCGGCGGAGCGCACCACGTGCAGCACCCCGTCGCCGCCGATGCCCGCCCTGCGGTCGCAGAGCGCGGCCACGACGTGCGGGGGCAGGTCGAGGGCGTTGTCGGGGTCGGGCAGGATCACGAAGTCGTTCTCCGTGCCGTGGCCCTTGAGGAAGACCCAGGGCGTGGTCGGTGTGGTGGTCACGCGTTCCATCGTAGAAGCAGGCGCGGGGAAGCGGCGAGGCCGCCCGCGTGCCCGGTCAGCGCAGGCGGGCGACGCGCCACACGGCGAGCGCGACGACGAGGGCGGCGATCGCCGTGTAGAGGGCCACGAAGCGCCAGTCGGCCCGCTCGCCCGAGGACTTGGCGGGCAGTCCGGGCCAGGTGTAGCCGACCTTGCGGGCGGTCGTCATGCCCCAGCCGGCGGCGCAGCAGCCGAGGAGGAGGCCGAGCATCGCGATCACCGAGCCGCCGTCCCCGGTGCCGAAGGCGAGGGGGAAGGCGAACATCAGGGAGCCGAGCCCGGCGAGGACCACGATGGGCGCGGCCTGCCAGATCCTGAACTTGCCCCGGGGCCGCAGCTCGACCTCGACCTCGGGGGTGGTCTGCTCGGCGCCGGGGCCCTGCTCGTCGGGGCCGTCGGAGGTGAGCCCGCCGGGCAGGAGCGCGCCGCCGCCGAGCGGGCCGTCCTGGGAGAGCGGGCCGGGGGCGGGGGTCTCCTGCGGGGCGGGGCCGGCGTCCCGGTGCGTGTCGTCCCGGTGCCCGCCTGCGCGGTCCAGGCCGTCCCGGGGCTCGCCCGGGGTCTTCGAAGGCGCGGGCACGGACGGCGGCGCGGCCAGGGGCCTGGGGTCTTCGGCGCCGCGCCCCGCGGGCGCGTCCCGTGTCGCGTACCGGGGGTCGCGAGGGCCGGCTTCCATCGCCACGCGCCCTCCCAACTCGGACTCCACGGGTGGATAGATGCTCGATGATGGCACGCCCGTAGGGGCCGGAATGGCGAGCGGGGCGTCCCGATGCCATCACGTGATCAGGCTGTGACCGCCCGTTCGATCAGGGCGAGGGCGCGGTCGCGGAGTTCGTCGGCGGCCTCCTCGCCGCCGCCGAGCCAGTGCACCCGGGAGTCGCGCCGGAACCAGGAGTCCTGGCGGCGCGCGAAGCGCTTGGTGGCGCGCACGGTCTCGGCGCGCGCCGCCTCCTCCGTGCAGCCGCCGGCGAGCGCGGCGAGCACCTGCTGGTAGCCGAGGGCCCGCGAGGCGGTGCGGCCGTCGCGCAGGCCGCGCGCGGCGAGCTCTTGCACCTCGTCCACGAGCCCCGCCTGCCACATGCGGTCGACGCGCAGCGCGATGCGCGCGTCGAGTTCGGGGCGCGGCACGTCGACGCCGATCTGCACGGTGTCGTAGACGGCCTCGTGGCCGGGGAGGCTCGCGGTGAAGGGGCGGCCGGTGATGGTGATCACTTCCAGGGCCCTGACGATGCGCCGGCCGTTGCTCGGCAGGATCGCGCGGGCCGCGGGCGGGTCGGCGGCGGCGAGGCGGGCGTGCAGCACGCCGGAGCCGCGCAGCGTCAGTTCCGCTTCGAGCCTCGCCCTGACCTCGGGATCGGTGCCGGGGAAGTCGAGGGCGTCGATGGCGCCCCGCACGTAGAGGCCGGAGCCGCCGACCAGGACGGGGACGCGGCCCTCGGCGAGGAGCCGGTCGATCTCGGCGCGCGCCAGGCGCTGGTACTCGGCGACGCTCGCGGTCTCCGTGACGTCCCAGATGTCCAGCAGGTGGTGCGGGACGCCCCCGCGCTCCGCCGGGGTCAGCTTCGCCGTGCCGATGTCCATGCCGCGATAGAGCTGCATGGAGTCGGCGTTGACGACCTCGCCGCCGAGTTCGCGGGCGAGGTGGACGCCGAGATCGGACTTGCCGGCCGCGGTGGGACCGACGACGGCGATGACCCGTGGTGCGGGAGCTGCGCTTGTCACCGGTCCAGTCTCGCAAACGCCCGCCGCCGCCGGGGACCCGCTCGCGGCCGTGCGGGGCGCGCGCCCCGGCCGTACCCTGTGGGGAGGTGCGGAGTGTTCCGCGGCTCCGCAAGGCGGAAGGTGCCCCATGGGCTTCAAGGAGACGCTGAAGGCCAGGCTCGCCCCGGCGAAGGACAGGGTGTCGGATCTGGCGGCGCAGCACGGCGACCGGATCGGCCAGGGACTCGACAAGGCCGCCCGTACGGTCGACGAGCGGACCGGGGGAAAGTACAGCGGGCGCATCGAGGCGGGCACGGGCAAGGCGAAGGACGCCATCGACCGGATGTCCCAGAAGGGCGACGACGGCACGCCGCCGCGCGACGGCACCCCGTAGCCCCGAGGTCTGCCGGACCCCGCGGGTCCAGCGCGGCAGGACGGCGGGCCGGGAGTCCGAGTGCCGAGGCGCCCTACGACCAGGTACCGACCAGGTACCCGACGCCGTAGGGCGCCTCGTCGTAGAGCAGTCGGCCGGCCAGGCCCGCGCCCTGCCCCGCGCCAGCGAGGACCTGCCAGGGCGCGCGGCCCGCGGCGGACAGTTCGCGGGCGAGCGCGGGGTCGAGCGCGGCGAGCGCGGAGGGGTCGGCGGCGGCCAGGGCCCCGGCGGCGGCCGCGTCGAACCCCGCCGCGCGCTCGTCGAGGTAGCCGGGGGCCTTGAGGGTGCGGCAGGCGCTGCCGTCGCCCATCACGAGGAGCGCCACGCGGGGCGCGGCGGCGGCGAGTTCGCGGCCTGCTTCCAGGCACGCCTCCGTCGCCAGGCCGTCCGCGACGGCGAGCGCCGTGGGCGCGGGCCCGGCCCAGCCGACCCGGTCGAGCAGCCAGGCGGCGACCGCGAGGGAGACCGGCAGGGCGGGGCCGGCGGCGGGACCTGCCGTGGGGGCCTTGGGGCCGGGGAGCGCCACGTCGACGGGGACGCCGAAGCCGCGGAACGTGCCCGCGCTGCCCGCCGGGTAGGGGCCGGGCGCCGTGTCCCCGGCGGGCCCGACGACGACCAACAGGTCGGCGCGGGCCGCGGCCGCCACGGCCAGCGCGTCGGAGGCGGCCGTGCGGGCGGTGTCGAGTTCGGGCGCGGCGCCCGCGGCGACCTCGGGCACGAGCAGCGGCGGGCAGGGGCATACGGCGGCGGCGACCAGCATGCAGCGACCCTAACCCGCGGCGATCACCCGGGCCTTCGTGGCCCGCTCAGCGGACGGCGCAGCCGTCGGCGGCGGGCAGCGGCGCCGGGACGCCCACGGCGGGCAGCCCGAGCATGACGCCCTGGGTCCCGGTCTCCTGCGCGGTGCGGCGCTCCCAGGCGTCGCCCGCGCGGGTGCGGCGCAGCCGGGTCGTGGGGCCCTCGGCGAGCAGGTGGTGCGGGGCCGCGTAGGTGATGTCCACGGTGGCCAGGTCGCCGGGGCGCACGTCCTCGTCGGGCTTGGTGAAGTGGACGAGGCGGTTGTCCTGGGCGCGCCCGGAGAGGCGGTGCGTGGCGTCGTCCTTGCGGCCCTCGCCCTCGGCGACCATGACCTCCAGGGTCCTGCCGACCTGCTTCCTGTTCTCCTCCCAGGAGATCTCCTCCTGGAGGGCGACCAGCCGCTCGTACCGCTGCTGCACGGTCTCCTTGGGGATCTGCCCGTCCATCTCGGCCGCGGGGGTGCCGGGCCGCTTGGAGTACTGGAAGGTGAAGGCCTGCGCGAAGCGCGCCTCGCGGACGACGTGCAGGGTCTGCTCGAAGTCCTCCTCGGTCTCGCCGGGGAAGCCCACGATGATGTCGGTGGAGATCGCGGCGTGCGGGATGGCGGCGCGGACCTTCTCGATGATGCCGAGGTAGCGGTCCTGCCGGTACGAGCGGCGCATGGCGCGCAGCACGCTGTCCGAACCGGACTGGAGCGGCATGTGCAGCTGCGGCATCACGTTGGGGGTCTCGGCCATCGCGGCGATCACGTCGTCGGTGAAGTCGCGCGGGTGGGGCGAGGTGAAGCGGACACGTTCGAGGCCCTCGACGGCGCCGCAGGCCCGCAGCAGCTTGGAGAACGCCTGCCGGTCGCCGATGTCGGAGCCGTACGCGTTGACGTTCTGCCCGAGCAGGGTGATCTCCGAGACGCCCTCGGCGACCAGCGCCTCGACCTCGGCGAGGATGTCGCCGGGGCGGCGGTCCTTCTCCTTGCCGCGCAGCGCCGGCACGATGCAGAAGGTGCAGGTGTTGTTGCAGCCCACGGAGACCGACACCCACGCGGCGTACGCGGACTCGCGGCGGGTGGGCAGCGTGGAGGGGAACGCCTCAAGGGACTCGGCGATCTCGATCTGCGCCTCCTCCTGGACGCGGGCGCGCTCCAGCAGGACCGGCAGCCTGCCGATGTTGTGCGTGCCGAAGACCACGTCCACCCAGGGGGCCTTGCGCAGGATCGTGTCGCGGTCCTTCTGCGCGAGGCAGCCGCCGACGGCGATCTGCATGCCGGGCCGCCGGGTCTTGGCGGGGGCGAGGCGGCCGAGGTTGCCGTAGAGCTTGTTGTCGGCGTTCTCCCGTACGGCGCAGGTGTTGAAGACGACGACGTCGGCCTCCTCCGTGCCCTCGGGGGCGCGCACGTAGCCCGCGTCCTCCAGCAGTCCGGAGAGCCGCTCCGAGTCGTGCACGTTCATCTGGCACCCGTACGTGCGGATCGCATAGCTTCGGTTGGCGCCCACGGTCAGGGCCGGCTCACTGCTGCTCATGGGGACAAGGGTAGGCCGTGCGGGTGGGCGCCACGCTCCGGCCGGTGGGCGGCGGCCCGGCAGGCGCCCTGGCCACCCGCGGGGGGTGCTGGCAGGATCGCCGCATGTCCGCACAGTCCGCACGCCGCGGCCGCCGCCTCGCCCCGGGCGCGGGCGCGCTGCTCGCGGTGGGGGCGCTGCTGGTGTGGTGGCTGGTGCCGGAGGGCCCGCCGGTGCCGCACGGCTCCGCCGTCTTCAGCACGGGCGTGCGCTCGGGCGTCTACCACAAGTACGGGGACCTGCTGGAGGAGTACCTGCGCAGGGACCTGCCGCACGTGCGGGTCGCGCTGGTGCCGAGCGAGGGCTCGCGGCAGAACCTGGAGCGGGTGGCGGCCGGCTCGGCGCAGTTCACCTTCGCGACGGCCGACGTGGTGGCCGCCTACCGGCGCGAGCACCGGCCCGGCTGGGAGCACCTGCGCGGCTGCGCCCGGCTCTACGACGACTATGTGCAACTGGTCGTACCGCGCGGGTCGCGGGTGCGGTCCGTCGCGGACCTGCGGGGGCTGCGGGTCGGCGTGGGACAGGCGGGCTCCGGCGTACGGCTCGTCGCGGACCGGCTGCTGCGCGCGGCGGGGCTCGACCCGGCGACCGCCCTCACCGAGGTGCTGCACGGCATCGACCGGATGCCGGACGAGCTGGCGGCGGGCCGCCTCGACGCGTTCTTCTGGACGGGCGGGCTGCCGACGGCGGCGGTGCAGCGGCTGACCGGGCGGTTCCCGGTACGGCTCGTCCCCCTGGAGGCGGGACTGCTGCGGCGGCTGCACACGGCGACCGGCCCCGACGGCGCGTTCTACCGCGCGGCCGACATCCCCGCCGACGCCTACGGGCCGACCGGCGGCGCGGCCGCGGTGCCCACGGTGGCCGTGGCGAATCTGCTGGTCACGACGGACCGGGTGGACGAGGACCTGGCGGAGGGGTTCACCAGGACGGTGATCGGCAGCAGGGACAGGATCGGCCGGGTCGTCCACCCGGCCCAGCTGGTGGACCTGCGCACGGCGATCTACACGGACCCGCTGCCCCTGCACGAGGGCGCGGTGCGCTACTACCGGTCGGCGAAGCCCTGAGCGGGAGGGGCCGAGCGGAGCAGGGTGAGGGTGGCCCTGAGCCCCTTCGGGACGGCGCGCGCATGGCTGAGGGTGCCGCCCGAGGCGGCGAGCAGGGCGCGGGCGATCGACAGGCCGAGGCCCGAGCCGGCCACGTTCTGGTGGCGCCCGCTGCGCCAGAAGCGGTCCCCGATCCGCGCCAGCTCCTCGTCGGTGAGCCCGGGGCCGCCGTCCTCGACCACGACGGACACCGACTCGCCCGAGGCGGCGGCCGACACCGTCACCTCCTCGCCCCCCGGGGTGAACTTGAGGGCGTTGTCGATGACCGCGTCCAGGGCGCTTGAGAGGGCGACAGGGTCGCCCCAGGCGGCGACGGCCGCGCCGCGCCAGGCGAGCCGTACGCCGCGCTCCTCGGCGAGCGCCCGCCATGCCGCGACCCGCTCGGCGGCGAGCGCGCCCACGTCGGTGACGCGGGCGTCCGCGGCCGAGTGCTCGGCGAGCGCGAGCCCCAGCAGGTCGTCGAGCACGGCCCCGAGCCGCTTGCCCTCGGTGCGTACGGAGGCGATCTCCTGGCTGTCCTCGGGGAGTCCGAGGGCGAGCAGCTCGATCCGCAGCAGCAGCGCGGAGAGCGGGTTGCGCAGCTGGTGCGAGGCGTCGGCGACGAACGCCCGCTGCTGTTCGAGCACGTCCTCGACGTTGTCGGCCATCTCGTTGAAGGAGCGTGTCAGGCGCCGCAGTTCGGGCGGGCCCCCGGCGGGCGCCACCCGTGCCTTCATCCGGCCGGTGGCGATCGCGTGGGTGGCGGCGTCGAGGACGCGTACGGGCAGCAGCACCCAGCCGGCGAGCCGCACCGCTGCGCCGACGGCGACCAGCAGGGCGGCCGACTCGCCTGCGGCGATCAGCAGCCAGCCGCGCAGGACGCGGGAGCGCAGCTGCCCGGTGGGCGAGTCGGTGACCACGACGGCGACCACGTCGCCGTCGCGCACCACGGGCGAGGCGACGAACAGGCGCCGGTGCTGCCAGGGCCACACCTGCTCGGGGTCGTCGCTGCGCCGGCCGAGCAGCGCCTCGCGAAACGCGTCGCGCCCCTCCCCAGCGGCGGGCAGCCGCCAGTCGGCGGGGGCCTTCGCCAGGGCGGTGCCGTCGCGCAGGAAGACGCCCGCCCTGATCTCGTACACCGCGTGGTAGCGGGCGAGTTCGGTGGCGAGCGCGGCCCTGCGCTCCCCGCCGCCCGCGGCGGGCCCCGCCTCGTCCACGGCGAACTGGGCGAGCGCCGCGACCCGCGCCGTGTCGTCGATGCGGTCGACCACGACGTGCTGCTGCCTGGCGGCGGCCATGCTGACCGCCAGCGGGACGCCGAGCGCGAGCAGCACGGCCGCCATCAGCACGAGCAGCAGCGGCAGCAGCCGTGAGCGCACCCCGTCCCGTCCCTTCGTCCCGCGTCCTGTCCCGCCGGTCCTGCGTGTCCCCCCTGTCCCGCGTCAGGCGCTCTGCTGCGGCGCGGCGGGCGCGGCGAGCCGGTAGCCGACGCCCCGGACGGTCTCGATGAGGTCGGGCAGGCCGAGCTTCTGCCGCAGCGAGGCGACATGGACTTCGAGGGTGCGGCCCGTGCCCTCCCAACTGGTCTGCCACACCTCGCTGATGATCTGCTCACGCCGGAAGACCACGCCGGGGCGCCGGCCGAGCAGCGCGAGCAGGTCGAACTCCTTGCGGGTGAGCTGGACGGGGGCGCCGTCCACGGTGACGCGGCGGGGGGCGGGCTCCAGCAGGACGGGGCCGAGCACCACGGTCCGCGCGGCCGGCCGGTCCTCGGTGTCCGCTTCGGCGCGGGGCCCCGGCGCCCGGCGGCTGACGGCGTGGATGCGGGCGAGCAGTTCGCCGATGTCGTACGGCTTGACGACGTAGTCGTCCGCGCCGAGGTGCAGGCCGTGGATGCGGGAGCGCACGTCGCCCCGCGCGGTCACGATGATCAGCGGCGTGTCGGTGACCTTCCTGATCCGGTCGCACACCTGGAAGCCGTCCAGGTCGGGCAGGCCCAGGTCGAGCAGGACCACCCCGAACGCGCTGGTCGGCGCCGGCAGCAGGGCCCGCAGCGCCTCCTCCCCCGAGCGCGCGTGCACGGTCTCGAAGCCGTGCCGGGCGAGGACCGCGCACAGCGCGGCGCCCACATGGTCGTCGTCCTCGACGAGCAGCAGTTTCACCCGTTCCCCCCTATGTCGTCGTACACCTGGCATCCACTCCGAAGACGCCCGCCGCGTCAAGTGCGGTGCCCGTCCCCGCACCTCCCGTTACCCACCCGGTACGCCGCGTCCTGCGCGGCCCTGGCAGGGGGCGCGGGCCCCGCCGGCGCGAGACGCGATCGTGATGCTCAAGCTTCGCTCAGATCTGCTGACGGCGCCGGAGGCCGCTGCCTACTGTCCGGGACAGGCCGAGGAGGACGGAGTGTCACCGATGGGCGAGGTACGAGTGGTCGAGGAACCGGCGGACGGCGCCCGCGCCGCGGACGGCCTGGTCGTGCTGCGCGGTGTGGACAAGCACTTCGGCGCGCTGCACGTGCTCCAGGACATCGATCTGAGCGTGGCGCGCGGCGAGGTCGTCGTGGTCATCGGCCCTTCGGGCTCGGGCAAGTCGACGCTGTGCCGGACGATCAACCGCCTGGAGACGATCGACTCGGGCACGATCACCATCGACGGGCGCCCGCTGCCCCAGGAGGGCAGGGAGCTGGCGAGGCTGCGGGCCGACGTCGGCATGGTCTTCCAGTCGTTCAACCTCTTCGCGCACAAGACCGTGCTGGAGAACGTGACCCTGGGCCAGGTCAAGGTGCGCAGGCTCGGCAGGGCGGCGTCCGAGGAGAAGGCCCGGGTCCTGCTCGACCGGGTGGGCGTGGGCGCGCAGGCCGACAAGTACCCGGCGCAGCTCTCCGGCGGGCAGCAGCAGCGCGTCGCGATCGCCCGGGCGCTCGCGATGGACCCGAAGGTCATGCTGTTCGACGAGCCGACCTCGGCGCTCGACCCCGAAATGATCAATGAAGTCCTGGACGTCATGCAGCAGTTGGCACGGGACGGCATGACGATGATCGTCGTCACCCACGAGATGGGCTTCGCGCGCTCCGCCGCGAACCGGGTCGTCTTCATGGCGGACGGACGGATCGTCGAGGAGGCCTCCCCCGACGCGTTCTTCAGCAGTCCGCGCAGCGACCGCGCCAAGGACTTCCTGTCGAAGATCCTGCACCACTGACGCCCACCGGGCGCGTTTGGCGTCCGCGGCACACCACCGAGACCGTTCAACTCACCGAGGGAAGAACCGGCATGAAGCTTCGCACGGCAGGCACGGCCACCGCGGCCGCACTCGTCCTGTCCCTGGCCGTCACCGCGTGCGGCAAGGGCGGCGGCGACGAGGGCTCGGCCGACGGCGCCAAGAAGATCGCCATCGGCATCAAGTACGACCAGCCGGGCCTCGGCCTGAAGGAGCCGGACGGCAGCTTCTCCGGCTTCGACGTGGACGTCGCCACCTATGTGGCGAAGGAACTCGGCTACAAGGCGGGCGACATCGAGTGGAAGCAGACGCCGAGCGCCGAGCGCGAGAACATGATCGCCAACGGTGACGTGCGGTTCATCGTCGCCAGCTACTCGATCACCGACGAGCGCAAGCAGAAGGTCGACTTCGCCGGCCCCTACCTCCTGGCCCACCAGGACCTGCTGGTACGGGCGGACGACAGGTCGATCACGAAGGCCGCGGACCTCAACTCCAAGAAGCTCTGCTCCGTGACGGGTTCGACGTCCGCGCAGAACATCAGGCGGGACCTGGCGCCCAAGGCCGACCTCCAGCAGAACGGCGGCTACTCGGAGTGCCTGACCGGCCTGGAGAACAAGGCGGTCGACGCCCTCACCACCGACGACTCCATCCTGGCCGGCTACGCGGCGCAGAAGGAGCACCGGGGCAAGTTCCGGCTCGTGGGCCTCAAGCTCAGCGACGAGAACTACGGCATCGGCCTGAAGAAGGGCGACACGGAGCTCAAGGGCAAGATCAACACGGCGCTGAAGAAGATGGTCTCCGACGGCTCCTGGCAGAAGGCCGTCACCGCCAACTTCGGCCCCGCGCACTACAAGAACGAGCCCGCTCCCGCCGTCGCGGACTGAGCGCGGGGGCATCGTGTTCGACTTCCTCGGCAATCCCGACTACGACGTGCTCGGCGCCTTCTGGGTGACCGTGCAGCTCACCCTCTACTCGGCGGCGGGCTCCCTGGTGTGGGGCACGCTGCTCGCGGGGATGCGGGTCAGCCCGGTGCCCCTGATGCGGGGCTTCGCCACCGGCTATGTGAACGTCGTGCGCAACATCCCGCTGACCGTGGTCATCGTGGCGTGCTCGCTCGGCCTCAACCAGACCCTCCAGATCACCCTGGGCGGGCAGACGTTCAAGGAGATCGGCTTCCGCCTCGCGGTGCTCGGACTCGTCGCGTACACCGGCACGTTCGTCTGCGAGGCGCTGCGCTCCGGCATCAACACGGTGCCGGTGGGGCAGGCGGAGGCGGCGCGCGCGCTCGGCCTCGGGTTCTTCCAGGTGCTCACCCTCGTGGTGCTGCCGCAGGCGTTCCGCTCGGTGGTCGCGCCGCTCGCCAACATCCTGATCGCGCTGACCAAGAACACCACGGTGGCCGCGGCGATCAGTGTCGCGGAGGCGGCGGCGCTGATGAAGGACATGACGGAGAACGAGAGCGACGCGCTGTTCGCGGTGTTCGCCGTGTTCGCGTTCGGTTTCGTGGTGCTGACGCTGCCGGTCGGGCTGCTGCTCGGCTGGGTCGGCCGGAGGGTGGCGGTGAAGCGATGAGCGGTGGTTCCGTCCTCTACGACGCTCCGGGCGCCAGCGCGCGGCGGCGCAACATCCTCTACACGGCGGTCTTCCTGACCGCTTTCGCCTTCGCCGTCTGGTGGCTGCTGTCCGCGATGGCGGACAAGCAGCAGCTGACCGCGGCGAAGTGGAGCCCGTTCGTCACGGATCCGGAGGTCTGGACGACCTATCTGCTGCCCGGTCTGCGGGAGACGCTGCTCGCGGCGGGGCTCTCCATCGTGATCGCGCTGCCGGTGGGCGGGCTCCTCGGCCTCGGCCGGCTGTCCGACCACGCCTGGGTGCGGGTGCCCGTGGGCGTCGTGGTGGAGTTCTTCCGCTCCGTCCCCGTCCTGCTGATGATGGTCTTCGCGGCTCAGCTGTACGTGCAGTTCAGCTCGCTCTCGTCGGACGTGAGGCCGCTGTACGCGGTGGTGACGGGGCTCGTGCTGTACAACGCGTCGGTGCTGGCGGAGATCGTCAGGGCGGGCATCCTCTCGTTGCCGCGCGGGCAGACCGACGCGGCGCTGGCGATCGGGATGCGCAAGGGCCAGACCATGACCTCCGTGCTGCTGCCGCAGGCGGTGACGGCGATGCTGCCGGTACTCGTCAGCCAGCTGGTCGTGATCGTCAAGGACACCGCCCTCGGCGGCGCGCTTCTCGGCCTGCCGGAACTGCTCTCCCAGAACCGCACGATCACCGCCAACTACGGCGCCAACACGATCGCCGCGTTCACCGTGATCGCCCTCCTGTACATCGCCGTCAACTTCTCGCTCACGCGGTTCGCCGGGTGGCTCGAACGGCGGCTGCGCAGGGCCAGACGCTCCGGCGGCGTGGTGCTTGCGGCCGACGCCACCGACGGCATCGAGGAGATCGCCGGGACCGCGGCCACAGGCCGGGGCGCGGGGCCGCGGGAGGGCTGAGGCGGAGGTGACGGGGGATCACCCCGGCTTCTGGCCGAGGGTGTACGCGCCGCGGAGGCCGTCGCTTGACGCGGGAACCCCCAGTCGGTTGCATACGTTCTGTGATCACGCACCGGGCGGTAGCCGCCACTGACCGCAAGACCGTTCGGTCCCGAGAGGCGGCCCCGTGGACCCGGTGATCGTGGTCGGCGCGGGCCCGGTGGGGCTCACGCTCGCCCTGGCCCTCGCGGCGGCGGAAGTCCCGTCCGTCGTGCTGGACGAGACGGACGGCGAGGAGGACAGGCGGGCCGCGCGCACCGTCGTGCTCCGACCCGACACCGCGGCCCTGACGGCACGTCTCGGCTGCGCCACTCTCCGTGACGAGGGGGCGCGGTGGGAGGGGTGGCGGCTGATGCGGCGCAAGCAGCTCGTGCGCACGCTGCCGCTCGGCGCCGAGGGCTTCCCCTCCCCCGTGCACATCGCGCAGCACGCGCTGGTGCGCGGGCTGCGCGCGGCGGCCTCGAAGACGTCTCTGGTGAAGGTGGTCGCGAACAGCCGCCTCGACACCCTGGAGCAGGACGGCTCGGGCGTCACGGCGCACCTCCGCGGCCCCGGGAAGGCGTACTGGCGCGGCAGCTATCTGGTGGGGTGCGACGGCGCGCGGTCCACGGTCCGCAAGCTGCTCGGCGTCCGCTTCCCCGGCCGTACGGCCGTCGAGCGGTACGCGGTGGCCGCGCTGCGCGCGGAGCTGCCGTGGCCGCGCGAGGCGGTCCTGCACCGACAGCCGCCCTGGCGCACCGGGGGCGAGGAGGTCGCGGCCCGGCCGCTCCCCCGCGGCGGGTGGCGGGTCGACTGGCTGCTGCCGTCGCGCGGAGAGCTGGTCACCCCGGACGCGCTGGTGACCCGGGTCCGGGAGGCGCTGGCGGGCTGGTGCGGCGAGACCCCGCCGTACGAGCTGCTCGACACCGGCGTCCACACCGTCCACCACCGGCTGGCGCAGCGGTGGCGGGTCGGGCGCGCGTTCCTCGCGGGCGAGGCGGCGCACCTGCTCGGCGCGGTCGGCACCCAGGGGCTCGACGAAGGGGTGCGGGACGTCGACAACCTGGCGTGGAAGCTGGCGCTCGCCCGGCACCACGGCCCGGGGCAGGCGCTGCTCGACAGCTACCAGGCGGAGCGGCGCACCGCGGTCGCCGCGCGGCTGCGCGCGGCGGACCAGTCGCTGCCGATACTGCGCGGCGGGGGCGGCCTGCGGGGGCTGCTGCCCGGCTCCGCGGGCAGCAGGGAGGCACTGCTCGCGGACGGCCACCTGGGCCAGGGGCCGCTGGGCGCGCCGCCCGCCTACCCCAACTCGCCGCTGGCGCCCGCCTGGACGGACGGGGCCGCGGACGTCGGCACGGCGCCGGGCGCGCCGGTCACCGATGTGCGGGTGACGGCGCCCGACGGCACGGCGGGGCGGCTGCGGGAGCGTCTGGGCCGCGGCAGGCTGCTGGTGGTGCTGGTGGCGCCGGGCACCGCGGTGTGGGACCGCCGTCACTGGGTGACGGCGGGGGTGATGCCACGGCTGGCCGCGGCCGTCGACGGCCTGCCGATGGACGCGGAACTCCTGGTCGCGGAGGCCTACCCGGGTGCCGCCGCCCACCATGTGCTGGTCGTACGGCCCGACGGACACCTGGCGGCCGCCTTCGCCGGCGTGCGCCCCGCCCAGCTGCGGGCAGCCGCGGACGCGGTACGCGGCGGGGAGCCGTCGAACGCCCGCGCGGACGCGGGGGGCCGTACGGCCCCCGCCAATTGACCGGAGCGGACACGCGTGGTGTACTCCGGATCGTGACCGACACCTGTGTGCGCCTGTGGCGGAGGGTCCATATGGACCTCGTCCGCTATGCGGGCTGCGTGTGTCGCCCCTCCTGCTGATTCGCCTTCTTCTGCACTCCTCGCGCACCGCGCCGCACTGCCCTGCCCGTACGCGGGGCGCCCGGCGGCGGCCCCCGCGCGTACCGCGAACTCTTCTCCAGGACGGCGCCATGTCTGTTTCCGCATCCCCCGCTCCCTCGTCCGACCCCGCCGCACCGGCCCGCACCACCGCGAAGCCCGCGGGCCCCTCGGCGGCCGAACTCCTCGCCTTCGTCCGTGCGACGGCCGCGGACGAGACGCTGGTCTCCTCGCTGCCGCTCGACCCCGAGGGCCGTACGTGGATCCGCCTCGAAGGTCCCGCGGGCAGCGAGGCCTGGCTGATCGGCTGGCCGCCCGGCACCGGCACCGGCTGGCACGACCACGGCGGCTCGCACGGCGCGTTCGCCACGGCTGCGGGCGCCCTCAAGGAGGACTCGCTGGCCACCCGGCTGCCCACCGAGGGCTGGAAGACCCTGGAACTCGCCGAGGGCGTGGACCGCGAGCGGGTGCTGGAGGCAGGTGACGGGCGGGCGTTCGGCGAGCACCATGTGCACGAGGTGCGCAACGAGTCGGGCACGCGGCACGCCGTCTCGGTGCACGCCTACTACCCGCCGCTGCCTCTGATGCGCCGCTACAGCAGGACCGGCCAGGTGCTGCGGCTCGAAGAGGTCGAACTTCCCGAGGAGTGGCAGTGAGCGCAGCGGCAGAACCCGCGGGCCCCGCGTCGGTCGACGAGGTGCTGGAGCGGGCCAGGGCGGGTCTGGACAGGGTCGGCCCCGACGAGGCGCACCGCGCGGTCGCGCGGGACGGGGCGCTGCTCGTCGACATCCGCTACCAGCGGCAGCGGGAGCGCGACGGGGTGATCCCCGGTGCCCTCCAGATCGAGCGCAACGAGCTGGAGTGGCGCCTCGACCCGCAGGGCAGCCACAGGGTCCCGGAGGCGAAGGACCACGACCGCAGGATCGTGCTGTTCTGCAACGAGGGCTATGCGTCGTCGCTGGCGGCGGCCTCTCTCAGGCAGCTCGGCCTGCACCGCGCGACGGACCTGGTGGGCGGTTTCCAGGCCTGGCGCGCCGCGGGCCTGCCCGTCACCCCCTGACACCCACGACCCGCTCCGCGCGGGCCCGGCCCCCGGGCTCGCGCGCCCGTCCGCCGGCCCCGCACCGGCCCTCGCGAGTGCGCGCGGCGGTGTCAGTCCGGGAAGGCCTCGTCCAGGCCTTCGGTGTCCTCCCCCTCTTCCTCCAGCGCGCGGCGCACCACCCGCAGCGCCAGGCCCTGGCCGTAGCCCTTGCGGGCGAGCATGCCGACCAGGCGGCGCAGGCGGCGGTCGCGGTCCAGGCCGCGGGTCGAGCGGAGCTTCGCCGTGACCAGGTCGCGCGCCGTGGCCTCCTCCCGCTCCGCGTCGAGCTGTCCGACGGCCTCGTCGATGACCGCGGACTCGACCCCCTTCGTCCGCAGCTCCCGGGCGAGCGCGCGCCGGGCGAGCCCCCGGCCGTGGTGGCGAGATTCCACCCAGGCGCCCGCGAAGGCGGCGTCGTCGATCAGCCCCACGTCCTCGAAGCGGGAGAGGACCTCCTGCGCCACCTCGTCCGGGATCTCCCGCTTCCGCAGCGCGTCCGCGAGCTGCTTGCGCGTGCGCGGCATGCCGGTGAGCTGGCGCAGGCAGATCGCCCGCGCGCGCTCTGCCGGGTCCTGGGGCGGCGGCTCCGCCCCGGCCCTCGACGGGTCGGAGCCGCCGCCCGGCCGTGCTGTCCGTCCCCGCTTTCCGCCCCGGCCGCCGGGCCCGGCGCGGAAAGGCTCCTCCTCGGGCACGGACGGGTCAGCTCTTGGCCGCCGCGGCCTTGGCCGTCTTGGCCTTGCCCGCAGACGTGGCCGTGACCGCTCCGGTCGCCGGCGCGGGCACCGCCTTGGCCGCGTCGACCGCGGGGGCCGCCGGCTCGGCAGCGCTCTCCGACGACTCCTCAGGCCGGACGCCGACCCCCAGCTTCTCAAGGATCTTCTTCTCGATCTCGTTCGCCAGGTCGGGGTTGTCCTTCAGGAAGTTGCGCGCGTTCTCCTTGCCCTGGCCGAGCTGGTCGCCCTCGTACGTGTACCAGGCGCCGGCCTTGCGCACGAAGCCGTGCTCCACGCCCATGTCGATCAGGCCGCCCTCGCGGCTGATGCCCTGCCCGTAGAGGATGTCGAACTCGGCCTGCTTGAACGGCGGGGCGACCTTGTTCTTGACGACCTTGACGCGGGTGCGGTTGCCGACCGCCTCCGTGCCGTCCTTGAGCGTCTCGATGCGCCGGATGTCGAGGCGGACCGAGGCGTAGAACTTGAGGGCCCGGCCACCCGTCGTGGTCTCGGGCGAGCCGAACATCACGCCGATCTTCTCGCGGAGCTGGTTGATGAAGATCGCCGTCGTCTTCGACTGGTTGAGCGCGCTGGTGATCTTCCGCAGCGCCTGGCTCATCAGCCGGGCCTGGAGGCCGACGTGCGAGTCGCCCATCTCGCCCTCGATCTCCGCGCGCGGCACGAGCGCGGCGACGGAGTCGATGACGATCAGGTCGAGCGCGCCGGAGCGGACGAGCATGTCCGTGATCTCCAGCGCCTGTTCGCCGTTGTCCGGCTGGGAGAGGATCAGGTTGTCGATGTCGACGCCGAGCTTCTTCGCGTACTCGGGGTCGAGCGCGTGCTCCGCGTCCACGAAGGCGACCGCTCCGCCGGCGCGCTGGGCGTTCGCCACGGCGTGCAGGGTGAGGGTCGTCTTGCCCGAGGACTCCGGGCCGTACACCTCGACGACGCGGCCGCGGGGCAGCCCGCCCACGCCGAGCGCCACGTCGAGCGCGGTCGAGCCGGTGGGGATGACCTCGATCGGCTCATTGGGCCGCTCGCCGAGGCGCATCACCGCGCCCTTGCCGAACTGCCTCTCGATCTGAGCGAGTGCGGCGTCGAGCGCCTTCTCGCGGTCCGTACCTGCCATGGGTTCCACCCGATTTGCTTGAGTCGATCGCTTCACGTCAATGACGCTATCCCCTGCCACTGACAATGGGTCCCGACGACCGGCAGAGCCTGTGGCGCCAGCACCCCCATAAGAATGGATGTTCGATTTTGATGTCAAGCGCACCACGCGGCACCCGCAGCACTCTCTCCCTCGGCGGCACCCTGGAGGTCCCCCGCGTCGGCTTCGGTGCCATGCAGCTGCCGGGCCGCTGGGGCGGTGCGCTGCGCTCCGCCGAGGAGTCGGCCGCCGTCGCCCGCAGGGCCGTGGAGCTCGGCGCCCTGCACATCGACACGGCGGCCTTCTACTTCGCGGGCGGCGTCCGCGCCAACGACATCCTGCGCCGTGCCCTGCACCCGTACACCGACGGCGTCTCGATCGCCACCAAGGTCGGCCCGATCCGCAACCCCGAGGGCGAGATGGTCGGCGAGGCAGGACCCGGCCAGCTGCGCACCGCCGTGCGGCAGAACCTGGAGGAGCTCGGCCTCGACGTCCTCGACCTCGTGTACCTGCGGGTGGGCAGGCCCAGCGGCACGGGCGCGCCGCTGGGCGACCGCTTCGCCGCGCTCGCCGAGCTGCGCGACGAGGGGCTGATCCGGCACCTGGGCGTCAGCAACGTGACGGGCCCCCAGCTCGCGGAGGCGCGCGCGATCGCGCCGGTGGCCGCCGTGCAGAACCGCTACGGGGTGCTCGACAGGGAGGACGACGGGCTGGTCGACACGTGCGCGGCCGCCGGGATCGCGTTCGTCCCGTTCTTCGCGCTCGGCGGCGCGGGCGGCTCGCTCGCCGACGACCGGCTCGCCAAGGTCGCGGAGCGGCACGGCGCGACGCCGCACCAGGTGGCGCTCGCCTGGGGCCTCGCGCGTTCGCCGTGGATCGTGCAGATCCCCGGCACGGCCTCGCTCGCGCACCTGGAGGAGAACATGGCCGCGGCCGGCCTCGCCCTGACCGAGGAGGACATGGCGCTGCTGGCCGCGTGAGGCGCGCCGCCCGCCGCGGCCGGCGCGCCGGGAGCGCGCACCGGCCGCCGCCCCGCGGCTCAGAAGACGCGGATCGCGGTGCTCGCCGGGTCCTCGGGCAGTCCGGTGATCTCGTCGTCCAGCCGTACGAGGGTGATCGAGCAGCCCGCCATGTCGAGCGAGGTGCAGTACTCGCCGACGTAGGAGCGGCCCACCGCGATGCCCCGGTCGGCGAGTTGCCTGTAAGCCAGGCCGTAGACGAGGTACAGCTCGCCGATCGGGGTGCCGCCGAGGCCGTTGGCCATCAGCGCGACCCGGTCGCCCGGGGCGAACGGCAGGTCGTCGGCGGCCGCGGTCACCAGCTCGGCCACGATGTCCCTGGCGGGCGCCGGCTTCTCCCGCCGTCTGCCGGGCTCTCCGTGGATGCCGACGCCCATCTCGATCTCGTCGTCGGGCAGGTCGAACAGCGGTGAGCCCTTCGCCGGCGGGGTGCACGCGGTCAGCGCCATGCCCCTGGTGCGGGTGACGGAGTTGACCTTCCCGCCGATCCGGTACACCTCGTCCAGGTCGGCGCCGCGCTCGGCGGCGGCCCCGCACGCCCTCAGCACGAAGAAGTTGCCCGCGACGCCCCTGCGGCCGACCGTGCAGGTCGAGTCCTGGACGGACACGTCGTCGTCGATGAAGAGGGTGCGCACGCGCACGCCGTCCGCCTCCGAAAGCTCCTGCGCCATCTCGAAGGCCATCCGGTCGCCGGTGTAGTTGTTGACGAGCAGCAGGACGCCCTTCGGGGAGGCGACCAGCTTGACCGTCTCGTACACGTAGTCGGTGGGCGGCGCGGAGAACACGTCGCCGGGGCGGGCGGCGTCCAGCATGCCCCTGCCCACGGACATCACGTGCGCGGGCTCGTGTCCCGAGCCTGAGCCCTGGACGAGGGCGACCTTGTCCACGTCCGGCGCGTCGGACCGCATGATCAGGTTGAACTCGGGGACGTACCGCAGGCTGTCCGGGTTGGCGAGGGCCGGCCCCTCCAGCATCTCGGGCACCTAGTCCTTGGGGTCGTTGACGAACTTCTTCATCGGGGCGCTCCTGGGTCTCGTCGTCGAGGTGGGGCTGCCGGGGTCGGGGGGGGTCGGCTCAGGTGCGTCCCGGCCACGCGTCGGCGACGCGTTCCGCCATGACGGCCACGGCGACCGCGCCGGCGTCGGGCGAGCCGACGCTGCGCTCGCCGGTGTAGCTCGGCCTGCCGTGCATGGCCTGCATCGCCGTGGTGGCGTCGGCCGCGGCCCGCGCCGCGGACGCGGCGACCCGCGCCAGCTCGGCGGGGGTGCGGGCGGGGACGGCCGCGGCGCCGTCCACCTGCCTCTCCAGCGCGTCCGTCATCGGGATCAGCGCGTCGAGCAGGGTCTTGTCGCCGAGGTCGGACTTGCCGCGCACCGTGATGCCCTCGATCGCGGCCCTGAGCATCGCCACCGTGTCGCGCGCGGTGAGGCCGGCGAGCGCCGCCCGGTCGTTCACCGCGGACGCGGCCCGCAGGAACGCGGTGCCCCGCAGGGGCCCGGAGGTGCCGCCCACGCGCTGGGAGATGATCAGCGCGACCCTCTTCAGGAACTGGGCGGGGGTGGTGCGGTCGAGGCGGTCCCAGTCCGCGAGGACGATCTCGAAGCCCCGCGCGAGCGAGTAGCCGAAGTCGCCGTCACCGACGACCGCGTCGAGGTCGCAGAAGTACCCGTTCGTTGTCCACGGCCGTCCTCGCCATGGTCCAAACGACGTGTTCGAGGTCGCTGTCTTTCTGCGGCATGTCCCTCTGCATCTCCTGGATCGGTCGGGGCTGTGGCCGGCCCGCGGCCACGCGGCGCGACGCTCAGGCGCGGCCACGCACGGCCCCCCTCCCCCGCAGCGCCGCCAGGTCCGCGAGCCGTACGAAGGGCTCGGGGCGCAGGCCGAGCGGGTCGGCCCGCACCTCGGTGACGGTGCCCCCGGGGGGGGCGGGTCGCCGAGGGAGGAGACGACGAGCGAGGCGCCGGTGAAGTCCTCCTGCGCGGTGTAGGCGCTGGTCGTGACGGTGCAGCCGACTTGGTCAGCGCCTCCTGGGCGAGCCGCAGGGCCGCGCCGCTCAGGTCGGGGTCGAGCGGCCCGGGCTCGCCCGTGACGACGAGATCCGTGCGGACCGGGGCCGTGGAGCGCACCCAGTCGAGCTCGACGGCGAGCGCCTCGTCGAGGGAAGGCAGGTCGAGCAGTGAGGGACCGAGGCCGAGGAGGTGCGCCGGGTCTCGCGCAGCGCCGCGCGGGCGGCGGTGCGGGCCGCGTCCAGACGGCCGCCGGGGTCCTGGACGGCCGCCGCGTCCATAGGGGTGATGATCGAGCCGAGGGCGCGGGCGACGGTGTCGTGCACGTCCCGCACCACGCGCTCGCCCTCCGCGCCCACGGCGAGCCGCCTGGCCCGCTCCTCGGCCTCGCGGTGCAGGCGCGCGTTGGTGATGGCGACGGCGGCGTGCCGGGCGAACAGCCCGAGCAGGTCCACGTCCTCTCCGGTGAAACGGGTCGCGGGGTCGGTGCTGAAGACGACGCAGACGCCGATGATCGCGCCGCGCCACTCGATGGGGACGGCGACGGTCGCGTGCAGCCGCTCCCGGTCCGCCGGGTCGACATGGCCGCCGCGCACCTCGCTGTAGCTGTCGAAGACGCAGGGGCCGCGGCGGGCGACGACGACGCCCGTCGCGCCCTCGGCCAGCGGGAACACCCGGCCCTCCTGGCAGCCGACGCCGAGGTCGGCCTCCTTGCGGCAGGTGCCCGCCCGCTCGTCGACGGTGCTGACGGAGCCGGCGACCGCCCCGAGCAGCGCGACGGCCCTGCGCAGGATCCGGTGGAGCAGGGGCTGGAGCGCGAACTGTCCCGCGAGGTCCTCGACGGCGCCGCTCAGGGCGTCGAGCTGGGCGTCCGTACCGGCACGGCCGGCGCGGACGCTCCGTACGGGCTCACCCGCTGAGCCCGCCCACAGATCCCATGCGATCAGCCTAACGGCGCCGCACGCTCCCCGCCCCGGCCGTGACGGGAGGGTGGCGGGCCTCCGCCGCGCCGGCGGCCGCGGCGCGCTTCCGTGTGGATGCGGCGTGCGGCCGCCCGGGGCACACTGCCAGGACGTAAAGGCCGACGCCGACGCGTCCCGGCCCGAGGAGGCAGTCGTGCCGAGGCCAGCAGTACCCCGCACACCGGCCCTCATACCGGCGCTCGCGCTGGGCGGTGCCTGGTGGTGGGCGGTGGTGCGGCTGGTCCTTGCCCCCGAGCGCACCGGCGCCGTGGAGCGGGTCGTCGTGGCGGGCGGCTGGGGGCTCAGCCTGCTCCCGGTGCACGTCGCTTCCAGGTCGGCGCCGGCCGAGCGCGCGGAGCGCGAGCGCCGCAGACGGGACAGGGCGCGCGCGCCGGGCGAGCCCGGCTTCGAAATGCCGTACACGCCGTACGAGGGCGGGTACGGGTACGGTCCAGCGGACTACGGGGGGTACGCGGCCCCCGAGGGCGAGGCGTACGGGTACGGCCCCCGGCAGTACGGCTGCGGGCCCGGCAGACCGTACGGCGCGGAGCCGTACCCGTACGGTCCCGGCGCCTGGGCGCCCGGAGCGCCGCCGTACGGCCCCGGGCCCGGGGCATCCGGGGAGCCGCCGTACGAGGCCGGCCCCGACGAGCCGTACCCGTACCCGTACGAGAGTCCCGGCCCGTACGACGCCCCCGGCGATCCGGAGGACGGCGGGGAGCACGGTCCGCCGGGCGCGCGCTGAGCGGCGGCGGCTCGGGTTCTCAGACGGTGCCGGGGGCCGCGAGGACGGCCTTGCGGTGGCTGAACGTCTCCATCGAGTACGGGCCGTGGTAATTGCCCATGCCGCTCTCTCCGACACCGCCGAACGGCAGGTCCGGCACGCCGAGGTGGGCGACCGGGGCGCCGAAGGTGACGGCGCCCGACGAGGTCTCGGCGAGCAGCCGGTCGCGGGTCGTGGCGGAGCCCGTGAAGGCGTACAGGGCGAGCGGCTTGTCGCGGGCGACGATGAACGCGATGGCCTCGTCGAGCCCCGGGACCTCCACGATCGGCAGGATGGGACCGAAGATCTCCTCGCGCATCACCGGCGCGTCGGGCGAGACGCCGGTCAGCACGGTCGGGGCGAGGTAGCGCGTGGCGCGGTCCCGGCCGCCGCCGACCGCCACCGTGCCGGAGTCCAGCAGGCCGCTCAGCCGGTCGAAGTGGCGCTCGTTGACGATCCGCCCGTACGCGGGCGACGCCGCGGCGTCCTCGCCGTGGACGGCGCGGATCTCCGCGGCGAGCGCCGCCACCAGGCGGGGCGCGGTGCCCGGGTCCGTGAGGACGTAGTCGGGCGCGACGCAGGTCTGGCCCGCGTTCATGTACTTGGTGGCCACGAGGCGGGTCGCCACCTCGGCGAGGTCGGCGTCCCGGTCGACGAACACCGGTGACTTGCCGCCCAGTTCGAGCGTGACCGGGGTCAGGTGCTCGGCCGCGGCCCGCATCACGACGCGGCCCACGGCGCCGTTGCCCGTGTAGAAGATGTGGTCGAAGCGCTGTGCGAGCAGGGCCGTGGTCTCCGGGATGCCGCCCTCCACGACGGCGACCGCGTCCCGGTCGAGGAAGTGGGGGACGAGCCGGGCCAGCAGCGCGGAGGTGGCGGGGGCCAGCTCGCTCGGCTTGACGAGCACGCAGTTCCCCGCGGCGAGGGCGCCGGCCAGCGGCGCGAGGACGAGCTGCGCGGGGTAGTTCCACGGGCCGATCACGAGGACCACGCCGAGCGGTTCGAGGACGCTCCAGGCCGTGGAGCCCGCGAGGCGCTCGGGGACCGGCGCCGGCGCGGGCCGGGTCCACGCGTCGAGGTGGGCGAGCGCGTGGTCGATCTCCCGCACGGTGAAGGCGACCTCGGTCCTCACCGCCTCCTCCTCGCCCTTGCCGAGGTCTGCGTGGAGCGCGGCCACGAAGTCGCCCCGGTGCTCGGTGAGCAGCGCGCGCAACGCGGTGAGCTGCCGCGTCCGCCAGTCGTTGCCCTGGGTGCGGCCGGTGCGGAACGTGGCGCGCAGCCTGGCGGCGGTGTCGGTGACGGGATCGGACACGAGTGGGGCGCTCCTTCGGGGATGTCATGTTTTCTGCGTCTCGTGAGGTTCAGACCGTTCGCACAACGAACCAGCGGGACGGCCTCATCCGTCCCTGGCGGCGGGGTATCTCACACTCCGGACCGGTCGTCGGGGCCGCTCCCCCGGCGCCGCCGGTCCAGCAGCCTCCCGCGCAGGGCCCGTACGCCCCGGGGCAGCGGGCCGTCCGGCCCGGCTGCGCCGCCGTGCCCGGCCTCCCCGCCCGTGCGGGGGCCGCGGCTGCCGGGGACGGACGGCTCGTCGAGCACGTCGTAGCGCCGCACATAGGCCCCGAGGAACGCCTGGAGCGTGGCGACCGCGGGAATGGCGATGATCGCGCCCACGGCGCCGAGCAGCGCGGTCCCCGCGATCACAGAACCGAAGGCGACCGCCGGATGGATGTCCACGCTCTTGGCGGTGAGCTTCGGCTGGAGCAGGTAGTTCTCGAACTGCTGGTAGACCACGACGAAGCCGAGGACCCACAGCGCGTACCAGGGGTTGACGGTGAACGCGACCAGCATCGGCAGGGCGCCCGCGAGATAGGTGCCGATCGTCGGCACGAACTGCGAGATCAGCCCCACCCACACGCCGAGCACCGGCGCGTACGGGATGCCGAGGATCTGGAGCAGCACGTAGTGGGCGACGCCGGAGACCAGGGCCATCAGCCCGCGCGAGTAGAGGTAGCCGCCGGTCTTGTCGACCGCGATCTCCCAGGCGCGGCGCACCTCGGCCTGCCGGGCCGGCGGCAGCACGGAGCACAGGGCGCGGCGCAGCCTGGGGCCGTCGGCGGCGAAGTAGAAGGAGAAGAGGAGGACCGTCAGCAGCCGGAACAGCCCGCCGAGCACCGTCGTGGAGACGTCGAGCACGCCGCTCGCGCTGTTCTGCACGTACCGCTGGAGCCAGTCCGAGTGGAGCAGGCTGTCCTGGATCTGGAGCCGGGAGAGGCTGGTGTGGAAGTGGCCGTTGGTCCAGCTGATCACCGAGTCCAGGTACTGCGGGAAGTCGTCGATCATCTGCGTGATCTGGCCGGCGAGCATCGAGCCGAGCATCACCACGAAGCCGGCGCTGAACGCCACGACGCCGAGGAAGACCAGGAACGTCGCGAGCCCCCTGCGCATGCCGCGCGCCGCCATCCTGCTCACGGCGGGCTCGACGGCGAGCCCGAGGAAGAAGGCGATCAGCACGTTGATCAGCAGTCCGACCAGCTGGTGGAAGGCCCAGGTGCCGAGTTGGAAGCAGGCGTAGAGCCCCAGCACGAGCACGGCGGCGCGGGGCAGCCAGCGCGGCATGCGGGCGCGGCCGTCCGAGGGCGGTGGTGCGGTCTGGGAGGAGGTCAGGGGCGCGGCGGTGCCAGGCGCGCTCTCGTCTGTTGGTGCCACGGTGCAAGTCTCGCCCACCGGCGGGGCGAACCCGGCACGCACTGATCACGAACCGGACGCAGATTCCCGCACCGCACCGCCCCTCCGGGGCCCGACGCGCCTCGGTCGGCACGGTGCCCGCCGGACTCGCGCGGACCGGCGGTTCACCGGTGTTCCTCCGGGATCGCCATCGCCTCGCAGACGGCGCGCCAGACGTCCTTCGCGTCCCAGCCGGCGGCCAGGGCCTCGTGCACCGTGCGGCCGCCGAGTTCGGACATCACATGGTCGCGCGCGAAGGAGTCGGCGTAGGCGGGGCCGAAGTGCCCGGCCATCCGCTCCCAGAAAATCGTCAACCGCATGCGCCCCAGTATCCCGCCGGCGGCCGGTCAGCCGCCGAGCGCCCTGACACCCGCGGTGACCACGACGGCCGCCGCGACCACCACGAGGAACGGCGCCCTGAGCACCAGCGCGAGCGCCGCCGCGCCGAGCCCCGCCGCGCGGGCGTCCAGCACGAGGTGGCTGCCGGTGCCGAAGGCCTGCTGCGCGGTGAGCGCCGCGAGCAGCGCCACCGGCAGCAGGGCCGCGAGCCGCCGTACGAGCGGGCGCTCCAGCGCCCCCGCGGGCACCAGGAGTCCCAGCAGTTTCACGAGGTAGCAGCCCGCCGCGGTCACCCCGATCGCGATCCAGACGTTCACGCGCCGCCTCCCTCTTCCGGTCCCCGCCCGCGCCGCCCCGCCCCCGGCCGCGATCCGCGTCCGCGCACCGCGCGGAACCCGAGCACCGCGGGCGCGGCGAGCGCCGCCGCCAGCACCGGGACGCCCGCGGGCAGGACGGGCAGCAGCCCGAGGCCCAGCACGACGGCGAGCCCGGCGACCGCCCGCTCTGTCCCGGTGCGCAGCATCGGGGCGAGGAGCGCGAGGAAGACGGCGGGGCCCGCCGCGTCCAGCCCCCAGGCGGAGGTGTCGCCGAGCGCCCTGGCCCCGAGCGCGCCCGCCCAGGTGGTGAGGTTCCACAGCGCGTACAGCGTGGCGCCTGTGACGGTGAAGCCGATCCGGGCGCCCCGCCGGTCCTTCCGGGTGAGCGAGACCGCGGTCGTCTCGTCGATGACCCAGTGCGCGGCGAGCGGCCGCACCGCGCGCGGCAGCCGCAGCAGTTGCGAGAGCCGCAGGCCGTAGAAGGTGTTGCGCACGCCGAGAAAGAGTGCGCCCGCCGCGGCGGCGAACGGCCCGGCGCCGCCGGCGAGCGCGCCGACCAGCGCGAACTGCGAGGCGCCCGTGAACACCAGCAGGCTCAGCGCGCACGCCTGCCCCGCGGAGAGCCCGGCGCCCGCCGCGGTCACGCCGAACGCGAAGCCGGAAAGGCCAACGGCCACACCGACACCGAGCGCGTCCCGTACGACGGCCGCTTCCCCACGGGCCTCGGCACCCTGCGGGTCCTGGGGCCCCGGCGGCCGGGGCGGGGCGTGTTCCTGTGCTCGTTCCACGCCCGCACGCTACGGGCGCGGGCCCCGCGTGGTCTTGTACGTTCTTGCGACCGCGAGGCGTTCGCGCCGGTAGGCGCCCGGCGGCACGCCCACGATGCGGCTGAAGTGCCGGTTGAGGTGCGGCTGGTCGCTGAAGCCGACTTCGGCGGCCGTGTCCGCCGGCGCGTGCCCCGCGTCCAGCAGCCGCCGCGCGGCCCGCACCCTGGCGTCGGTGAGCCAGGCGTGCGGCGGCATCCCGTACGCCTCCTTGAAGGCACGCAGCAGCGGGAAGGGGCGGGTGCCCACGGCGTCCGCGAGCTCCGCAAGCGACGGCGGGTCCGCGAGCCGCTCCAGCAGGACGGACCGGGCGCGCGCGGCGGCCAGGGCGCCGGCGCCGCGCACGGTGCGCGCGGGCAGCCGGCCGCCGTTGCTGCGGATCAGCCGGGTCACGACGGTCCGCAGCAGGGTGTCGGCGGCGAGCGCGTTGCCCTCGTCGGCGGCGCGCAGCACCCCGTGCACAAGACGCGCGGTGCGCGCGTCGTCGAGCACCGGCGAGACGAAGCCGGGCGTGCCGCGCAGGACTGTCGTCTCCGCCGCGATCGCGGCGACCACGTCGGCCGAGGGGTAGAGCGCCCCGTACCGCCAGCCCCCCGGGTCCTTGGCGAAGCCGGTGTGCGGCGTGTCCGGGTTGATCAGGGCGAGCCCGCCGGGCCCCGCGTAGCGGTCGGTGCCGCCGTGGTGGAAACCCTCGACGCCGTGCGAGATGGCGGCGATGACGTAGGTCTCGTGGGTGTGGCGCAGGAACGTCTTGCGCACGTAGCGGGCCCGCAGCAGGTCGACGCCCGGCAGGTCGGGGTAGAGCCAGTGCCGCGCCTCCTCGCGCCCGGCCGCGCCGGGGCCCCGCGTGGGCACCGGCCCGTCTGCGGTGGGCCCGTCCGCGGTGGGCCCGTCCGCCGCTCCGCCGTCTCCCGGCCCGCCCGCCGCGAGGCCCGTACCCGTTCCCATCACTCGATTCTGCGGTGTTGTCAGTGGCGGGGTGCACGATGGGGGCATGGCAGGCAGTGCGCTCGACTCGTTCTCCCCCGCGACCCGCGGCTGGTTCTCGGGGGCCTTCTCCGCGCCCACGGCGGCGCAGGACGGCGCGTGGCGTGCGATCGGCGAGGGCGCGGACGTGCTGGTGGTGGCGCCGACGGGCTCGGGCAAGACGCTCGCCGCGTTCCTCGCCGCGCTGGACCGGCTGGCGTCGGTGCCGCCGCCCGCCGAGGCGAAGAAGCGCTGCCGCGTGCTGTACGTGTCACCGCTGAAGGCCCTCGCGGTGGACGTGGAGCGCAATCTGCGCAGCCCGCTCACGGGCATCAGGCAGGAGTCGGTGCGGCGCGGGCTGCCCGAGCCCGACATCCGCGTCGGCATCCGGTCGGGCGACACGCCCGCCGCCGACCGGCGGTCCTTCGCGACCCGGCCGCCGGACATCCTGATCACGACGCCCGAGTCGCTGTTCCTGATGCTGACCTCCTCGGCGCGGGACGCGCTGGCCGGGGTGGAGACGGTGATCCTCGACGAGGTGCACGCCGTGGCGGGCACCAAGCGCGGCGCCCACCTCGCCCTGTCGCTCGAGCGCCTGGACGAGCTGCTGCCCCGCCCGGCCCGCAGGATCGGCCTCTCCGCGACGGTGCGCCCCGTGGAGGAGGTGGCGCGCTTCCTCTCCCCGCAGCGGCGGGTGGAGATCGTGCAGCCGCCCTCGGGCAAGGCGTTCGACCTGTCGGTGGTCGTGCCGGTGGAGGACCTCGGCGAGCTCGGCGGCCCGCCCGCCGGCGGCGGCGAAGGGCCCGCGGGCGGCGACAAGCCGTCGATCTGGCCGCACGTCGAGGAGCGCATCGCCGACCTCGTCCAGGCCCACCGCTCGACCATCGTCTTCGCCAATTCGCGGCGCCTCGCGGAGCGCCTGTGCAACCGGCTCAACGAGATCGCGTACGAGCGCGCCACGGGCGAGGCGCTGCCCGCCGACCACTCGCCGGCGGAGGTGATGGCGCAGGCGGGCGCGGCCCAGGGCGCGCCACCGCTGCTGGCCCGCGCCCACCACGGGTCGGTGTCGAAGGAGCAGCGGTCCCAGGTCGAGGAGGACCTGAAGGCGGGCCGCCTGCCCGCGGTGGTGGCGACGTCCAGCCTTGAGCTCGGTATCGACATGGGGGCCGTGGACCTGGTCGTGCAGGTCGAGTCGCCGCCGTCCGTCGCCTCCGGGCTCCAGCGGGTGGGGCGCGCGGGACACCAGGTGGGCGCGGTCTCCACCGGCGTTGTCTTCCCCAAGTACCGCGGCGACCTGGTGCAGGCCGCGGTGGTCACGGAGCGCATGCGGGAGGGGGCGATCGAGGCGCTGCGGGTGCCGGCCAACCCGCTGGACGTGCTGGCGCAGCAGCTCGTCGCGATGGTGGCGCTCGACACCCGGCAGGCGGACGACCTGCTGGCGACGGTGCGGCGGGCAGCGCCGTTCGCCTCGCTGCCGGAGTCCGCGTTCACCGGGGTGCTCGACATGCTGGCGGGCCGCTATCCGTCGGACGCGTTCGCCGAGCTGCGCCCGCGCGTGGTGTGGGACCGCGTCGCGGGCACGGTCACGGGCCGGCCTGGCGCGCAGCGCCTCGCCGTCACCTCGGGGGGCACGATCCCGGACCGCGGCCTGTTCGGCGTCTTCCTCGCGGGCGCCGACCCGAAGAAGGGCGGCGGCCGCGTCGGCGAGCTCGACGAGGAGATGGTCTACGAGTCCCGGGTGGGCGACGTCTTCACGCTCGGCACGACCTCGTGGCGGATCGAGGACATCACCCGCGACCGGGTCCTGGTGACGCCCGCGCCCGGCGCGCCTGGCCGGCTGCCGTTCTGGAAGGGCGACCAGCTGGGCCGCCCGCTGGAGCTGGGCCGCGCGGTCGGCGCGTTCCTGCGCGAGGTCGGCGCGCTCGGCGAGGAGGACGCCAGGCTGCGGCTGATGACGGCGGGCCTCGACGCCTGGGCCGCGGGCAATGTCCTGTCGTATCTGGACGAGCAGCGCAGGGCGTGCGGGCACGTGCCGGACGACCGGACGATCGTGGTGGAGCGGTTCCGCGACGAGTTGGGCGACTGGCGGGTGGTGGTCCACTCGCCGTTCGGCGCGCAGGTCCACGCCCCGTGGGCGCTGGCGCTCGGCGCCCGCCTCGCCGAGCGGTACGGGATGGACGCGCAGGTGATGCACGCGGACGACGGCATCGTGCTGCGCCTGCCCGACGCCGACCTGATGGGCTTCGACCTGCTGGACGCGGACCCCGCGGCGGCGGAGGCGACGTACGACGGCGAGCAGGCTCCGATCGGGGCGGGCGACGTGGCGTTCGACGCGGGGGACGTGAGCGGCGTCGTCACGGACCAGGTCGGCGGCTCCGCGCTGTTCGCGGCCCGGTTCCGGGAGTGCGCGGCCCGTGCGCTGCTGCTGCCGCGCCGCAATCCCGGCAGGCGGACCCCGCTGTGGCAGCAGCGCCAGCGGGCCGCGCAGCTGCTCCAGGTGGCGAGTGAGTTCGGCTCGTTCCCGATCGTCCTCGAAGCGGTCCGCGAGTGCCTGCAGGACGTGTTCGACGTGCCGGGCCTCACGGAGCTGATGGGCGACATCGAGGCGCGTCGGGTCCGGCTCGTGGAGGTCACGACGACGGAGCCCTCGCCGTTCGCCCGCTCGCTCCTCTTCGGCTATGTCGCGCAGTTCCTGTACGAGGGCGACTCGCCGCTCGCGGAGCGCAGGGCCGCCGCGCTCTCGCTTGATTCCCGGCTGCTTGCCGAGCTGCTCGGCCAGGCCGAGCTGCGGGAGCTGCTCGACCCCGGGGTGCTGGCCGAGCTGGAGCGCGAACTCCGGTGGCTGACGGACGACCGGCGGATCAAGGACGTCGAGGGCGTCGCGGACCTGCTGCGGGTGCTCGGCCCGCTGACCGACGCGGAGCTCGCCGAGCGGGGCGCGGAGCCCGGCTGGGCGGCGGAGCTGGAGGCGGCGCGGCGCGCGATCCGGGTGCGGATCGCCGGGTCCTGGCACTGGGCGGCGGTCGAGGACGCGGGCCGGCTGCGGGACGCGCTGGGCACGGCGCTGCCTGTCGGGGTGCCCGAGGCGTTCACGGAGCCCGTCAAGGACCCGCTGGGCGACCTGCTCGCCCGGCACGCCCGCACGCACGGGCCGTTCACCTCGGCCTCGGCCGCGGCGCGCTTCGGCCTCGGCACGGCCGTCACGGACGGCGCCCTGCACCGTCTTGCCGCGGCCGGCCGGGTCGTGCAGGGCGAGTTCCATCCCGAGGGCATCGGCCAGGAGTGGTGTGACGCCGCGGTGCTGCGCCGCCTCAGGCGCAGGTCGCTCGCCGCGCTGCGGGAGGAGCTCGAACCGGTCGCGCCCGCGGCGCTCGCGTCGTTCCTGCCGCAGTGGCAGCACCTGGGGGCCCACCGGCTGCGCGGCGTCGACGGCCTTGCGCGCGCCGTCGAGCAGCTCCAGGGCGCCGCGGTCCCGGCGTCCGCGCTGGAGCGGCTCGTCCTGCCGTCCCGGGTCGCCGGCTACACGCCCGCCCTGCTGGACGAGCTGACGACCACGGGCGAGGTGCTGTGGGCGGGCGCGGGCGCCCTGCCCGGCAAGGACGGCTGGGTGGCGCTGTATCCGGCGGACTCGGCGCCGCTGCTGCTGCCGCCCGCGCACCCGCTGGAGCTCACCGCGCTGCACGAGTCCGTCCTGACGGCGCTGAGCGGCGGCTACGGCCTGTTCTTCCGGCAGATCGCCGAGCAGGTGCGCGCCACCACCCATCCGGACGCCACGGACCCCCAGCTCGCGGACGCCGTCTGGGATCTGGCCTGGTCCGGCCGGCTCACCAATGACACGCTGGCGCCGCTGCGGTCCTTCCTCGGCTCGGGGCGTACGGCGGGCTCGACGGCGCACCGCGCCCGCAGGCCCGTCCCCCGCGGCCGGTACGGGGCGCTGACGGCCGCCGCGCGGACCGCGTCGCGCGCGGGCCCTCCCACGGTGAGCGGCCGCTGGTCGCTGCTGCCCGGCCGGGAGCAGGACCCCACGCACCGGGCGCACGCGCTCGCGCACGCCCTGCTCGACCGGCTCGGCGACCTGACGCGCGGCGCGGTCGCCGCGGAGGGCGTCGAGGGCGGCTTCTCCGCGGTGTACCGCGTGCTGTCCGCGTTCGAGGACAGCGGGCAGGCGCGCCGCGGCTATGTGGTGGAGGGCCTCGGCGCCGCGCAGTTCGCGATGGACGGCTCCGTGGACCGGCTGCGGGCCGCGGCCACCGCGCGGGAGCGGACCGCCGGGTCGCCCGAGCCGCAGGCGGTGGTGCTCGCGGCGGCCGACCCGGCGAGCGCGTACGGCGCGGCCCTTCCGTGGCCGGAGCCGCCGGAGGGCGCGCACCACAAGCCGGGCCGCAAGGCGGGCTCGCTGGTCGTGCTGGTCGACGGCGAGCTGACGCTGTACATGGAGCGGGGCGGCAGGACGCTGCTGTCGTGGGCGCCCGATCCCGATTCACCCGCGCTGCGTGCGGCGGCCGGGGCGCTGGCCTCGGCGGCCTCGGCGGGCGCGATCGGCACGGTCACCGTGGAGCGGGTGAACGGCGCGGCGGCCCTCACCTCGCCGTTCGCCGGGGCGCTGGAGGCCGCGGGCTTCCACGCGACGCCGCGCGGCCTGCGGCTGAGGGCGTGAGGAAGGGTGCCAGAGGGAGACACGGTGTGGCGGGCCGCCCGGACACTGCACGGCGCGCTCGCGGGCCGTGTGCTGGTCCGCGGCGATCTTCGGGTCCCGAGGTTCGCGACGTCGGACCTGACCGGGCGGGCCGTCCTCGACGTGACGCCGCGCGGAAAGCACCTGATGACCCGGGTCGAGGGTGGCCTCACGCTCCACTCCCACCTCGGCATGGAGGGCGCGTGGAAGGTGTACGCGCCGGGCCGGCGCTGGGGCGGGGGCCCGGCGCACGAGATCCGGGCGATCCTCGGCGTGGAGTCCGCGACGGCCGTCGCCTACCGGCTGAAGGTCCTTGAGCTCGTCCGCACGGAGCGGGAGGCGGCCGTCGTCGGCCATCTGGGCCCGGATCTCCTCGGCCCCGACTGGGACGCGGAGCTGGCCCTGGCCAACCTGCTGGCGGAGCCTGAGCGGCCGGTCGGCGAGGCCCTGCTCGACCAGCGCAATCTGGCCGGAATCGGCAACATCTTCAAGTCGGAGGCGTGCTTCGTGGCCCGCGCCCACCCGTGGAGCCCCGTGGGCGCGGTGCGCGGTCCCGAGCGTCTCGTGGAGGCCGCCAGGCGCCTCCTCGAACTCAACAAGCGGGTGTCGAGCGGCAGCCGCCGCCTGCATGTCTTCGGCCGCAGGAGCCTGCCCTGCCCGCGCTGCCGCACCCTGATCCGCAAGGACCCGCAGCTGGACAGGCCCACGTACTGGTGCCCCCGCTGCCAGCCGCCACCCGCGCCCTGAGCGCCGCCGGCCCCTGCCAGCCGCCACCCGCGCCCTGAGCCGCCACCGGCCCCGTACGCCGCGGGCCCCGGGTGCCGACACAGCCGAGCCCCGGCACGTACCACGGGGTACCCGCCGGGGGCTCGCTTCTGACCTGGGGTTGCGCTAGGCGGCGACCACGTCGACCGCTTCGGTCGGCGCCTTGATCGTCACACGTTCCGTCGGCACCTTCGGGACCGACGTCACAGGGACGGAACCCAGCATCGGACGTACTGGTGCGGGCACAGGCTCGTCGGCCGCAGCCGACGCCGCCAGCTCCGCCAACGACAGCTCGTCGCTCACTTCCCTCATGAGCTCGGACATCCGTACGTCAAGCGCGTCGCAGATGGCGGAGAGCAGTTCGGAGGACGCCTCCTTCTGCCCCCGCTCCACCTCGGAGAGATAGCCGAGTGAGACTCGGGCGGACGAGGAGACTTCGCGCAGAGTACGGCCCTGGCGTTGGCGCTGCCGACGCAGCACGTCACCCAGCAGGCGACGGAGCAGGATCATCGGTGGCTCCCTCCTCGGACCGCGTAGCCGCATCCTTCACGCCCCACCGTACCGCCTTGCGACGCGGCCGTGCGGGGAGCGATGTCGTGTTCACTCAGGGCTGCAAACATCAAGTCCCCCCGTTCTGTTCCGTATCCTGTGTCCGCCCGTTCCCGGGCAGTTCGCCCAGCAGCAGGGCCAGGACGGACCGCACACTCTCTCTACGGATGTCCGCGCGGCCGCCGTTCAATCGCAGCGCGGCCACTTTGTCCTGTCCTGCCGGTCCCGAGACCGCCACGTAGACGGTGCCCACCGGCTGCCCGTCCTGCGGCTCGGGGCCCGCGACGCCGGTGGTCGAGACGCCCCAGGCGGCGCCAAGCGCCCGCCGCACGCCCGCGGCCATGGACCTGGCCACGTCCGGGTCGACCGCGCCGCGGGCCGCGAGCAGCCCCCCGTCGACGCCGAGGACGTCCCGCTTGAGCTCCGTCGCGTACGCCGTGACGGAGCCGCGGAAGACCCGCGAGGCGCCCGGCACGCCCGTCACCGCTGCGGCCACCAGGCCGCCCGTGAGGGACTCGGCGACCGCGAGCGTCGTCCCGAGCTCCGTGAGCCGCCGTACGGCGTCCTCGGCGGCCGTGGCGGCGTCCGCGGCGTCTGCGACCTTCGGAGGAGTGCTCACCGCTCCCCCTCCTGCGGGCCCCGCGCGGGCGCCCCGGCCGCGGCGACGCGCTCCGCCGCCAGGCCCTCGCGCCGCAGCACCACGGCCTGCCGCACGTAGTCGAGCCCGGTGAGGACCGTGAGGACGACGGCGACCGCCATCACCCAGAAGCGGAACGTGGCCCACCAGTCGACCAGCGCGAGGACGTACATGCCCACGGCGATGCCCTGGGCGAGCGTCTTCAGCTTGCCGCCGCGGCTTGCCGCGATCACTCCGTGGCGGATCACCCAGAAGCGCATCAGGGTGATCCCGAGCTCCCGCACGAGGATCACCGCCGTCACCCACCACGGCAGGTCCCCGAGCACGGAGAGGCAGACCAGCGCGACCCCCATGATCGCCTTGTCGGCGATCGGATCGGCGATCTTCCCGAAGTCCGTGACGAGGTTGTACGCGCGGGCGAGGTGCCCGTCGAACACGTCCGTGATCATCGCGACGGCGAACGCGGCCCATGCCCAGGCCCGCCACACGGGGTCGTACCCGCCGTTCTGCAGCATCAGCACGACGAAGGCGGGGACGAGCAGCAGGCGCACCATGGTCAGCAGGTTCGCCACGTTCCACAGGCTCGCCTGGTCGACGGCGGCCCCCAGCTTCCCGGCGGGCGCCTGCTTCGAGCCGGCACCGCCCGTCGCGGACGCGGGGACTCCCGTCATCTGGCGGCCTCCTCGACGGCGGTCCTGGGCTGGTCTCCCGGACGGATGGTCAGGTGCTCGGCGACCAGGTCCACGCCCTCGCTGCCGGTCACCTTCGCCTCGACCATACGACCGGGGCGCAGGTCCGTGCCCGAGGTGAGGACCACCTGGCCGTCCGTCTCGGGCGCCTGGTGCGCGGCGCGCCCCACCGCGACGGCGCCGTCGACGCCGGTGTCCGCGACGTCCGCCGACTCCACCAGCACCTCGACACTCTCGCCGAGCCGGTCCTGGGCGCGCTGGGACGTCAGTTCCTCGGCGAGCCTGGAGAGATGGGCGAGGCGCTCGGCGACCACGTCCTCGTCGAGCTTGGCGTCGTACCCTGCGGCCTCGGTGCCCTCCTCGTCGGAGTAGCCGAAGACGCCGACGGCGTCGAGCCGCGCCTCGGTGAGGAACCGCTCCAGCTCGGCGAAGTCCGCCTCGCTCTCGCCGGGGAAGCCGACGATGAAGTTGGACCTGACGCCCGCCGAGGGCGCCTTGGCGCGGATGGTCTCCAGCAGCCCGAGGAAGCGCTCGGTGTCGCCGAAGCGGCGCATGGCGCGCAGCACGCCGGGGGCCGAGTGCTGGAACGACAGGTCGAAGTAGGGGGCCACCTTCGGCGTCGAGGTGAGCACGTCGATGAGTCCCGGGCGCATCTCGGCGGGCTGGAGGTAGCTGACGCGGATGCGCTCGATGCCGTCGACCGCGGCCAGTTCGGGCAGCAGCGTCTCCAGGAGCCGGATGTCGCCGAGGTCCTTGCCGTACGAGGTGTTGTTCTCGGAGACGAGCATGACCTCCTTGACGCCCTGCTCGGCCAGCCACCGCGTCTCGCCCAGCACGTCGCTCGGGCGGCGGGAGATGAAGGAGCCGCGGAAGGAGGGAATGGCGCAGAAGGAGCAGCGCCTGTCGCAGCCGGAGGCGAGCTTCACGGACGCGACGGGGCTGGTGTCGAGCCGTCTGCGCAGCGGCGCCCGCGGCCCGGAGGCGGGGGCGACGCCTGCGGGCAGGTCGGCGGGGGCGGGCGCGATGTCGCCGTGGCCCGGCAGCGCGACCCCGGCGGCCTCCTGGCGCTCCACGGGGCTCAGCGGCAGCAGCTTGCGGCGGTCGCGCGGCGTGTGGGGGGCGTGGACACCGCCGGCCAGGATGGTCTGGAGCCGGTCGGAGATGTCGGCGTAGTCGTCGAAGCCGAGCACGCCGTCCGCCTCGGGCAGGGCGTCGGCGAGCTCCTTGCCGTACCGCTCCGCCATGCAGCCGACGGCGACCACGGCCTGGGTTCTCCCGTGGTCCTTGAGGTCGTTCGCTTCGAGGAGCGCGTCGACGGAGTCCTTCTTCGCGGCTTCGACGAAGCCGCAGGTGTTCACGACGGCGACATCCGCGTCGGAGGCTTCCTGGACGAGCTCCCAGCCGTCCGCCGCCAGGCGGCCTGCGAGCTCCTCCGAGTCCACCTCGTTACGGGCGCAGCCAAGCGTGACGAGAGCGACGGTACGGCGTTCGGGCATGGACTCAAGACTACGTGGTCCCGGCGCCGCGCAGCTCGCGCAGGGTCCCGGCGCCGCCAGGACCCCGCGCAGAGCGGCCCGTCAGCCGGCGGTCGGGTCGCCCTGCGTGTAGGAGAGACGCTCGACCTGGCCCGGCTGGAACTCGTCGTCGACCTTCTTGCCGTTGACGTAGAGCTCTATGGCTCCGGCGTTGCCGAGGATGAGGTCGACCTGCTTGTCGTCCTGGAAGGTCTTCGACTCGCCCTTGGCGAGGATGCCGTCGAACAGCAGTTTCCCGTTGTGCGCCTTGGCCGAGATCCAGCTCTTGTCGTCGACGGCCGAGAGCTTCACCGTCACCTTGTCGCGGGGCGCGGCGGCGATGGCGCTGTCCGAGGTGCCCGGCTTGGGCGCGGCCGGTTTCGCCGGCGCTGCCGTGTGCGACGGCTTGCCCACGGAGCTGCCCGGGGTGGGGCCGCCCGCCTCCGAGGTGTCGCCGCTGCCCGCGACGGTGTCGGAGGAGTCGCCGCCGCTGTGCAGGGCGGTGAAGCCGGCGAAGCCGGCCACGGCGACGATCGCGGCGACCATGGCCGCCGTCCAGTTGGGGCGGCGGCGCTCCGGCCTGATCCGCTCGGCCTCGAACAGCGGGGCCGCCGGGGTCGGGGTGGGCGCGGGCCGCCCGCCGTGCTCCGCGTCGAATTGCTCGACGAGCGGCTCGGGGTCGAGGCCGACCTCCCGCGCGATCATGCGCAGGTGGCCGCGGGCGTACACGTCGCCGCCCGACCGGGAGAAGTCGTCGTTCTCGATGGCGCGGACGATGGGCACGCGGACCCGGGTGGCGGCGCTGACCTCGTCGATGGTCAGGCCGGCCGTGAGCCGCGCCTGCCGCAGGGTCTGTCCGAGCGGGACGCGGTCCTCGGGTGCGGACTCCGCGGGGCGGGGTTCTTCCTGTGGTGAGGTGCCGTCAGATGAGTTGCCGATGGACACGGGTGGGCCTTTCGAGCGTGTAGCCACCTGCTGGACGCTCAGTCTAGGGGTGGTACGAAAGGGTGGGGCAGGCGGGAGGACTCAGCTTCGTGCGCCGCGGGTGCGGGCCTGCGACGCGGCAGGGAGGGCCGTGCTGTCCCTCCCTGCCCACCTTGACGTACGGGTGTCGAAAAGGGTTGCCCCGCCACTTGTCTCTACGAAGACTCCCCCCGGATGACCGACAGCACACCGTCGAGTTCGTCGGCCTTCACGAGGACGTCGCGGGCCTTCGAGCCCTCGCTCGGCCCGACGATGTTGCGCGACTCCATCAGGTCCATCAGCCGCCCGGCCTTGGCGAAGCCGACGCGCAGCTTGCGCTGGAGCATGGACGTCGAGCCGAACTGTGTGGAGACGACCAGTTCGGCGGCCTGGCACAGCAGGTCGAGGTCGTCGCCGATGTCCTCGTCGATCTCCTTCTTCTTCTGCGTGCCGACGACCACGTCGTCCCGGAAGACCGGCGCCATCTGGTCCTTGCAGTGCTGGACGACGGCGGCGATCTCGTCCTCCGTGACGAAGGCGCCCTGGAGCCGGGTCGGCTTGTTGGCGCCCATCGGCAGGAAGAGGCCGTCGCCCTTGCCGATCAGCTTCTCCGCGCCCGGCTGGTCGAGGATGACGCGGCTGTCGGCGAGCGAGGAGGTCGCGAACGCGAGCCGCGAGGGCACGTTCGCCTTGATGAGACCGGTGACGACGTCCACGGAGGGCCGCTGCGTCGCCAGCACCAGGTGGATGCCGGCGGCGCGGGCGAGCTGCGTGATGCGGACGATGGCGTCCTCCACGTCGCGCGGCGCGACCATCATCAGGTCGGCCAGCTCGTCCACGATCACCAGCAGGTACGGGTACGGCTGGAGCTCGCGCTCGCTGCCCTCGGGCGGCTTCACCTTGCCGTCGCGCACCGCCTGGTTGAAGTCGTCGATGTGCCGGAAGCCGAACGCGGCGAGGTCGTCGTAGCGCAGGTCCATCTCGCGCACCACCCACTGCAGGGCCTCGGCCGCCCGCTTCGGGTTGGTGATGATCGGCGTGATCAGGTGCGGGATGCCCTCGTACGCGGTGAGCTCGACGCGCTTGGGGTCGACGAGCACGAGCCGTACGTCCTCCGGGGTGGCCCGCATCATGATGGACGTGATCAGGCAGTTGATACAGGACGACTTGCCGGAGCCGGTGGCGCCCGCGACGAGCATGTGCGGCATCTTCGCGAGGCTGTGCATGACGTAGCCGCCCTCGACGTCCTTGCCGAAGGCCACCAGCATCGGGTCGGTGTCGTCGTCGCCCGCGAGCCGCAGGACGTCGCCGAGGTTGACCATCTCGCGGTCCGTGTTGGGGATCTCGATGCCGACCGCCGACTTGCCGGGGATCGGCGAGATGATCCGCACGTCGGGGCTGGCGACCGCGTACGCGATGTTCTTGGCGAGCGCGGTGATGCGCTCGACCTTGACGGCGGTGCCGAGTTCGACCTCGTAGCGGGTGACCGTCGGGCCGCGGGTGAAGCCGGTGACGGCGGCGTCGACCTTGAACTCGGTGAAGACGGTGGTGAGGGACCGGGCGACGGCGTCGTTGGCCGCGGTGCGGGTCTTGCCGGGGCCGCCGCGCTCCAGCAGGTCTATCGACGGCAGCGCGTAGGTGATGTCCCCGGACAGCTGGAGCTGCTCGGCCCTGGCCGGCAGCCCCTCGGCCGGTTCGGGCGCGGGCTTGGTCAGGTCGGCGATCGCGCCGGCCCCCGCCCCCTCGCCCGCTGTCGTGGCGTCCGTGCGCCGGCCGGCGGCGCCGCGGGCGGTGGGCACGGAGGCGGCGTCGGCGGCCGCGGTGGGCTCCGCGGGCTCCGCGCCTGCGTCCCCGCCGGCCCCCGGACGCCGCACGGAGCCGCTCACGCCCTGGGTGAGGTCGGCGACCACCGGCGAGGGCGAGATGCCGTTGAGCACGGCGCCGTCGAGGGCGGCGGCGGCCGCGGCCGCCACGTCGACCGGGTCCAGCTCCCGTCCGGCGAGCGGGTCCTTGGCCGGCCTGCGGGACCTCCTGTCGCGCCGGGCGAGCGCCTCGGCCTCCGCCTGGTCGTGGTCGAAGACGGCTTCCTGGCCGCGCCGGGGCGCGCCGGAGCGGCGGGGCGCCGGGCGGGCCTGCCGCCATGCCTCGTCCGCCCCTGCTGCTTCCTCATAGGGCTCGGCGTCGCCGTCCTCGGCCTCCGCGGCGAGCGCGGCGGCCTCCTCCTCGGTCGGCGTGACGATGCGCAGCCTGACCCCGAGGAGCCGCAGCCGCTGCGGGATCGCGTTGACGGGGGTCGCCGTGACGACGAGCAGCCCGAAGACCGTCAGCAGCAGCAGGACGGGCACGGCGAGCGGGGCGCCCATCGAGAAGATCAGCGGCTCGGAGACCGCCCAGCCGATCAGCCCGCCCGCGTCCCGCATGGCCTGGGTGCCGGCGTCCCGCCCCGGCGCCCCACAGGCGATGTGGACGAGCCCGAGCACGCCGAGCACCAGCGCGGACAGGCCGATGACGATGCGCCCGTTGGCCTCGGGCTTCTGCGGATAGAGGATCAGCCGCACGGCGATCGCGCCGAGCAGTATCGGCACCAGCAGGTCGAGGCGGCCGAAGGCGCCGGTGATGAGCATGGTGACGAGTTCGCCCACCGGGCCCTTGAGGCTGGACCAGGTGCCCGCGGCGATGATCAGCGCGAGCGCGAGCAGCAGCAGCCCGAGGCCGTCCTTGCGGTGCGCGGGGTCGAGGCCCTTGGCTCCTCGCCCTATGCCGCGCATCGCGCCGCCGACCCCGTGCGCGGCGCCGAGCCACACCGCGCGCACCAGCCGGTAGACACCGCCGGTGGGCGAGGGCGCGGGCCTGGAAGCCGCCTTCGCGCCCTTGCGTGCAGGGGCCTTCTTCGCCGGTGCCTTCTTGGCGGGCGGCCTGCGGGCCGCGGTCTTCTGCGCGGTCTTCCTGGCGGGCGGGGCCGCTGCCTTCTTCGCCGCGCCGGTCGTACGGCCGGGCCGCGGCTTCGCGGTGCCCGCCGCTGGCTGAGAACCCTTGCCGGACGTACGTGAGGCCATGGTGGTGAGGTTACCGGGGTGCGGCGCCGGGGACACGTGCGACCGCCGCTTCACCCGTTCGTGTCGAGGCGGCGCGCGGCCCGGCCTGAGCGCCCGTCAGCGGGCCCGCGCGCCCCGCCCGTACGGCAGGGGCCCGACCGGCGGGCCGCGCAGGGCGCGGCGGTGGCGGAGCGTCAGGGCCCTTCGGGGCCGCGGTGGCGTCAGAGCTGCGGCGGCACTGCGGGGCCCGCGCCTGCCGTGCCGGGCCCGAGGGCGTCGAGGGCCCGGCGCAGCGCGGTGAGTTTGCGCTCCAGGTGAGCCGCGGTGGCGACGGCGGACGCGTCCGCCGCGTCGTCGTCGAGTTGCTTGGACAGCGCCTCCGCCTGCTCCTCCACGGCGGCGAGCCGGGCGGACAGCTCCGCGAGCAGCCCCGCGGGCTCCTGCTCCTTGGCCTCACCCGCGCCCGCGAGTTGCAGCCTCAGCAGCTCCGCCTGCTCCTTGAGCTGGCAGTTCTTCATGTACAGCTCGACGAAGACGGAGACCTTCGCGCGCAGCACCCAGGGGTCGAACGGCTTGGAGATGTAGTCGACGGCGCCCGCCGCGTAGCCGCGGAAGGTGTGGTGCGGGCCGTGGTTGATCGCGGTGAGGAAGATGATCGGGATGTCCCGCGTGCGCTCGCGGCGCTTGATGTGCGCCGCCGTCTCGAACCCGTCCATCCCGGGCATCTGGACATCCAGCAGGATGACCGCGAAGTCGTCCGTCAGAAGCGCTTTGAGTGCTTCCTCCCCTGACGATGCCCGCACCAGTGTCTGATCGAGCGCGGAGAGGATCGCCTCCAGCGCGAGCAGATTCTCCGGCCGGTCATCGACCAGGAGGATCTTGGCCTTCTGCACCATGGCCACCCGCCCTCCTCGCCCCGGCAGCGGCTGTCCCCCGGCTCTGGGGCCCGGTCCGAGACCGAACTGCCCGCCGGGCGACGTGATCCGCGCGCCGTCCGTCCTTGTGCCGGTCATGGTAGCCGCACCCCGCCCGTCGCCACACCCTGTCACCGCGATGTCACGGCGTACGAACGGGGTAACGCGGCACGGGGGCCGATCGTTCCCGGCACCTGTGTCACCCCCACCGTGCCACATCCCCTCTACCACGGCGGGGGTGCCCCCCACGGGGCGACCCCGCCGGGCCGGGGTGTCACTCCTGCCGCATGTAATCCGCCATCATCGCCAGCAGCTGGTCGGAGTCGACGGGCTTGGTCACGTAGTCGGAGGCGCCCGACTCGATGGCCTTCTCCCGGTCGCCCTTCATCGCCTTCGCGGTCAGGGCGATGATCGGCAGCCCCGCGAACTGCGGCATCCTGCGGATCGCGGACGTCGTCTCGTAGCCGTCCATCTCCGGCATCATGATGTCCATCAGGACCACCGTGACGTCGTCGTGCTGCTCAAGCACCTCGATGCCCTCGCGGCCGTTCTCCGCGTAGAGCACGTTCAGCCCGTGCGCCTCGAGGACGCTGGTGAGGGCGAAGACGTTCCGCACGTCGTCGTCGACGATCAGCACCTTCTCCGCGTGGAAGGAGACCGGTCCGCGCGGGCTCTGCGGGCTCTCGCCCGCCTCACCCTCGGCCGGCTCGTCCTTTGGCACCACGGCGGGAACGTGGCC